>CBFDTC010000030.1:0-13391 GCA_965612785.1 Candidatus Bathyarchaeota archaeon
TACAGGGTCCTAACCTCAGCCTTCAGCTCGGACATAGCGATGAAGATACTGAGCACGTTGAGGTTGGAGGACAGGACTTACCAGAGGGAGATAGTCTCCAAACTCCAGCCTCACTCGAACAAGTCTGTGCTGAAGTACCTAAGGATGCTCGTGGACGCGGGGATACTGGAGGAGGGTATGGAGAAGGTCACCGTAGACGGGAGGGCGAGGTGGGTTAAGTGGTACAAGCCCACTTTCATGGGCCGTTGGCTCATACTCCTTCTCACACCTAGGGAGAGACTGTCACCAGAGTGGATAAAGTCGGTCGTCGAGGACCTCCTCAAGTTCTACGCAAAGAGCATAGCCAAACTGTGCTCAAACTACAACATAGACCCAGATTACTTCAAGAGGATCTTCGAGGAGGCTCTGACCGAGAAGGAGATACAGGTTTAAAGAAGGTGGGGTGGGGAAGGGTCCTCATCTAGTCAGCCTAGAGACGACCTCTTTGAAAGTCTCCAGAGTATTCTCAACATCCTCCTTGGTATGTTGCACTGAGATCGTCCACTGGTCGTCGGCGGTCAGAACCTCGAATATGACACCTCTGTTCATCATAGCGTATGCTATGGTCCACCACAGGTCTGAGTCCTGCTTCCTGTATCCCCTGTAATCCTTGACAGGTTCATCGACGCCCAGGTATACGTGTCCGTTCACGCCTATCCACTGCACCACAGCGTCTATGCCTTTGTCGTCGAGTATGTCCTGGTAGCCTTTAGCGAGCTCCTCAGAGAGCCTCCTGGTGGGACCGTAGACATCCGGGGTGAGTATCTCCTTTAGGGTTACCTTAGCCGCCGTCACGCTGAGGTGGTTCGCGTTGAAGGTGCCAGCGTGGGCGACCATGCCATGCCCTATGAGCTCCATTATGTCTCTTTTGCCTACGACGGCTGAGAAGGGGACTCCTCCTGCGACGGCCTTGGCCACTGTGACGAGGTCTGGTTGCACACCGAAGTACTCGACAGCCCCACCGTAGGCCAGCTTGGCTCCGGTCTTTATTTCGTCGAATATGAGGACGGCTCCATACTCGTCACATATCTTCCTCAGTCCCTCCAGGAACCCTGGCTCAGGCGGTACGACCCCCATGTTCATGGCCACGGGCTCGACTATCACGCACGCCACGTCGTCGCCGTACTTCTTAAAGAGGTACTCGACCGAGTTTAGGTCGTTGTACCTTGCCACGAGCGTGTCTCTCCACACGTGGGACGGGACCCCGAGGCTGTGGAACTCCCTGACGGGCATGGCAGGCGCTATGGACGGGTAATACGAGACGAACAGGTAGTCGTTCGACCCGTGGTAACACCCCTCAAACTTGACGATCTTGTCCCTGTTCGTGTAGGCTCTTGCCAACTTCACCGCTATCCAGGTTGCCTCCGAGCCTGTCAATTGCATCCTGACCATGTCGAGCCTGAACCTCTTCGTGAGTTCCTCAGCCACCTCGTATGCGTCCACGGGGTCTGCACCGTACGTCATGCCACCCCTATCCAGCCTCTCTTTGAGAGCCTGCACGAGTTTAGGGTGGTTGTGTCCGGCCATGAGAACGCCGAACCCAAGCTGGTAGTCTATGTACTCGTTTCCGTCTGCATCCCAAATCCGAGACCCCTTAGCCCTATCTACGTACAGTGGATAGAGCATGTGCGGTGGTAGGAACCTTATGCTGCTGTTCACACCCATCGGAGAGACCTTACAGGCCTTCTGGTGTACCTCGAAGGACCTTTTCGTCCTCTCCATGAAAGTTTTAAGTTCCTCGAACTCCGTTGTCTTCAGCTTTTCGAAAAAAGTTCCACTCCCCATTCAAAACCAGGTTCGACCAAAAGGTTTATAAAATGTCTCCTCTCGAAGACGAGGCATACACGTCTTCCCTGACCTTTTTCACGACAAACACCTCGTTTGCCGGCTGTTAGGTCCTATACAAAAGTTTTAATGGTAAACTGGATTAATCTGATACCTGAGGCGGCTTGTTGTGAGAGTTCTGGTGGTCGGTGCCGGAGCTCAGGGAGGGCCTTGTGCATCCATACTTTCTAGGGATTCAGACGTTTCTGAGATAATCCTCGGAGACATAAACCTCAACCTAGCTAAGAGAGTCGCCGACAGGATAGGGAGCGAGAAGGTTGTTCCAAAGCGCGTGGATGCCAGCAGCCTCGACAGCCTCGTGGAGGCCGCGAAGGGTGTGGATGTGGTCATAAACCTGACCCTGCCGAGGTTTAACCTGAACGTGATGAGGGCTGCTCTGAAGTGTGGTGCCCACTACGTGGACACGGCCTCAGGGCCCGACTTGGACCTCCACCCGATAGACTACATGGTCGGCAAGCAGCTTGAGATGGACGAGGAGTGGAAGAGGGCTGGCCTCACGGCCTTAATATCCTGCGGGGCCACTCCAGGTCTCACGAACGTCCTCGCCAGGTACTTGTGTGACGAGCTTGAACGCGTACACGAAGTTAGGTTTAGGGTCGGCGAGGCCCCCGTCAGGAAGGAGAAGGTCGTCAAGACGTGGAATCCGGGGTGGTCCCCTGAGGTTGCCCTTCTCTACCGTTCTAGCCCAGCCGTGGTGTTCGAAGATGGAGGGTACAAGCGTTACCCGCCCTGCAGCGGGGTCGAGGAGTACGTCTTCCCGGAGCCGGTCGGAAGGTGTACACTCGCCCTCGTGGACCACGAGGAGTGCGTCACGATTCCGAGGTTTATAGGCAAGGGGATTAGGTACGTGGACTACAAGAACGTCGTGGATGAGATAGCGGTGGTGCTCGGGAACATGGGGTTCGCCAGCAACGAGCCGGTAGAGGTTGGGGGAGTCAAAGTCGTTCCCAGAGATGTCCTGCTGAAGCTCGTCAAGCCCCCCGTGAACGAATTCCTGACGGAGAGCGAGGAGACCATAAAGTCAAGACCGCCGGACTACGTCTACTGCACGGTCATCATAGTGAGGGGTGAGGACGAGGAAGGCAGCGTCGAGTACAGGCTGATAAGGGGGCCGCACGTTCCCTCCGTCGAGGAGAGGCTTGAGCTCTTCAGGAGGTTCGGGACGGAGTTGATAGGGGTCGCCCTCCCGGCAGTCGTTGGGGCGAAGATGTGCGTCGAGGGTAGGAGCGAGAGCGGGGTCATAGCCCCCGAATGTCTTGACCCTAGGGAGTTTCTCAGAAGGATGGCTAGGGCTGGAGCTCCGGTAAAGTTCAGGAAAATCGTTATAAGAGAAACCTTGATAGAGTGATGAAATGCTTGAAAGAGGTGGACTGTTTGGGCTCGAAAGCGTTAATCGTGGGCTCTGGAGCGCAGGGGAGGGTTATAGCCTACTTCTTCGACAGAGACGAAGACATGGAGCTCGTCAAGCTCACAGACATAGACCGGAGAACCTTGGACTACTGCATGAAGTTCTATAGGAAGGCCGAGACACACGTAGTTTCAGCCGAAGACGTAGAGACCTTGTCTAAGCTCGCCGAGGACGTGGATATACTTGTGAATGCCGTTCCGGTTAAGTTCAACCTAAAGCTGATGGAGGCTGCCCTAAAAGCCGGAACAAACTACCTTGACATGGCGTTTGAGTACAGAGACTTTGAGAAGATAATCGGCCTCCATGAGAAGTTTAGGTCGGAGGACCTCACGGCCTTAGTGGCGTTCGGAGTCTCACCGGGCCTCACGGACGTTGTGGTAGGACTCGCGGCGGACGAGCTCGACGGGGTGGAGGAGGTTAGGATACTTCTAGGCGGGAGAGAGGAGTCCGACGTTGTGTATACGACTTGGTCTCCGGAAATATTCCTGGATGACTGCACGAGAGCTCCGATGGTCTACGAGGACGGAGAGATAAAGTACCTGGAGCCCTTCTCGGAGCCCGAGGTGGTTGAACTCCCTGGGGTGGGGAAGGTCAGGGTGTACGCCCACCCGCACGAGGAGGTCTTCACGGTCTCCAAGTCCGTCAAGGGTGTGAGGCGCGTGATCGTCAAGATGGGAGGAGAGGAGATGGACTTTCTCTGCACTCTCTACAGGATGGGCATACTCTACAAGGATGCCATGGTAAGGGGCAGAAAGGTTAGGATAGACGACGTGGAGGTGGACCCCGCGAGGCTCATCCTGAAGTTCCTGCCGAGGCCGATAACGGGCGAGGAGCTCAGGGAGTACGTTGAGAGGGGACTGATAAGGGAGGTTAAAGGGACGGTTCTCGTCGAGGTTAAGGGCCTCAAGGACGGGAGGAGGTGCGTGGTAAGGTCGTATTCACCCATACCGCCGATAAGAGAGATAGTTGAGGCCGTACCCCTGGCCAACGAGACCTCCTACGTCACGAGCCTATGCGCATACACGGCGGCCAAGATGGTCGTAGACGGTTCGATAAAGTCGAGGGGTGTGCTTTTCCCGGAGGAGCTTACACGCGAGGAGAGGCTAGAGTTCGTAAAGAGGATAGGGGCGTTCAGACCTCCGATAAAAGTGAAGACAGAGATGAGCATGGATCTTAACTAAACAATTTTTCCAATTTTTAATAAAAAAGAGTTTGGTTTAGGTCCTTCTTACGCTACTGACTCCTCTCGACGATCTTCACAGCGTTCTCTATCATGGTGAGACCGCGGTCGAAGAGCTCCTCGCTTATCGTCAGGGGTGGATATATCCTTATGTGGGGCTCGTCGTCCCATATGGCCCTGACGCCCTGCCTCGTCGCCTCTATGTAGACCTCCCTTGCGAGCTTCTTGCTCTCCTTACCGTCTTTGTCCACTATCGTTATGGCAAGCAGGAGGCCTATACCCCTAGCGTCTCCGACGAGCTTGTAGTCGTCCACCCATTCCTTCATCCTCTTAAGCGCCTTCTCACCAAGCCTCGTAGCCCTCTCGAGAAGCCTGTCCCTCTCGATTATCTCGAACGTCTTTATGGCCGCAGCGCACCCAGCTGGACAACCGGCGAACGTCGAGCCGGAGTAGGCGACCGTCTCACCCATAACCTCCTCTGAGCCCACCACAGCCCCTATCGGTATCAGACCACCCGTAAGGCCCTTGGCCGTGACGAGTATGTCAACGTCCACCCCGTAGTGCTCTATGCCCCACATCTTCCCAGTCCTCCCTACCCCCGTCAGCACCTCGTCGTCTATCAGAACCCACCCGTACTCGTCGCACATCTTCCTAAGGCCGCGTATGAAGTTGGCGGGCGGTATCCAGTTCCCACCCTCAGCCATCATAGGCTCGAGCAGGACGCCGGCTATCCTGTCAGGCGTGAGTATGTTCTTCAGTATCTGACGCTCGATGAAGTCGAGACAGAACTCGCCGTACTCCTCGTACGACATTCCGCCCGGTATGTTGAAGCTGACGGGGTAGGGGGCGAAGAGGACTCCGCTCCCGTACAGCGCCTCGCAGTACCTCTTCCTGTCCGGGGTGACTGAGCCGAGGAGCCTCGCACCTATCGAGTCTCCGTGGAACTGGCCTATGAAGCTTATGATGGCAGGCCTCTTCGTGTAGGCCAGGGCGAACGAGACGGCGCCCTCAGCGGCCTCGGTTCCGCTGACCTCATACCTTACTCTTGTTAAGTTCTTCGGCGTCACCTCCGCAAGCTTCTCGGCGAGTTCTACGGCCAGGTAGTGGTTGTAGCAGAAGCCGACCTCCTTCAGCGCCTCTACGACCGCCTCCAACACCTCTGGGTGGACGTTCCCGACGTTGTTGGAAGCCCATCCGCTCATGAAGTCTATGTACTCGTAACCGTCCACGTCTATGAACAGGGCGTTTCTGGTCTCCTTGACGATGAAAGGCGAGAAGGCTAGGGCCTCCTCCAACGCTTCTGGTCTGCCCCAACCGGCGAAGAATTTCTTAGCTCTCTCTAAGTATTCCTTACTTTTTGGTCCGGGTAACACCCGACTCAAGTGATGGCTACACCACCCTTTCTCAGATCGTTGTATGCTCGATCTTCTTTATAACTATTCCTTTCTCCTCCAGCTTCCTTATCAGAGCCTCTTTCTCTTCCTTCGTCAGACACTCCGGTGAGACTGCGCCCCTGCTCTTCAGCTTGTTTTCGGCTAAAGCCTCTGTAAACACAGCGGCTCCTATACCGACGAAGTATGAGGTGGCCGTCGTGTCTTTCATGAGCTTGTTGACCTCAGTGAGCCTCAGGATGGAGTAGTAAGTTGCCTCAACCTCCTTACCCTTCCTCTCACCTTTAACGTCCACGAGTATGCAGGCTATCTCCTCCTTCAGTATCCCCTTCTTTATCTTCTCCTCGACCTCGTGGGGCCTTATCGTCGGAGGACTGACGGCTATGAACACCTCGAACGGCGCAACCTCGACGTCTCCAACCTTGACGGGCTTTGTGCTGACGAGGCCGTAGTCGTAGACGGCTTTGGCGAAGGGCATGTCCGGTCCACCCATCTTGAACTCAACGTACCTCAGGTCCTTGAGGTGGAAGGGCATCGTGATAACCTCCTCGTGGGCGTGGTGGTAGCATGGCTGTGGACCCAGAGGCTCAGGGAAGTTGTACACCTCCTCTCCGCTGAATGGTTCAAGCTCCTTGTACACACCATTCTCGTAGACCTTCGGTTTGTCAATCATGTCGAACCAGAGTAGCCTCGGAGACCATACCGATATGGGCTCAGCGGAATCTATGATATCGCAGTCCTTTATCCTCACTTCGTAGAGGTGGTCCATGTGGTCGGCTGCGTAGCCCGTCAGTAGGTTGGATATACCTGGGTCCTCACCCGTGTTCATCAGGGCGACGAGACCCTTCTCCTTGAAGGCTTCGTCGAACTCCAGCTGCTTCTTGTAAGCCTCAACCATCGTCAGCTTCATCGTCTCGTAGGACCTACCGAACGCAAGGTCTTGGTAACTAGCCCCCGCGTCGGCACAGGCCTTCATGACCCTTAGGTTGAACCTGTAGTCCACGGCGTTTATCACGATGTCAAAGCCCTTCACGGCTTTCTGAAGGCCCTCAACGTCGAATAGGTCTACCTTCATGGCTGAGATCTTCTCGTTTCTGTACCTCTTTACGAAGGCCTCAGCCTTCTCAAGGTTTCTGCCAGCGCAGACAACTTCATCGATGTTGGGATGCTTTGCAAGGTCTCTGCAGATAACGTTGCCCACGGCGCCGTATCCGCCGAGGACGAGTACTCTCATCCTATCCCCTCAACTTTCCCAAGGTACTACATGCAGGGAACATATATACTTTATTCTAGAGGAGAACTATAGCAAAGCGTTTGATACAGTCCTTTTTTTAGTGCTGTCTAACTTCTATTGAGCGTCTTCGTTTCTGTGAGCTTCGCTGCAACCGACGGCGGGACTTTCATGGCGAGTTGGTCGACAAGCCTATAGTTAGGCTTGATGGTCCAGACAGAAGGAGAGCGTTCTGGGTGAGGTGGATATGCGTTCGTCGGAAGCTGGACGGACGCCAACACCCTGTACTTCAAGGGAGGGATTCCATCCGTCATATTCGGGCCTGGAAGGATAGAGCACGGACACTCAAGCGAGGAGAGGGTCAGCCTGAGCGAGGTTGTGAAATGCGCCGAGATACTTACCTCAGCCTGCAGGGAGTTCGGAGCCAGGGGATTGGAGCCAGAGAGGGTTTAGCTCGGTTTGTTGCATGTAATTAATTTTATATCGTCGCCGAGGGGTAATGATTTGGTATGGGTGGGGGAAGCTCTCTTCTTGAAGTCAAGGGCTTGAAGACTTACTTCTACACCAAGAGGGGAGTTGTGAAAGCCGTCGACAACGTTTCGATAAGCGTGGAGAGGGGTGAAGCCCTCGGCCTGGCCGGGGAGTCGGGTTGCGGGAAGTCCACGCTCGCCCTGTCGATAATGAGGCTCGTTCCCCCACCCGGCAGGATAGTGGACGGAGAGATATTGTTCGACGGGAAGAACCTGCTTGAGTTGAGTGAGGAGGAGCTCCGTAAGGTTAGGTGGAAGGAGATATCCATAGTGTTCCAGGGGGCCATGAACGCCCTTAACCCGGTTCTGACCGTGGGCAAGCAGATTGTGGAGGCCATACAGGAGCATGAGCCCGGTGTGTCGGATGAGGAGGCTTGGAACAGGGCTAAGAAGCTCCTGGAGCTCGTTAACATAGACCCATCCAGGGTTAAGGACTACCCCCATGAGTTCAGCGGGGGGATGAAGCAGAGGGTGATGATAGCCATGGCCCTCGCATGCAACCCCAAGCTCCTGATAGCCGACGAGCCCACCACGGCGCTGGACGTCATAGTCCAGGCCCAGGTGATGAAGGTGTTGGAGGAACTGAAGCACAAGCTCAACCTCTCGTTCATACTCATAACCCACGACCTCTCGATGATAGCCGACTTCTGCGACCGGACGGCGATAATGTACGCCGGGAAGATAGTCGAACTCGGGGACGTATACACGCTCTTCGAGGAGCCCCTCCACCCGTACACCCAAGGTCTCATAAGGGCCTTCCCGAACATATCCTCGAAGAGCATGGAGCTCGTAAGCCTCCCCGGGGCCCCTCCGAACCTGATAAACCCGCCTCCAGGATGCAGGTTCCACCCGAGGTGCCCGAAGGTGATGGACGTATGCAAGAAGGAGGAGCCGACCCCAGTGGAGGTCGAGAAGGGCAGGATAGTCGCCTGCCACCTCTACGGGTGATGGAGGATTGAGTGAGGAACTGCTCAGAGTCGTAAACCTGAAGAAGTACTTCCCCGTCAGGGTGGGGTTCTTCAGCCGTAAGAGCGGCTTCGTCAAGGCCGTCGACGGTGTAAGCTTCACAGTAGACAAAGGTGAGATATTCGGCCTCGTCGGCGAGAGTGGATGCGGTAAGACGACGACCGGTAGGACGATACTGAGGCTGATAGAGCCGACGGATGGAGAGGCGTACTTCGAGGGTGTGAACATATTCTCGCTGAGCAAGAGGGAGTTCAAGCCCTACAGAAGATACATGCAGATGATATTCCAGGATCCCTACGAGTCGCTCAACCCTCGGAGGACGGTGGCTAAGACTATTGAGCAGCCCATAAAGATACACAAACTCGCCAACAGCGAGGAGGAGAGGAGGGAGCTGATAATAAAGGCTTTGGAGGAGGTTGAGCTGAGGCCTCCGGAAGAGTTCATGAACAGGTATCCGCACATGCTGAGTGGAGGACAGAGGCAGAGGGTTGCCATAGCGAGGGCCATAGTGTTGAGGCCGAAGTTTATCGTCGCGGACGAGCCCGTCTCGATGCTCGATGTCTCGATAAGAGCTGGAATACTCAGGCTCCTGCTGAAGCTGAGGGACGACATGGGAATATCCTTCCTGTACATCACCCACGACCTGGCCACGGCCAAGTACATCTGCCGTAGGATGGCGGTGATGTACCTGGGGAAGATAGTCGAGCTAGGCCCTACTGTGAAGGTGATAGACGAGCCCCTCCACCCGTATACGAAGGCCCTGATAAAGGCAATACCCGTCCCAGACCCGAAGGTGAAGATAGGGGAGATACCCATAAAGGGGGAGGTGCCCCTCAGCCCGATAGACCTACCGAGCGGATGCAGGTTCCACCCGAGGTGCCCGAAGGCCGAGGACGTCTGCAAGAAGGAGGAGCCCGAGTTCAGGGAGGTTGAACCTGGCAGGTGGGTCGCCTGCCACCTCGTGTAGACGCCTAAACCTCCTTGTACTTCGGAGACACTATCTCGTTTATGGCTGAGCCTATGAACGTGAACCCCAAGACGACGAAGGCTATCGACATTCCAGGCGGGTAGACCCACCACCAGGCCCTGGCCATCACGCCCGAGGAGAAGGCGAAGTTGAGCATCATACCCCAGCTTATGTGGGTCGGGTCTCCCAAGCCGAGGAAGCTCAGCACGGCCTCGCTGTATATGGCGTCGGCAACCCACAGCACGGACTCCGCGAACACTATCGGAAGCACGCACGGAAGCACCTCAAAAAACATGAGGCCGAGGTCGCCCTCCCCTATGCACACAGCGGCCTCGAAGAACGGTCTCTCCTTCACGGACAGAACCTGCGACCTTATGACCCTAGCCGTTCCAGGCCAGCCTGTCACGGCTATGACGAGTATGATGTTCCATATGCTCGGACCCAGGACGGCTGCCAAGACTATCATCAGCGGAAGGGTCGGCATGACGAGGAACATATCTGTTATCCTCATCAGAACCTCATCCACGACTCCTCCGTAGAACCCCGCCAGGAGGCCCACGAACGTGCCTAGGAGAACTCCGAAGGCGGCGGCTAGGAACCCGACTGTCATGGAGACCCTCGCTCCGTAGACGAGCTGGCTCCACACGTCCCTGCCCATGTCATCCGTACCCAGTATATGCTCCTTACACGGTGGAAGAAGCACCTCCTTAAGCCCTCCCATCTCGTAAGGTCCGTAGGGCGTGAGGAACGGGGCGAATATTGCCAGGATTACGTAGGGAACAAGTATTATCACACCTGCTAGGCCATACCTGTTTGAGAGGAGTTCTTTTATGAAGCCTTTCAACTTCTTCACATCGTCCCCCTCCTAATCCTCGGGTCTATGTACCCGTATATAAGGTCGGCGATGAGGTTGGCAAGGATCACGGTGATCGTGATTATCACGAAGCATCCCTGGAGGACTGGGTAGTCTCTCTTGAGGACTGCATCGTATATGAGCTTGCCCATGCCAGGCCAGGAGAAGACCACCTCCACCTCTATGCATCCGCCGACCATCCACCCTATGTTGAGGGCTATGAGCGTCACGACGGGTAGGAGGGCGTTCCTGACTGCGTGATCTTTGAGTATCGTTAGACTCCTGAGACCCTTAGCCTTGGCGGTCAGTATGTAGTCTTCCTTCATCACATCGAGCATGGAACCCCTCATCAGTATGACGTACTCACCCGCGTACCAGAGGACCAGAGCAACCGTCGGGAGGAACATGTGCTTGAGTACGTCGAGCCACCTGGGTATGCCAGCTCCACCTCCGATCGTTGTTATGCCACCGACAGGGAACCAACCGAGCCAGAGGCTGAACACCATGAGGAGAACTATCCCTATCCAGAAGGTCGGTACCATGTAGGATATGAGCGAGGCCGTCAGTAGGGCTGCATCGAGCTTGGATCCCCTCTTCCAGCCGCATATGGCCCCGACGGCTATGCCTACCACTGTGGATATGGCTATGGCCACGCTGAGAAGGAGCAGGGTTTGAGGCAGTCTTTGAGCTATTATCTGGGAGACGGGTACGTTATGCACGAACGATATCCCAAAATTCCCTTTAAAAGATTCCTTCATGTATATGAGGTACTGCTGCCATAGGGGCTTGTCCAGCCCGAGCTGCTTTTTGACGAGTTCTATGTTCTCCTTCTTCAGCCTCGGGTCGTTGAGCAGAAGCTTGGCAGGATCTCCCGGCATAATCCTGAAGATGAAGAAGTTTGCAGTAAGAGTTACGAAAATGGTCAAAATGGTTATTAAAGCCTTCTTAATAAGGAACCTCCAGTACGCATTCACAAAAAAAGATGGAAGGTTATGATTTTATAAACCTTGCCTTGACTAGCAGGAACACCACAACGGCAGCGACAGCCGCCACGGCTCCGCCTATTATCCACCAATAGTAGGTCGTCGGCTTCTCTGGGGTGGGAGGTGGGGCGACTCCGGGCTTGAGGTGGACGCTGTAGAAGGTCCAATCGTCGTACCAGCCCCACAGGCCGTTCAGGCCGTACCTCCAGCCCTCGAACTTGTCGATTCTGTACGCCCCGAACACGTTGGGCCTGACTAGCGTTACGGCTGGTAGATCCTCAGAGAATATCTCCTGGAGTTTCCACATCAGCTCCTTCCTCTTCTCCGGGTCGAGTGTCTCTTCGTACTCCCTGAATATCCTGTCGAACTCTGGGTTCGAGTATCCACCTATGTTGTTGCCCCTGCCACCGGCCTCCATGCTGATGAACATGTAGTATACCCACCAGAACTGCGGGCTCGGGTACTCCTCGTACAGCGTCATGTGGTACGGGCTCTCCTCAGGCCAGAACGCATAGTCCCACCAGGTCCCCTCGTCAACCACCACGATGTCTACCTTTATGCCAACCTTGGCGAGGTCTCCTTTAATTACCTGAGCTATCTTGAACAGGTCGGTCCAGGGCTCCGCGACGACCAGCTTGAACTCGAGTGGCGTTCCGTCCGGCGCCTCCCTTATTCCATCTCCGTCCGTGTCTATGTAGCCAGCCGCGTCTAGTATGGACTTAGCCTTCTCAGGGTCGCATTCGTACTGCGGTAGGTTGGGGTTGTGCTCTGGGAGCTCAGCGTAGACGAGGCTGTCTATCGGGGTGGCGTAGCCGAGGTAGACCGTGTCGACTATCTCCGTCTTGTTTATGGCGTAGGCGACCGCCTTCCTGAAGTTCACGTCCCTCAAGACGTCTCCAAGCGTTCCCTCCATCATCAGGTTGAAGTTGAGCCAGTTAACACCGTCTCCGGGGGCGACGATCACCTTTATGTCCTTAGAGGCTGTTCTGTTGAGTTCCAGAGCGGCCGCCACAGTCAAGTCGTCGGCCATGTCTATCTCACCCTTCTTGAGGGCCATTATCCTAGCCTCCTCGCTACCGTAGGCTATGATTACTATCTGGTTCACGTACGCCTTACGGCCCGTTCCGTGGTAGTTCTCGTACCGTTCGAGCACTATGTACTCGCCAGGCTTGAAGTCCTTGAGCTTGAACGGACCAGAGCCTATGGCGTCGGTGTTCGGGTAGTACGTGAGGTTGGTCCTGTAGGGCCACCATATGTGCTTCGGCAGTACCGGAAGCCACCAGAGCGGCACGTCAGGCCAAGGCCTCTTCAGCGTAATCCTCACCGTGTGGTCGTCTATGACCTCAGCCTTCTTGCAGTCCGTGTCAGTCTCGTTCCACCAACCCAGCCTCGGAAGGTACATGGCGGTGAAGGCCACGTCCTCGGCAGTCACGGGAGTTCCGTCATGCCAGGTGGCGTTGGGTGCAATGTACAGCGTCCACACAGTCCCGTTCTCGCTACGCTCCCACTTGTAGCACAGCCTCGGAGCCCACTCGTACCCTCCTTCACCCGTGTATGGAGCCATGAACGCAACTTGATCATAGATGAGACAGTTTATCAAGCAACCTTCGTCAGACCAACAGAACTCGTGTCCAACCGTCAGGCTCTCCAGCATGTGGCCCACACCAACCCTCAGCGTCCCCCCGATCGGTATCTCCTCAGCGGAGGCAGGTGTGAAGTTGGTAGCCGTTATGGGTAGCAGTAGCAACAGAACGATCGATATTGATAGCAGAACCTCCTTCTTCATCAATTGTGATTTCTGTCTCTAGGGGGTTATAAAGTTTTTAACAACAGCAGTAAAGTTAGCAAGTCAAACGGAGTGATTTAGCAGAAAGGTTTCGTCAAAAACCCGTTCATCAACATGAATGGGGATAAAAGGTGATTGGCGCCCTGGCCGGGATTTGAACCCGGGTCGCACGGGTGACAGCCGTGCATACTGGACCTGGCTGTACTACCAGG
>CBFDTC010000031.1:0-13253 GCA_965612785.1 Candidatus Bathyarchaeota archaeon
GGCTCAGCACTCAAGATCTTCTTCACCCCGTCAGAGGGGCTTTGTCATCATCGCCGTGGATTCCTCCTCGGCGTCTCCTAAAAACGTTTCAGGCGACGGTTTATTTAGGCTCCCTGCTCCCTTAAGGTCTTGATGGCCAGGTGCATACGCTGCGGCCGCAGGGCTGTGGTTAGGCTCAGGTACGCCAGGGCGTCGTTCTGTCGGGAGCACTTCCTGGAGTACGTCGAGAACCGTGTCCTGAAGACCGTGGAGAAGTTCCGTATGTTCAGGGAAGGCGACAGGGTCCTCGTAGCCGTCTCAGGCGGTAAGGACAGCCTCACGCTGTTGCACGCTGTCTCGAAGCTCGACGGCGTGGAAGTGCTGCCCATGTTCATAGACCTCGGGATATCCGGGTACTCTGAGGAGTGCCTCAGGACGTGCGAGGAAGCCTGCGAGAACCTCGGGTTGGAGCTCAACGTCTACGACCTGAAGTCCAAGCACGGGTTCACGGTCGACGACTTGGCCAGGCTGGAGCCGAAGCTCGGCAGACCGGTGTGCTCCTCCTGTGGGCTTGTCAAACGGTACGTGCTGAACGAGGCTGCGTTGGAGCTGGAGGCCACCTGCCTCGCGACGGGCCACACACTCGACGACGAGTCCGCCTACACGCTCCACAACATCCTGACGGGTAGCCTGGACCAGCTTCTCAGGGGTGGGCCTGTGCTGGAGGAGAGGCATCCCAAGCTCGTCAGGAAGGTTAAGCCCTTGTACGAGGTCTCCTCGTTCGAGACCGGGGAGTACTGTAGGCTCTCCGGCATCACACCTGTTTCCTCTCCGTGTCCCTACAGGGTTGAGAAGGTCTTGGGGTTGAAGGAGATGCTCGGCCACGTGGAGGACATCAGGCCTGGAATAAGGCTTGGCTTCATGAGGTTCTACCTGAAGAAGCTGAAGCCCGCCCTCCTCGAAGTCTACGGGCAGGAGGCCGGTGAGGTCGGGAGCTGCAGGGTGTGCGGCTTCCCCACCAGCCGGGACGTCTGCTCTTTCTGCAGGCTTAAGGAGAGGGTTTTGGAGCTCCTAAGAGGGACCTAACCTCGCTGAGGAACTCTTCGAGGCTCCCGTACTTCGGGGTCTCCGGAAGCCCCAGGAACCTCAGCTTCAAACCCCTCCTGGCCTCCTCGGCCTGGAGCTCCTCGAAAAGTATGCCCATACCCCTGACCCGCCTACCCCCACCCACTCCGACCTTGGTCCACGAAACCCCACACGTGGGGCTCCCCTCGACGCCGATTATGCAGAGGACTTCTATGCCTGCGTGGTGTAGGTTCTCGACCACGTCCATAACCTGAGCCGCTATGGACCTGCAGTGCCTCCTGAAGCCCACGCTGTCGTACTGGCTCTTGGTCTGCTTAGGCCTGAACGGTCCGAGGTACGTGAACTCTGGACACGGCATCTGGACTATCCCGACGTGTTGGGAGATTAAGAGTTCAACAAGCCTTTTGGAGGCGTCCATACGCTCCCTCGTCGAGAGGCCTGCGACCTTCGTGTTGTGGTTCAGTATGCAGTGTGCGACGACGACCACCTTCATACTCCTTTCATCGCCGAACGGGTTTCCACACCCCAAACCGCTACACCACCTAAACGATACGGCTGTGAGGCTATATTATCTGTGGCTGTGGTCTGCATAGCGGCCGCCAGAAGTTTGGTGGAAAGCCTGTTTACGAACGTAAGCGAGGTCGACGCTCAGGTTCCTGCAGCCGAGGGAAGGGGTTCTTCAGGACGCTCTATAACCCTACAGGGGGTGAAAACCCTACTTTATCCTGACCCTGTTCACCTTCTTGTTCTGCCAGCTGTACCTCCTAATCTTCTTAGACCTGCCGAACCCACAGGCGGCGCACACCTTCTTCCTCACGTGGTACGCCCTCCTACCACACCTGCGGCACCTTATGTGGACGACCTTGTTTCCAGGCCTTATGAACTTGCTCGGCACAGCCCCTCACCCCACGTTCAGGACGGGGATATTATGACGACGTTGTCCCCCCTCAGCACTATCATCCCGAGCTTCTTCACGTCGTTCGGCTCCGTCACGTCCTCCGCATCCTTCAGGACGAGGTTCACGTGCTGGTCGAACCCGTGGAGTATCCCTCTGAAGCTCCTTCCGTTCTTGAGCCTTATCAGGACCGGCTTTCCAAGCCTCTCCTCCAGGATTCGCATGACCATGCTGCTCTCCGCCGCTGATACCATGTTCCTCCCCTTCGACTTCATTTCCTTAATCAACCCTATTAAAGTTTCTTGGGGCCGTTGAGCAAAATTTATAAACTCTGCATATAGTAAGAGCCATGACTTTTGAGAAGGTGGTTTGTTGAGGGGGAAGAGCCCCGGTATGCTCGAAGCTGGAGCAAAGTTGGGTGAGATGTGATGTTCACGGATGAGGAACTCTGGACTGTAATGAAGGCCTTCTTCGAGAACGGAATCGCCAGGCAGCACATAGAATCCTACAACAGGTTCGTCAGGAACAAGCTGCAGGAGGTCATAGACGACATAAAGACGATGGAGCTGGAGCTCAGGGACAGGATATGCCTCGTCAAGTTCGGCAAGATATACGTGGGCGAGCCTGAGATCGTGGAAGTGGACGGGACGGTCAGGAAGATATACCCGAACGAGTGTAGGATTAGGAACCTCACGTACTCGGCCCCCCTCTACCTGGACATAACGTTCATAGACGGCGGTAGGAGGAAGACGGAGAGGGTTCACATAGGGAACCTGCCCATAATGGTCAAGTCCGACTACTGCCTTCTGTCAGGCCTTTCCGAGGAGGAGCTGATAGCCCACGGGGAGGACCCGAAAGACCCTGGAGGGTACTTCATAATCAACGGCTCCGAGAGGGTGATCGTAGCCCTCGAGGACCTGGCCCCCAACAGGATTCTCGTCGAGATAGACAGGAGGGGCGTCCTGCCGGTCTACAGGGCCAAGGTTTTCTCATCCACGGTGGGCTTCAGGGCTGGCATAGAGGTGAACATGAAGCCCCCCAAGTACGCCATAGAGGTCTCCATACCAGGCGTCCCGACGCCAATACCGTTCGTCATACTGATGAAGGCCCTCGGAGTCAGGACCGACAGGGAGATAGCCGAGCTAGTCTCGCCGGACCCTGAAATCCAGGACGAGCTCGAGCCCTCCTTCGAGAGGGCTGTGGCCGTCAGGACGATCAGAGACGCAATCCTGTTCATAGGGAACCGAGTCGCATACGGGCAGGTCAAGGAGTTCAGGATAAAGCGTGCCGAGATGGTGATAGACAGAAACCTGTTCCCACACCTGGGCAAGACGCCCGACGTGAGGAGGCTCAAGGCCATATTCCTTGCGGAGATGGCGAGGAGGATCATAGAGCTCAAGCTCGGACGCAGGGGGGAGGACGACAAGGACCACCTGAAGAACAAGCGTGTCAGGCTTTCAGGGGAGCTGATGGCGGAGCTGTTCAGGCTGGCGTTCTGGAGCCTCTACAAGGACATGAAGTACCAGTTCAAGCGGATGGCCACGAGGAAGAAGAGCATACTCGTATCAGCGGCCGTCAGGCCTGGGATAATCACGATGCGCATGCAGCACGCCCTCGCCACGGGAAACTGGAAGCGTGGGAAGGTTGGCATGACCCAGCTTCTGGACAGGACGAACACACTCGCAACCCTAAGCCACCTGCGTAGGGTTCAGTCGCTGCTGAGCAGGGGTCAGCCCAACTTCGAGGCCAGGGAGCTCCACCCGACGCACTGGGGTAAGCTCTGCCCGAACGAGACTCCTGAGGGAGCCAACTGTGGCCTCGTTAAGAACCTTGCCTTGATGGCCTCCATATCCGAGGGGACGGACCCGAAGAAGGTTGAGGAGGTCCTGTACGAGCTTGGGGTCGTCCCGTTCGAGGAGGCGGATGAGGAGCTCAGGCTCAGGGGTGTCCGGGTCTTCCTCGACGGGATGCCGATAGGGTTCTGTACGAAGCCTGTGGAGCTCGTCAGGGAGTTCAGGCAGCTTAGGAGGAGGGGTAGGATAAGCCACGAGGCCAACATAGCCTACTACAAGCACCTCAGGGAGATATACGTGAACTGCGACGAGGGTAGGATCAGGAGACCCCTCCTCGTGGTCAACAAGGGTAAGCTCAGGCTCAAGAAGGTTCACATAAAGTACCTCCAAACGGGCAGGTGGACGTGGAGGGACCTTGTCAAGAGGGGCATAGTCGAGTTCCTCGACGCCGAGGAGGAGGAGAACGCCTACATAGCCCTGAACCAGGAGGAGCTCACGCCTGAACACACCCACATGGAGATATGCCCGTACACGATACTCGGCGTGACGGCGTCCATAATCCCGTACGCAGAGCACAACCACTCCCCCAGGAACTCCTACGAGGCGGCCATGGCCAAGCAGGCTGCAGGCCTGTATGCGGCCAACTTCTTCGAGAGGTGTGACACGAGGGCTCATCTGCTCCACTACCCGCAGAAGCCCCTCGTAGTGACCAAGCCGATGGAGGTCATAGGGTTCGACGACAGGCCGGTCGGGCAGAACTTCGTCGTGGCCGTCCTCACGTACAGGGGTTACAACATGGAGGACGCCATAGTTTTCAACAAGGCTTCGATAGAGAGGGGTCTCGGACACTCCACGTTCTTCCGAATATACAAGGCCGAGAGACGCCACTACCTCGGAGGAGCCAGGGACGAGTTCACGATCCCCGAGCCGGGCATAAGGGGATACCACGGAAGCAAGGCGTACAGGTTCCTCGAAGCCGACGGCCTCGTCGCAGTAGAGGCCGAGGTGGGAGGCGGAGACGTCCTGATAGGCAGGACGAGCCCACCCAGGTTCCTGGAGGAGTTCAGGAGCTTCGAGGTTAAGGGCCCGTCCAGGAGGGACACGTCCATCTCGATGCGTCCGACGGAGAGCGGCGTCGTGGACACCGTGTTCGTGACCGAGACGGCTGAGGGGACGAAGCTGGTCAAGGTTAAGGTCAGATCCTACAGGGTTCCCGAGATAGGTGACAAGTTCGCGTCCAGGCACGGACAGAAGGGTGTGATAGGGCTGATAGTCCCGCAGGAGGACATGCCCTTCAGCGTGACCGGAGTGGTTCCGGACATAATAATCAACCCGCACGCCATGCCGTCGAGGATGACGGTCGGACAGTTCTTCGAGTCTATAGCCGGAAAGGTCGCAGCCCTCAGGGGTAGGCGTGTGGACGGGACGCCTTTCAGCAACGAGAAGCCTGAAAGCCTGATGGAGGAGCTCAAGCGCTACGGGTTCAGGTACGACGGCAGGGAGCTCTTCTACGACGGAATAACCGGGGAGAAGTTCGAGGCAGACGTGTTCGTCGGAGTCGTCTACTACCAGAAGCTCCACCACATGGTGGCTGACAAGATACACGCAAGGGCCAGGGGCCAGGTCCAGATGCTCACACGCCAGCCAACCGAGGGAAGGGCCCGTGGAGGAGGCCTCAGGTTCGGGGAGATGGAGAGGGACTGCCTGATAGGCCACGGAGCCGCCATGCTGTTGAAGGACAGGCTTCTGGAGGAGTCCGACAAGTACGTCATATACGTCTGCAAGAACTGCGGCCAGATGGCGTACTACGACGTCAGGAGCAGGAGGTTCGTCTGCCGCTTCTGTGGAGACAGGGCCGTCGTGGCCCCCGTCACGGTCTCGTACGCCTTCAAGCTCCTACTCCAGGAGCTCCTAAGCCTTTGCATAAAGCCTCAGCTCAGGCTTTCGGAGTTGGTGTGACATGTCGATGATAGAGTCCATAAAGTTCGGACTGCTCTCCCCCGACGACATAAGGAAGATGTCGGTCGTCGAAATCCAGACCTCGGACACCTACGACGAGGACGGCACGCCCATACCGTCGGGGCTGATGGACGGCCGCCTGGGCTCGCTGGAGCCGAGGCAGAGGTGCAAGACGTGCGGGAACCTCGCAGCCCTCTGTCCAGGCCACTTCGGACACATAGAGCTGGCAGCCCCGGTCATACACATAGAGTTCATCAAGATAATCCACATGCTCCTCCTCTCGACATGCAGGAACTGTGGCAGAATACTCCTGTCAGAGGAGGAGATACAGAAGTACCGGAAGAGGATCGAGAGGGAGAAGGAGCTCCTCGGGTCTGTCAGCAACGAGACCTACCAGGAGATCTTCAGGAAGGCCAAGAGGGCCACGAGGTGTCCGCACTGTGGAGCTAAGAAGTTTAAGATAAAGTACGTTAAGCCGACGACCTTCTACGAGGTCGAGGAGCGCGAAATCGAGGTAGACGGTGAGAAGGTGGTCGAGACCGTCGAGAGGAGGCTCATCCCGGACAACATAAGGGAGTGGTTCACCCGCATACCGAACGAGGACCTGAAGCTTTTCGGGTTCGACCCCTCCGTCGCCAGGCCCGAGTGGATGATACTCACAGTCCTACCCGTCCCGCCCGTGACGGTCAGGCCGTCCATAATCCTCGAGTCAGGCATAAGGGCCGAGGACGACCTGACGCACAAGCTTGTGGACATAATCAGGATAAACCAGAGGCTCAGGGAGAACAGGGAGGCAGGGGCTCCAGCCCTGATAGTCGAGGACCTGAGCGAACTCCTCCAGTACCACGTGACGACGTACTTCAACAACGAGGTGTCCGGGATACCCCCGGCCAGGCACAGGTCGGGCAGGGCGTTGAAGAGCCTGACCCAGAGGCTCAAGGGGAAGGAGGGCCGGTTCAGGGGCAACCTGTCCGGGAAGAGGGTTGACTTCTCGGCCAGGACCGTGATATCGCCGGACCCGAACCTAGACATAAACGAGGTCGGCGTGCCGCTGTACGTGGCCATGAAGCTGACCGTCCCCGAGAGGGTCACGGAGTTCAACATAGAGGAGATGCGTCAGCTCGTCAGGAACGGGCCGGACAAGTACCCGGGAGCCACGTACGTCATAAGGCCCGACGGGAAGCGTAAGAGACTCGAGTTCGCCGACAGGGAGAAGGTTGCCGAGGCCCTCGAGCCGGGCTACATCGTGGAGAGACACCTGAGGGACGGGGACATCGTCCTGTTCAACAGGCAGCCGTCCCTGCACAGGATGTCCATAATGGCCCACAGGGTTAGGGTCCTGCCGTACAGGACTTTCAGGCTCCACCTGAGCGTGTGTCCACCCTACAACGCAGACTTCGACGGGGACGAGATGAACCTACACGTCCCCCAGAGCGAGGAGGCTAGGACAGAGGCCCGCCTCCTGATGCAGGTTCAGGACCACATACTGTCACCCAGGTACGGAGCTCCGATAATAGGAGCCCACAAGGACTTCATAACGGGCGCCTACCTCCTGACGAAGAAGTCCACCCTCCTGACCAAGGCTGAGGTGGGTAAGCTCCTCACGGCCACGGGGTACGACGGCCCCATACCTGAGCCTGACGTCGAGGAGCCTGAGCCCCTCTGGTCGGGTAAGAAGATATTCAGCCTGTTCCTCCCGAAGGACTTCAACTTCGTCACGAAGGCATCCATATGCCGCAAGTGTTCCAAGTGTCTGAAGGAGAAGTGTCCATACGACGCCTACGTCGTCATAAAGAACGGCCAGCTTATATGCGGTGTCATAGACAAGAACTCCATAGGAGCCGAGAAGCCTGAGACCGTGTTCCACAGGATAGTCAAGGACTACGGAACCGAGGTGGGCAGGAAGTTCCTCAACGCCATATGCACGCTCGTCAACGAGTTCCTCTCGATGAGGGGCTTCACGTACGCCGTGGACGAGCTTGAGATAGGCCGCAGGGAGAAGCGGATGATAGAGCATGCCATAAGGAGGGCGGAGAAGAACATTCAGAAGCTCATACACCTCTACAAGACAGGTGAGCTCAAGAGGCTCCCAGGCCAGACGCTGGAGGACACCTTCGAGATACAGGTAATGAACGAGCTGGCCAAGGCCAGGGACGAGGCAGGCGAGATCGTGAACAAGTACATGACGATGGACAACAGCGGTATAATAATGGCCAGGACAGGGGCCAGGGGGTCGAGCCTCAACATAGGCCAGATGATGGCCTGCATAGGCCAGCAGTCCGTCAGGGGGAAGAGGGTCAGGATAGGGTACGTGAACAGGACGCTCCCACACTTCAAGGAGGGAGACGAGAGCCCAGCCGCCAGGGGCTTCATATACTCATGCTACAGGGACGGCCTCAACCCGATAGAGTTCTTCTTCCACGCCATGGGAGGACGTGAGGGACTCGTCGACACTGCCGTCAGAACCCAGCAGAGCGGATACATGCAGCGTAGGCTGATAAACGCCCTGGAGCACCTCAGGGTCGAGTACGACGGAACGGTCAGGGACTCTGAGGGCAACATAATCCAGTTCAGGTACGGGGAGGACGGCGTGGACCCGATGAAGAGCGACCACGGTAAGGCCGTGAACGTCAAGAGGCTGATAGAGTGCGCCAAGCTCGCCTACGAAGGCGGTGAGCCGGCTCCGAAGGAGTACATAGACGAGGTGCTCGAGAAGGTTAAGGACAAGCTCACACCGGCCATACTCAGGGACCTCAAGCTCGGCCTGTACAAGGCAGGCCTGACGAAGGAGCTCGTGGACAAAGTGGTCTCAGACGCCATAAGGAGCTACGAGGAGGCTCTGGTCGAGGCTGGGGAGGCCGTCGGAACGGTGGCGGCTCAGTCGATAGGTGAGCCTGGAACCCAGATGACGCTGAGGACTTTCCACTTCGCAGGCGTAAGGGAGCTGAACGTCACGCTGGGCCTCCCGAGGCTCATAGAGATAGTCGACGCCAGGAGGATTCCGTCTACGCCCATGATGACCGTCTACCTGGACAAGGAGCACAGGAGCGACCCGGACAAAGCTGCCGAGGTTGCCAGGAGGCTGGTCGAGACGAGGCTGAAGGACATATGGAAGAGCATAGAGGTAGACCTCGCAAAGGGCGTCGCCGTGATAAGCCTCGACCCGAAGAGCGTCTCCGAGAGAGGCGTAACCCTCGACGACCTGGCGGAGGCGTTCGAGAAGATAGCCAGCGACGTGTCGGAGGACAGGATAGTCGTCAAGCTCTCGAGGTTGAAGCTGTACGATCCGGAGAAGGTTAAGGAGAAGCTGGAGGACAGGAGGATCAAGGGCATAAAGGGCATAAGGAGGGCCCTCGCCATGTTCGAGGATGGGGAGTGGGTTATAAAGACTGAGGGCTCAAACCTCGTCGAGGTGCTCAAGGTTCCAGGAGTCGACCCGACGAGGACGACGACGAACGACATCCACGAGATCGCCGAGGTGTTCGGCATAGTGGCGGCCAGGAACGCCATAATAAACGAGGCCATGGGCGTCCTGACGGAGCAGGGCCTCGACGTCGACATACGGCATGTCATGCTCGTGGCTGACATGATGACCCACTCCGGAAGCGTCCAGCAGATAGGCAGACACGGCGTGAGTGGGGAGAAGGCGAGCGTCCTCGCCAGGGCGGCGTTCGAGCTGACGGTTCAGCACATAGTCGAGGCCGCCGTCAGGGGTGAGGAGGACAAGCTTAAGGGCGTTGTCGAGAACATCATCATAGGTCAGTCCATACCGCTTGGGACTGGGAGCGTAGACCTGCTGATGGCGACGGAGGAGATAGGTGGATGATAGACGTCGACAACGAGCTCAGGCTTGCATGCAAGACCGGCAAGGTGATCCTCGGCTCCAGGAGGACTATAGAGGAGGTTAAGTGGGGTAGGGCCAAGCTCGTCATAGTTGCCTCGAACTGCCCGAAGCCCATAAGGGACGACATAGAATACTACGCAAAGCTGTCCGGGATACCCGTGTACGTTCACAGGAAGACGAGCATAGACCTCGGCAGGGTGTGTGGAAAACCTTTTCAAGTCGCAGCACTAGCCATTAGGGACCCAGGCGACTCCAGGATACTGGAGGTCGGAGGTGGGGGCTCTGAATAGGATCAAGATAACGCACGAGGAGATGAAGTACATAGCCCTTTTCGAGAGCCTCACGGGAGCGTCGCTAAGGGACTGCGTCGTGGACGAGGATGGGACTATACTCGTGACCGTGAAGCCCGAGGACGTCGGCTTGGTGATAGGGAGGAAGGGCTCGAACATAAGGCTTCTGAGGAACGTGACGGGGAGGGACATAAGGGTTTTCGAGTACCATGAGAATCCCGAGGCCTTCGTTAAGAACGCTTTGAAGCCCGCCAGAGTCTACGAGGTTAGGATAGTCGAGAGGCCTGACGGCTCGAAGGTGGGCATAGTAAGGGTGGACGGCAGGGACAAGCGTATAGCCATAGGCAGGAATGGGCGGCGTATAAGGAGGGTTCGCCTACTCTCGAAGCGCTACTTCCAGCTGGACAACGTCATAATCGTTTAGGGTAGCTCCATCTCAACGTAGACTTCGTCTGGAACCCTTATCCTCATAATCTGCCTCATAACCCTCTCCCTGGCGTCTATCTCGATAAGCCTCTTGTGAATGCGGAGCTCAAACTTGTCCCATGTGTTGCTTCCATCCCCACACGGAGTCCTCCTCACCGGGACGACGAGCCTCTTCGTCGGGAGGGGTATGGGGCCGACCATCTTGACGCCAGCCCTCGTGGCAATCTCCTTTATCTCGTTACAAACCTCCTCCAGCTTCTTGTAATCCGTACTCGTGAGCTTTATCCTGGCGAGCCTGACCATTCCCAGCCACCTCCGATTAGGAGTAGGCGTCCTAATTAAACTTTTATCCCGGAAATCATTAATTCTTTGATGGTCAGGAAGGTTCCCACCGGAATACCTGGGATGGACGAGCTCCTCAACGGAGGAATACCGGAACGGAACGTCGTACTTCTAAGCGGTGGTCCGGGAACAGGTAAGACCATATTCGGACAGCAGTTCCTCTACGCCGGTGTGGCCGAGTACGGTGAGCCAGGCGTCCTCGTCGCCCTGGAGGAGCACCCCGTCCAGATCAGGATAAACATGCGTCAGTTCGGCTGGGACGTGACGAGGTACGAGGAGGAGGGTCGGTTCGCCATCGTGGACGCCTACACCGCTGGCATAGGGGCCGCCGCCAGGAGGGAGAAGTACGTCGTCCCAGCGCCGACGGACATACACTCCCTCGTGGACGTGGTGAAGGAGGCCATACAGGACATAGGCGCCAAGAGGGCTGTGGTCGACAGCGTCACGACGCTGTACATAACGAAGCCCGTGGCCGCCAGGGGGGTCGTGATGCAGCTAAAGAAGGTCCTGAGCGGTCTGGGATGCACGAGCATAATGGTTAGCCAGGTGGCCGTCAGCGAGAGGGGGTTCGGAGGACCCGGCGTCGAGCATGCGGCCGACGGCATAATCAGGCTCGACTTGGACGAGATAAACGGGGAGCTGAAGAGGAGCCTCATCGTGTGGAAGATGAGGGGGACTGCCCACAGCATGATGAGGCATCCTTTCGATATAACGGACAAAGGAATTATAATCTACGCGGACAAAGTTTTTAGGGGTGGTAGGGGTGGCTGAGGTTCCGCTCCAGCCGATAGGGAGGGAGCAGATACACAAGCTCGAATCAGCGCTCCTCGTGGCCTCGCTGTTCAGCGAGGAGGTCATGGAGCAGCTCAGAAACCCCGAGGAGAGGGTCACGTGGGTCGACTCCCTGGCGGTGGCCGCTGGAGCCCTCGCGAGGGAGAAGGCTGGCATGAGCGTCCCGGAGATAGCTGAGGACCTCGGGAGGACCGAGGCGACGATCAGGAACCACCTTAAGGGTCGGACGGAGGCGGGTAGGATAGTGCTGAAGATTTATGAGAAGTTCGTCAAGGAGGGCGTTAAGCTGGAGCTCCTGAGCGTCGAGAAGGTTCGTAAGGAACTCGAGGAGGAGCGGAAGGCTAGGGAGGAGCTGGAGAAGAAGCTCAGCGAGGTTAGGGAGACGCTTAAGAAGCTTATCGAAAAGCTAAGCTAAAATATTTGGGAAGTTTTCAAACCCCGCTTTTTTCTGCCCTTCACTCGTACTTAACCTTCTGCGTTATCTCCTTGACCACTCCAGCCGCTATCGTCGAACCCATGTCCCTTATGGCGAACCTGCCCAACTGCGGTATCTTAGAGTACTCTTCGATGACGGTCGGCCTTATCGGCTGGAGCCTGACGATGGCGGCGTCTCCCGTCTTCAGGAACGACGGGTTCTTCTCTATGACCTCGCCGGTCCTCGGGTCGAGCTTGGCTATCAGCTCCACGAACCTGACGGCTACCTGGGCGGTGTGTATGTGCATCACCGGTGTGTAGCCTGCGGCTATGGCGGTCGGGTGCCAGATGACGAATATCTGGCCTATGAACTCCGTGGCGACCGTGGGCGGGTTGTCCGGGTGGCCTGCGACGTCACCCCTCCTGAGGTCCTTCCTTGCGATTCCCTTTACGTTGAACCCTATGTTGTCTCCTGGGATGGCCTTTTCTATCCTCGTGTGGTGGGTCTCTATGCTCTTAACCTCGCCCTTGAGGTTCGGAGGCATGAACACGACTATGTCGCCGACCTTCAGGACGCCCGTCTCGACCCTGCCCACCGGCACTGTTCCGACGCCCTTGATGGAGTAGACGTCCTGCACAGGGATCCTCAGGGGCTTGTCTATGGGCTTCGGAGGCTCCTCCAGCATGTCCAGGGCCTCGAGTAGGGTTGGTCCGTCGTACCACGGCATCTTGTCGCTCTTCTCGACCAGGTTGTCTCCAGTCCACCCTGAGACAGGCACGAACGGTATCTTCTCGACCTTGTACCCGACCATCTTCAGCATCCTGGCCACAGCGTTCTTGACTTCCTCGTACCTCTCCTTGCTCCAGTTCACCGTCGGGTCGTCCATCTTGTTTATGGCGACGACGAGCTGGTTCACTCCGAGCGTCCTGGCGAGGAATGCGTGCTCCCTCGTCTGTCCTCCAGGGCTTATGCCCGCCTCGAACTCACCCTTCTTGGCTGAGACGAACAGTATGGCGGCGTCGGCCTGGCTGGTTCCGGTTATCATGTTCTTGACGAAGTCTCTGTGGCCCGGTGCGTCTATGATGGTGAAGAAGTACTTCGGAGTCTCGAACTTGAAGAACATCAGGTCTATCGTTAGGCCTCTCTCACGCTCCTCCTTCAGCTTGTCGAGTACCCAGGCGTACTTGAAGGACTCCTTGCCGAGCCTCTTGGCCTCCTCCTCGTACTGTTTGATGACCTTGTCGCTTATGGCTCCCGTTAGGTACAGTAGGTGGCCGATGGTCGTGCTCTTCCCGTGGTCCACGTGTCCTATGACGACTCCCCGTCCCCTAAGGGGACTCTAGGTTCAGATGCGGCTTCTGGGTTGAACTCACTCTCTCATCACCTCAACCAAACTCTAAGGCTGGGACAAATCATAAAAACTTTTTCCAGA
>CBFDTC010000032.1:0-13172 GCA_965612785.1 Candidatus Bathyarchaeota archaeon
TTGACGTGGAGGACTCCGTCCCTGACGATGCCTGAGAAGTCTCCGGCCCTGTAGTCCTGGAACCTGACGTAGGTTAGGTTGTGTACGTAGAGGCCGTCCCTAACCTCGGCCATAAGCTCCTCGTCTCCGACGTCCCCGGCCTCGACGACCACGTTCCACGGATGCGGAACTATCCACCCTGCGTTCCCCGTGGTCTCGACGCCGAACTTGGCGGCCGTCAGCGTGTTGTGCAGGTACCCCTTCAGGACTCCCCGCTCGAGTATGGGCTTCCTGTAGGTCGGGAACCCCTCGTCGTCAAAGGGCCTGCTCCCCATGGCCGACGGAAGAGTCCCGTCGTCGTGCACGGTCAACACCTCAGACGCAACCTGGGAGCCAACCTTCCCGTCGAGACATGAAAGCCCTGAGTCCACGTAGAACGCTGAGGACATGCCGGCGAGTATGTCAAACAAGACCGCCACGGCCGGCCTTCCGAAGACGACGTCGTACTCCCCAGCCCTACCCGGCTCGGATTCCCTGCACAACCCGGCGATCCTCCCAGCCTCTCCACCGGCGTCCGACGGCCTCAAGTCGCTCAGGGAGGTCCCGCACGTGACCCCCATGCCGGACGCCTCTCCGTCGGAGAAGGCCCTCACGAACAGTATGGCTCCGGAGCTCCTGAACGAGCCTGAGGCCCCGGCTGAGGTGTAGAGACGTGTCTCGGAGGAGTCGTAGCTGAACGTCCCGGCGGCTCTCACGGCCCCCTCGTCCAGGGCGGAGGACACGGCTTCCTCCACCATGCCGACTGCCTCGTCTCTGAGCGTCTCCAGCGACGGGTCGAACGTATCCGTCACCTCAGGGTACTCGAAGGGTCCTTTGGGGAGCGGTGCGTAGTGTTCCCTCGGCTTTATTATCCGTGAGGCTGAGACCGTCTGCCTGAACAGCCTCTCGAGGCCCTCCTCGGAGAGGTCGGTCGTGGAGGCGGCTACAACACGCCTGTCCCTCCTCACCAGGACGGAGAGCGTCACCCTGTCCCAGAAGCCGACCACCGTGACCTGGTTGTTGGAGAACCTCACCTGCCCAGACCGGCTCAGAGACGCTATTGCGGCAGCCTCCTCAGCCCCCATTTCGAGGAGCTTCTCGACGGCCTTCTCGGGAAGCGTTTCGAACTCCATGCTGACCATGATAGGCTACACGTGACGTCGATTTAACGGTTGTCGTGAACGTTTTTAAGCCAGCCAGACTCAAATGTATCGGACCAGGGGGAGCTGTATGCCGAGGTTCAGGAAGATAAGCGAGATCCTGAGGATGATGAAGGACAAGACGCATGTGAGGAACATAGGGATAATCGCCCACATAGACCACGGGAAGACGACGATGAGCGACAGCCTACTCGCCGAGGCAGGTCTGCTGAGCCCTACCGTGGCCGGTGAGGCGAGGGCTCTGGACTACCTGGAGGAGGAGCAGAAGAGGGGTATCACGATCAAGACGGCGAACATAAGCCTCCTACACGAATACGAGGGTGAGCCGTACGTAATCAACCTGATAGACACCCCAGGCCACGTCGACTTCTCGGGGAAGGTTACGAGGGCCCTAAGAGCCATAGACGGATGCCTTCTCCTGGTGGACGCCGTCGAGGAGTTCATGGTTATGAGCGAGGTGAGGCTGAGGAAGGCGTTGGAGGAGCGTGTCAAGCCAATCCTGTTCATAAACAAGGTGGACAGGCTCATCAAGGAGCTCAAGCTCACACCCGAGAAGGTTCAGGAGAAGTTCGTCAGGATAATAAACCAGTTCAACAACCTAATCGAGACCTACGGCGAGCCCGAATACAAGGATAAGTGGAAGGCCCGTCCCGCCGAGGGAACAGTCATATTCGGCTCAGCCCTACACAGGTGGGGCTTCACGATACCGATGATGCAGAAGAAGGGCCTCAAGTTCTCGGACATAGTCAAGTACTACAAGGACGGAAACCTCGACGAACTCAGGGAGCTACTGCCACTCCACGAGGCGGTCCTCGACGTCGTCGTAAAACACCTGCCCAACCCGCTTGAGGCCCAGCCGTTCAGGATCCCGAAGATATGGAAGGGAGACTTGGACAGCCCGATAGGGCAGGCGATGATGAAGGTGGACGACGACGGGCCCACGGTCATATGCGTAAGCAAGATAACCTTCGACCCACATGCGGGCGTCGTCAGCGCTGGAAGGATATTCTCAGGAACGATAAAGAAGGGGGACGAAGTGTACCTCGTGAACGCAGCGACGAAGTACAAGGTACCGCAGGTCAGCATCTACATGGGACCGTTCAGGGAGGTCGTCGACGAGGTCCCGGCCGGGAACTTCGTAGCCCTGCTGGGGTTGGATAAGTGTAGGGCCGGCGAGACGATCGTGGACGCTGCGTACAGCGACCAGATGGTTCCGTTCGAGCCTATGAAGTACATCTCTGAGCCCGTCCTGACGATAGCCGTGGAGCCTAAGCATCCGAGGGACCTGCCGAGGCTGATAGAGGCTATGAAGAGGCTTTCGATAGAGGACCCGAACCTCGTGGCCACCGTGAACCAGGAGACGGGTGAGTACCTGCTATCTGGGATGGGTGAGCTACACCTGGAGATAGCCTGCAAGACGATCCAGAGGGACTTCAACATCGAGATAATCACCTCGGAGCCGACTGTCGTGTACAGGGAGACCGTGAGGACCTCCGCAGGGCCGTTCATGGGCAAGAGCCCGAACAAGCACAACAAGCTCTGGTTCACGATAGAGCCCTTGGAGGAGGAGGTCATGAAGCTGATATCCGAGGGCTCCCTCTCCGACGTGCTGTCAGCCAAAGCCAGACGTGAGGTCCTGGTGAAGAAGGCTGGCTGGAGCTCCAGGGAGGCCAGGGACGTCATAACGATAGACCCGAACATGAACATACTCATAGACTGCACGACCGGAGTCCAGTACCTCAGGGAGGTGAGGGAGATGATAGGAGCAGGGTTCAGGTGGGCATGCGAGGCTGGACCGCTGGCTGAGGAGCCGATAAGGGGCATAAAGGTGAAGCTCGTCGACGCCCAACTGCACGAGGACCCGGTCCACAGGGGTCCAGCCCAGATAATGCCCGCCACACGTCAGGCCATATTCGCCGCATTCCTGTCCGCCAAGCCGACTCTCCTGGAGCCGATATACAAGATCCAGGTAAGGGTTCCGCCTCAGCATCTCGGAGGTGTGACGAGCCTTATAACGAGGAAGAGGGGCAGCGTGTTCAAGGTTGAGCAGAGGGGGCCTATCGTGTTCGTGGAGGGCTACATACCCGTCTCAGAGACGATTGGGTTGGCTTCGGAGATGAGGTCCGCCACCTCGGGCACGGCGTTCTGGCAGTGTACGTTCAGCCACTGGGCACCCGTGCCTGACAGCATGCTCCCAGACCTGATAAGGAAGATCAGGATGCGTAAGGGCTTGAAGCCTGAGCCTCCGAAGGCCGAGCAGTTCATAGTCAGGGAGTAGCCATGCGGGACCTGAGGAGGACTCTGGAGCTCCTCCAGGAACTCAGGAACCTACTGTCGGAGATGGCGTACTCCGTGGACGCCGTGATAGTCGAAGGACGACGCGACGTGGAGGCCTTGAGGGTGCTGGGTTTCAGCAAGCCGATATACACGTGCTCAGGGACGTTCATGACCCGTGGGGAGCTCTGCTCAGCCGTGGCCCAGGAGTGTTCGAGGGTGGCCATACTGACGGACATGGACGAGGAGGGGGAGAGGCTTTTCACGGAGTTCAGGAGGATGCTGACCGAGATGGGCGTCGCCGTCGAGGAATTCTACAGGTCGAGGTTCAAGAGGATATGCCTGGAGCTCCACACGAACAGCGTTGAGGGGTTGCTGAGGGTCAGCCGTCTCCTCCCGACCTAACCTCCTCCAGAGCCGCCTTAACCTGCTCGAAGACCTCCTCTATCGACGGGTTTCCGTCCACGTCCCTGACGAGACCCTTCTCCCTGTAGTACCTGAGTATAGGCTCGGTCTGTGTCCTGTACACCTCCAGACGCTTCCTGACAACCTCCTCCGTGTCGTCCTCCCTCTGGTAGAGCTTCCCACCACACCTGTCGCAGACTCCAGGCCTCTTCGGAGGGTTGAACTCCAGGTGGTATATCGCCCCGCATACGCTGCAAACCCTCCTGAGCGTTATTCGCCTCACCACCTCCTCCTCGTCCACGACGAGGTTTATCACGGCGTCCAACCTCCATCCGAGCTCTTCGAGAATCCTGTCGAGCTCCTCAGCCTGCCTCAGAGTCCTCGGGAACCCGTCGAGTATGAACCCTGGCCTACAGTCCTCCCTCATCAGCCTCTGCCTGACGATCCCTATCACGACGTCGTCTGGGACGAGGAGCCCCCTGCTCATGTACCCCTCGGCCATCCTGCCGAGGTTGGAGCCCCTCTCGACCTCCTCCCTCAGTATGTCCCCCGTGGATAGGTGCGGTATACCGTAAAGCTCCGAGACGAGCTTGGCCTGGGTCCCCTTACCCGAGCCGGGTGGCCCGAATATGACCAGCCTCAGAGCCTCCATGCCTGTTCAAGTTGTGTTGTCATTCCGCGTATAAAGGGTTTGGGCTAAGGCTTTTCAGGTGGACTTGTGAACCTATCCTGTGGTGGTGGACTTGAAAATCGAGTTCAAACTCGTCGAAGTGTCCGTGCCTGAGGGGTGTAACGTCATAATAGGCCAATCGCACTTCATAAAGACTGTCGAAGACATATACGAGGCCGTAGTGAACAGCGTCCCAAACGTGAAGTTCGGACTCGCCTTCTGCGAGTCTTCCGGCCCATGCCTCGTCAGACACGAGGGAAACGACGAGGAACTCAGGAAGCTGGCTGCGGAGAAGGCGTTTGAGATAGGCGCCGGACACACGTTCATACTGTTCCTCCGGGGGGCGTACCCGATAAACGTGATGGCATACCTGAAGTCCGTTCCAGAGGTCTGCACGATATTCTGCGCCACGGCCAACCCTGTTCAGGTCATAGTGGCCGAGACGGAGCAGGGTAGGGGGATAGTAGGCGTCGTGGACGGCTACAGGTCGAAGGGGATAGAGGGGCCGGAGGACATAGCTAAGCGTAAGGAGTTCTTGAGGAAGATAGGGTATAAGCTATAGCACCGCATCATAAATGTAATAAACGGGTAGGTGGAAAGTTTACCGGCGTCACGGAGGAACCTGAACATGGTCACGCTCGCCCCCTACGTGCCGTCGCCTCCGGAAGTCATAAAGAGGATGCTCACACTCGCCAGGGTTGGGCCGAACGACGTGGTGTACGACCTTGGGTGCGGGGATGGGAGGGTTCTCATAACGGCCGTGAGGGACTTCAAGGCCAGGAAGGCCGTGGGGTACGAGATAAACAAGAGGCTGTACGAGACGGCCGTGAGGGAGGTCGAGAAGTACGGCCTCACCGAGAGGATAGAGATATTCAACAAGGACATGTTCCAGGCGGACCTGTCCGAGGCGACTGTCATATTCCTGTACCTGACCACCTCCGCTAACAGGAAGATCAGGCCGAAGATAGAGAGGGAGGCCCTACCCGGAACCAGGGTCGTCAGCCACGACTTCCCTGTGGAGGGTTGGAAGGTCACGCTCAAGGAGAACTACAGGAACAGGGAGGCCCTTTACGGACACACGATATACCTCTACACGATTCCACACGCATACACGTCCGAAAGGCGGGGATACGGCAGGGGGCGTATCATCAGGTGGTAAAACCGGTTGAGAACACCTAAGGTCCTCGTCATCGGCCTCGACGGAGCCACGTTCGACCTGCTTGAGCCGATGATGAAGGAAGGAAGGCTGCCGAACCTGTCGGAGATAGCGGACCAGGGCTCGGCTGGGAGGATGAGGTCCACGATACCCCCGGCAACCCTGCCAGCCTGGATAAGCATGGCCTCCGGCAGGAACCCTGGGAAGCTCGGAGTCTACGACTTCCTGTACCTCGACAGGGATGAGATGAAGCTCCACGTAGCCAACACCTCGAAGCTTCACGGAATGTACGTGTGGGACTACCTTGGCAGGGCTGGGTACAGAGTCGGAGTGATGAACGTTCCGGGAACGTACCCGCCCTACAGGGTGAACGGGTTCATCGTGACGGGCATGCTGACGCCCTCGAGGGCGAGGTGTACGTACCCCCCAGGCCTGAAGGAGGAGCTCGACAGGGCTGTGGACGGGTACGAGCTGGACGTGACGCAGTGGAAGTACTTCGACTGGAGGAAGTTTCTTGAGGACGCTTACAGGGTTCTGGACAAGAGGCGCAGGGCGGCGGAGTGGCTGATGGAGAGGTTCAGCTGCGACTTCTACATGTTCGTGTTCACCTGCACCGACAGGGTTCAGCACTTCCTCTGGCACAGAAGGGACATCGTGGAGGCGTTCTGGGAGCGTGTGGATGAGGCCGTCGGGAGGCTCGTCGAGAGGTTCGGGGATGGAGACGTTTTCGTAGTCTCAGACCACGGGTTCGGACCGCTGAGGAGGACGTTCTTCACGAACGAGTGGCTCAGGAGGAGGAGGCTTCTGAGGATAGCCAAAACCCGAAGGGGTTTGAAGGCGGCGGCCGGGGGGCTCCTGGAGTACATATACTACCATCTGGGCTCCACGAGGCCCATCCAGGCGGCCATGTCGGCGTTGGAGAAGTACATGGGCTTCACCTGGATATGGAAGACCACGTTCGGCCACATATTCTCCGAGGACCTGGCCAAGAGGGTGGACTGGTCCGAGACTGTGGCGTTCAGCTGCCCACACTCACCGCATTTCGGACACGTCTACCTGAACAAGAAAGGGGAGTGCGGGAGGGTGCTGGAGGAGTTTAAGAAGCTCTCTTCGGAGGGTGTGAACGTAAGGTTCTTCAGGAGGGAGGAGCTGTACAACGGACCCTACGTGGAGAAGGCTCCCGAGATAATCTTCTGCATAGACGACTTCGAGTGCGAAGTCGACTCAAGACTGACGGGCCGAATATTCATGAAAGGGTCGCTCGACTCGAGGTGGAGCGGAACCCACAAGCTGTACGGCGTCCTGATGGCGTCTGGACCGCACATAAAACAGGGTGTGAGGTTGGAGGCGAGCATCTACGACGTAGCGCCCACCGTCCTGAGGCTGTTCGGCCAACCCATACCGAGCGAGATGGATGGAAGACCTCTGCACGAAATACTCGAATAGTCGCTCGGAATCGAAAGGCTTAGGAGCTCTACGGGTCAGAATAGTTTGATGGTGTTCAGGGACCTAGCGGAATACTCAGTCGAACACGCCCTCAAACTCGGGGCAGACTACGCTGAAGCGAGGTTCCAGGAGGACAGAACAGTCGAATACGTCGTCAAGAACGGAGTCCCAGAGGTCGTCGGGGTGGACATGAGCCGGGGGATAGGCATAAGGGTCATAGTGAACGGAGCCCTCGGGTTCGCCTCCGCGAACAGGCCTGAGAAGAGGGTCGTAGAGGAGGCTGTGAAGGCCGCCGTGGACATGGCCAGGGCATCGGTCAGGACGCTTAAAAGCCCTGTTAGGATGTCCGAGGAGGAGGTGAACGTGGACAGGTGGGAGGTTGAGTCGAGGAAGCCCCTCGAAGACGTCTCGGACGAGGACAAGATGGAGCTCCTCATGGACCTGGACAGGGCTTCCACGAGCGTCGGCGTGAAGGTCCCCTACAGACTGTTCGAGCTCACGGAGATGAGGACCGTGAAACACTTCGTCAACAGCGACGGAGCCAGGGTCGAGGGCCTCGCCACGAGGATACTGTTCGCAGGGTTCCTGACTGCCTTCGAGGCGGGCACGACCGAGCAGGACATAATCGAGGTCGGAGGCTCAGGGGGATGGGAAGTTGTCGAGGGGTGGAGCCTCGTGGACAAGGTTTCCGAGAGGACCGAGACGCTGGGGAGGATACTCAGGGAGGCAAAGCCCACGCCGAAGGGTAAGCTTGACCTCGTGCTCGGAAGCCAGGTGGTGGGCCTCGTAGTCCACGAGTCCGTCGGCCACCCGTACGAGGCGGACAGGATACTCGGGAGGGAGGCGGCTCAGGCTGGAGAGTCGTTCGTGAAGCCCGACATGCTGGGCCAGAAGATCGGGAGCGACGTTGCGACGGTGGTGGACGACCCCACGATAGAGGGTAGCTACGGGTACTACCTGTACGACGACGAAGGTGTGAGGGCTAGGAGGAGGTACCTGATGAAGAACGGGGTCATAAACGAGTTCCTACACAACCGGGAGACGGCGGCTGAGATGGGTTTCAGGAGCAACGCATCCGCCAGGGCGTGTAGGTACGACGTGGAGCCTCTGATAAGGATGGCGAACACGTTCATGCTCCCAGGGGACATGACGTTCGAGGAGCTGCTGGAGGACGTCAAACTCGGCGTGTACATGAAGACCTTCGGGGAGTGGAACATAGACGACAGGAGGTTCAACATGAGGTTCGTCGGACGGGAGTGCTACCTCATAAGGAACGGGGAGCTCGCCGAGATGGTCAGGAGACCCACCCTGGAGATAACGACGCCCGCCCTGTACAGGAGCATAGACGCCGTGGACAGGAACCTGAAGTTCGAGGCAGCCACGTGTGGGAAGGGAGACCCCGTTCAAGGTGTGCCCGTATGGCATGGAGGGCCCAACGTAAGGCTAAGGGGAATAGTCCTCCGTTAAACGGAACGGAGCCTACTCGACGACCGCGTGCCTCTTCCTCATCTCCTCCTCCGTGACGCCGAGCCTGCGCATCAGCTCCGCTATGACAGAATCCAAGAATATCATCGCAGAGACCTCGAACATCGTCCCGAGAGGCGCTAGGGACTCGTGCTCCCCTATGAGCTGCCTGATCTCGTAGTTCCTCTCCTCAGCCACCTTCGTCCTGCCCTTTATCACGACAACCTGGTCGGCTATCCTCCCGAGCTTTGAATCCGGGTGCGAGGTCACGGCGATCACTTTGACACCTATCTCTTTGGCGGCCTCGGCGAGGGCCACGACGGTCTTAGTCATTCCGGAGCCCGATATGGCTACGACTATGTCTCCTTTCCTTAGGGCGGGTATTATCGTCTCGCCTGCCACGTACGTGTTGAACCCGAGGTGCATGAGTCTCAGCGCGAAGGCCTTGCCGACGAGTCCACTCCTGCCTGAGCCGACGATGAACACCTTTCGCCTCTTCTTCCTCGCTTCCACAAGCGTCCTTATGAACTCCTCGACGCTCCCTCGGTCGATGGATTTTATGACTCTTTCAGCTCCTGATAGAAGCTCCTTGACCGCCATTTCAAAGTATTTCAAGACCCCTCAGAGATGGGTGGTTACCCCCCTATTTCTTTCTTTCTATCATGACCGTCTAAACTACGCCCCTAACCAACACCGATATGCACAAGGCCGCTACCAACGCGGCGGCCGCCACGTAGTCTCTGGGCTTGAGCTCCAGTGTGTACAGGTTCGTCCTCCTCTTCGAGGCTCCGAAGGCCCTGGACTCCATGGCCTCAGCGAGCTCCATGCTCCTCCTTATGGCTGAGACTATCAGCGGCGTCAGTATGGGTACGTACTTCTTCAACCGTTCTATCAGGTTACCCCTGTCCAGCTCGAGGCCCCTCGACCTCTGGGCGTCGGCTATGGCCTGGGCTTCGAAGGCGATTATCGGGATGAACCTTATGGCTGTGGTGAAGGCGAAGCAGTACTCGTAGGGTATCCGCATAGACTCTAAGGCCAGGCTCAGCTTGTCCGGAGAGGTGGTCAGGAAGAAAAGCGAGAACGTTGTGAGGAGCGCCACGAACCTGAGCGCCATGGCCACAGAAACCCTGACCATCTCGGCGTCTACGGTCCAGCCTGCGTAGGCGGCCCTCGACACGAGGTTCATGCCGAATATCATCAGCGCGAAGATCATCCCGCCTCTCATGGACCTGCTCCACTCTCTGGACACTCTCGCCAGGAGCACGAGGGGTACCTGGGCCAGGGATATGACGAGGAGTGGGACGACTTTGTTGAACATTATGGCCATGGCGGTCACCGAGGCGAGCATGAACATCTTAACCCTCGGGTCGAGCTCGTGGATGGGCGTCTCCAGGACCGTCGTCTTGAAGCCGTCGAGCATGCTCATCCTCCCACCCCCAGCATGGACGACAGAAGCCTGACAGCCTCCTCGACGTTGAGGGCCTTGGGCTGGCCGAACACCATCTGCGTGAACCTGGCCGACTGAGGTGGGACGACCGAGGCCTTACTGAGCAACCCGAAGTCCGAGAACACTTCGTGGGCCTCCCCGTCGGCCAGGATTCTGCCCTGCGAAATCAGGACGACCCTCGGCTCGCATTCGGCTACGAACTCCACGTCGTGTGTGACCACCACGACCGCCCGACCCTCGTCCAGCAGCGTGTGTATCAGGTTGAGCAGCTCCGTCTTGGCCTTGTAGTCCTGGCCTACCGTGGGTTCGTCCATCACGACGTACTCCGGGTCCCAGGCCAACACGGAAGCTATGGCAACCCTCTTCTTCTCACCCCCGCTCAGCAGGAAAGGAGAACGCCTAGCGTATTTTTCCAGCCCGAACCTTCTGAGCGTCTCAGTCACTCTTTCCTCTACCTCGTCCTCGGGGAACCCGAAGTTCTTCAGTGCGAAGGCCACCTCGTCGTAGACGGACTCGCAGAAGAACTGGCTCTCGGGGTTCTGGAAGACTATGCCCACCTTCCTGGAGAGCTGGGCGACCGTGGACTTCCTCGTGTCCACTCCGTCCACGAGGACGGTGCCCTTCGTGGGCTTGAGGAGTCCGTTGAAGTGTTTTATGAGCGTCGTCTTACCCGCCCCGTTTTCGCCCATTATGGCTACGAATTCGCCTCTATCCACGCTCAGTGAGACGCCTCTCAGGGCTTGGACGCCGTTCGGGTACGTGAAGTGGACGTCCCTGACCTCTATCAACCCCTCATCGCCTCCCTAACCCTCTCAGCCAGCTCCTCCAACACCACCGTGGGGGCTCCCAGATCCACCCCGAGCTCCGAGAGACGTCTGTGGAGCCTCACCACCCTCGGCACGTCCACACCCAGCCTAACGGCCTCCTGGCTCGACAGGACCTCGGCTGGCTCTCCGTCCAGGACCACCCGGCCACCCTCCATCACGACAACCCTGTCCGCGTACCTGGCGGCTATGTCCATCCTGTGCTCGACGAGTATGACGGTCATGCCGAACTCCCTCCTGAGGCCGTCCACCACGGCCATGATCTCCTCCGCCCCCTTTGGGTCGAGGTAGGCTGTGGGCTCGTCGAGTACGATTACCTCGGGCTTCATGGCGAGCACGGACGCTATGGCCAGCCTCTGCTTCTGCCCCCCGGAGAGCTCGTGTGTCCCCCTGTTCCTAATCGCCTCTATGCCCGTGACCCTCAGCGCCCAGTCCACGCGTCTTCTTATCTCCTCCCTCGGCAGTCCGAGGTTTTCGAGGCCGAAGGCCACGTCCTTCTCGACGGTCAGGGCGAATATCTGGTTGTCTGGGTTCTGGAATATCATCCCGACGTGTCGGGCCATGGTGCTTATGGGGTTCTCCTTGACGGGCAGCCCTGCAACCCTGACCTCGCCACGCATCTCGCCTCCGTAGAAGTGGGGTATCAGACCGTTCAGGCATCTGCACAGCGTCGTCTTACCGCATCCCGTAGGCCCGGTCAGGACGACGAACTCACCCCTATCCACGCTCAAGTCCACGGACTTCAGCGCCCAATCCTTAGCCTTCGGGTACCTGTAGCTCAGGCCTTCGACCTCGATTAGGGGCAAGATGAACCACCAAACATTCTTTCAGTATCCAAATAAGTATGCAGTCAGCCGCCTCCGATAAGCTTCCTAAGGAGCTCCAGCGCCCTCTCCAGAGCCCACTCCACGTCCTCCACGGAGCCGTTCACACCCGCAGACGTCGGGTGTCCTCCCCCGGCGCCTTTCACCATCTCTCCCAGCGGTATGGCAACGTCCCTGCCCAGGTGTACTCCCGTCTTCTCGTAGAACTCCCTGCAAGCCCTCATGCTAATCCTCAGGACACCCTCCTTGAACCCGGCCACGACGGCCACGTGGGCCCCCAGGGAGAGGAGCGCCCTGGCCACGGACGCCTGGTGGGAGGAAACTTCCGACAGAGCCACGAGCCACCCACCCACGTCGTGGAACCTCATCCTCTGACACGCCTTGAGCCTGGCTATCCGCTCAGACCTGTCCATAGGCTGTGTGAGGAGCTCCGACACCAGCCTGGGGTCAGCCCCAGAGTCCACGAGCTCTGCGAGGACCCTGAACGTGTCTGCCCCGGCGAGTGCGTAATGTCCGGTGTCGTAGGCTATCCCAGCCATCAGGAGCGTCGCAACCTCCCTGGACAAGGAGACACCGGCTTCCCTGAGGAGCCTGTAGACGATCTCAGCCGTCGACGACGACGATTCATCCACCAGGGACAACACAGAAAGCCTCTCCGTGTCGGGGTGCGGCGTGTGGTGGTCCACGAACACGACGGGCACGCCGGCCGACCGTATCCTCGAGCCGAGTTCGTCGAGCTGCTGGAGTGTGCAGGCGTCCACGACGATGACGAGGGAAGCTTTCTCGACCTGTGCTTCTTGGGGAGCCGTTATGCCGAAGTGCTCCAGCATGCGTGCCGAGACCTTGCTCAGGCCCGGCGCCGTGAACACGGCCTCGACGGAGGGGTTCAGGCGTCTCAGCAGGGTGAGCATGGCCACGGCTGAGGCGGCGGCGTCTGGGTCTGCGTTGTGGTGGCAGGTTACTACGACCCGTCCCTTGAGGAGCTCCCTGAGGCGGCGTAGGAAGACACTCGGTTCCATGCCCTTTCAGCCGGCTATCCTGGAGCTGAGCTCCCTCTGGACGGATGACTGGAGCTCCCTTATGCGTTCCCTCGTCCTCTCCTCCTGCCGTTCCAAGACCTTGAGCCTGGCGTTGAGTATCTCCTTCCTCTCGTTGAGCTCCTTCACGAGCGACTCCTTGTCCCTCCTGACGAGCAACGGGCCTGCAGACTTGTACACCACAGCATCGTCGGAGGTCTTCTCGAGCTCCTCTATGGCCCTCTCCACGTTCCTCAGCTCCAGCTCTGCGCTCTGCCTCTGGAGAACCAGAGCCTGCAGGGTGTTCTGGAGTTGCTGGAGTCTCATAACCTGCTCCTTAACCTTCTCCGGTAGGCTTTCAAAGTCTATGACGGTCATGACGGTTCAAAGAATTATTGAACCGAGGGAATAAAAAAGGGTTTAACCAGCCTACGACACGGCGGCGTCCAAGCCGAGCGTCCTGAGGAC
>CBFDTC010000033.1:0-13168 GCA_965612785.1 Candidatus Bathyarchaeota archaeon
AGGTGGAGCTTCCACAGTCCCCTCCACTCGTACTCGTGATAGCCAAGAGGGGCTTCCTGATGTGCGGGTACATGAACCGGGAGACGGCCGGGAAGCTCAGGACACCCGTGGCCGTGGTGACCGGCGTGTCCACGGTGGAGGAAGCCCTCAGGGCTGAGGTCGAGTGGGTGAACGAGGCCGCCGAGGAGAGGGGCATAAGGGTCGGCATGACTGGGGCTGAGGCGGTCAAGCTCATGTTCTGAGGGAGGTGGAACCCGGGTTGGTTAGACACATCCTGAGCGACTTCGACCTGACGAGGGAAGAGATCTGGGACATCCTCAAAACAGCCAGGGAGGTTAAGCAGAACCCCCACAGGTACGTCAAGGCGCTCGAGGCCAAGACGCTGATAATGCTGTTCCAGCTTCCTTCCCTGAGGACGAGGGTTTCCTTCGAGGTCGCCATGACGCAGCTCGGAGGACACGCAATATACTACCAGATCGGGGAGGGCTTCACCCGGGGTGAGACGCTCAAAGACGGTGTCAAGACGCTCAGCAGGTACGGAGACGCCATGATGGTCAGGGTCCTAAGCCAGGAGGTTCTGGAGGAGATAGCCAGACACTCCTCGATCCCTGTGATAAACGGGATGACCATGCGTTTCCACCCATGCCAGAACCTCGGAGACCTGCTCACCATCTGGGAGAAGAAGGGCCGCCTCGAGGGACTGAAGGTAGCCTACGTCGGCGACGGAGGATGCAACACAGCCCACTCGACGCTCATAGGGTGCTCATCCATGGGCATGGACGTCACGGTGGTGTGCCCCGAAGACCCGAGGTACATGCCAGACCCGAAGATAGTCGAGGAGGCCAGGAGGAGGGCTCTGGGCAGGATAGAGGTCGTCCACGACCCTATAGAAGGGGTTCGGGACGCCGACGTGGTGTACACGGACGTCTGGGTCAGCGCAGGCATGGAGGCCGAGGCGCAGGAGCGTCTCAAGGTTTTCCCGCCGTACCAGGTGAACCGGGAGCTGCTGAGCCACGCCAAGCCGGACTGCATAGTGATGCACTGCCTCCCAGCCCACAGGGGTCAGGAGATAACGGACGACGTCATAGACGGCCCAAACTCCGTCGTGTTCGACCAGGCTGAGAACAGGCTGCACGCTCAGAAGGGCCTACTGCTGTGGCTGCTGGGTGGGATATGATTTATCTTATGCCCAGACCAATCTCCCCTTGACCAGGCTTGGCTGAGGGGAAGACCAAGATAACCTGGATAACATGCCCAGAATGCGGCGCCAAGATAGGCATAGTCGTTTCACTCGGAAAGGAGGCTGAGGCAGTCAAGGGGCTGACGCTGGAGGAAGTTAAGGGCAGGCTGGCGGAAGCCGGCGTGGACGTGGGCCTCCTCGAGTTCGAGGAGGACGAGGAGTCCATATACGTGAGGCCGAGGCAGTTCCTGGGCGACCTATGGGGTAGGTACAACGACGCCATGAAGGCCATAGGTGGCGTCTGGGTCAGGGAGGGTAGGGAGAGCCGTTGGGTCGTGTCGAAGAGGTCTTCACAAACCTTAAGTGGGTAGAGGACGCCATATAGCGACGTGTCGAGGAACCTGAGTTTGGAGAAGAACCTCGTAGGATACTGCGGCGTATACTGCAGGAAATGCGACTACTACACAGGTTCACTCAGGGAAGCAGCGAGGAGGCTCCTGACGTTCGTCGAGAGGCACGGAGAGCTGAGGAAGGCGGCCGAGATGGAGGGCATGGAGTACGACACGTTCGCAAGGTTCTTGAGGTGGCTCTCCACAAGCGAGCTCTGCCTCGGATGCAGGGCTGGTGGAGGGTGGGAGGAGTGTCCAATAAGGCGTTGCGCAGTCGAGAAGGGTGTGGAGGGATGCTACGCCTGCCCAGAGTACCCCTGCATCCTCTACGAGGAGCACCCTCAGTTCAGGGAGTTTGTGGAAACGATTAAGGCGGTGGGGTTGGACAAGTACATCGAGGAGAGTCTGAGATGAGCTGGGAGGAGGAGCTCAGGAGGATCAGGCTCAAGAAGCTTAAGGAGCTGGAGGAGAGGCTGAGAGGCAGACGCCAGGAAACGGGGAAGGTTCTGGAGCTCGACTCGGACGGCCTGAGGAACCTCCTGAAGTCCTCCAACACGCCCGTGCTCGTGGACTTCTGGGCTCCATGGTGTATGCCGTGCCTCATGATGAGACCGGTGTTCAAGGAGCTGGCTAAGGAGTACGCTGGCAGAGTGGTGTTCGCAAGCGTAAACGTGGACGAGAACCCCGCCGTGGCCAGGGCGTTCAACATAATGGCCATCCCAACCTTCATACTGTTCAAGGAAGGCAGACCGGTCGAGAGGGTGATGGGGGCGGTCGGCAGGGAGACGCTTGAGCGTGTCATAAGGAAGTACCTGTCTTAGCGGTGGGCATACATTTTTAACGCACCCGCCGTCTGTTAAGGAATGGTGTCCAGACATGGGTGGACAGAAGAAGCCTACCATAAAGCAGATGCTGAAGAGACAGCTGCTGAGGGAGCTCAAGGCTAAGGGTAAGAAGGCGTTGAGGGAGAAGAGGGAAGCTCCGACGATGGCCTCCATATTCATGCCTGAGATAAACGAAGACCTGATATCCAAGCTGAGGGACATGAAGGCCATAACTCCCTACGAGCTGGCGTCCGCATACGGGATAAGGGTCAGCGTGGCCAACGACCTCCTCGAGGAGCTGGAGAGGCGACGGATAGTCAGACTAGTCTCGAGGAGCAGGAACCTCAAGATATACGCCGTCGAGTCTCCGACGCTAAAAGCGGATTAGGGTCTCACTCTCCGGAACTCTGCATCCTCTCGACTCTGATTTTCATCCCATCCCGAACTCTCTTGAACATCTCCAGGTTCCTCGTTACCTCACCGACGACGTTCACGGGGCTGTAGGGCTTAGTCCTCCCGTAGAATACGCACAGAGCCCTCCCCATAGGCCAGTAGGCTATCGTCCCAACCTTAACCTCGCTCTTAGCCCTCTCCTCCCCACGCTCAACCGGTATCTGAAAGTACACCTCCCCATCCCAGACGGCGGCGACGCCCTCGAGTGGAAGCTTCTTCACGATCTCGCCCACGGTCAGGGGCGAGTATATCCGCACCAGAACCCCCTCAGCCTCCCCGACGCCCTCGACGACTATCCTTATGGGAACCCTCGACTCGAACAACTCAGACCTCCATCCTCAAATGCCCTTATAATTGTTTTCTTCACCAAATGGGGGAAAAGAATCAGCCATATGGCTGGGATAATGTTTATATTTTTGGCGCCATTTTCGCTTATGGAATTTTAGAAGGAGGTGGTGTGTTTGGCAGCTGCTCCGGAGGCGGTGCAACCCGTAATAATCCTCAAAGAGGGAACCGAGCGGACGAGGGGCAGAGACGCACGCAGAGCCAACATAATGGCTGCGAGGATAGTCGCAGAGGCGGTTAGGACGTCGTTGGGTCCGAAGGGTATGGACAAGATGCTCGTCGACAGCTTTGGAGACGTGACGATAACGAACGACGGGGCTACGATGCTCGACGAGATGGACATCCAGCACCCGGCTGCGAAGATGATGGTCGAGGTCGCAAAGGCCCAGGACGACGAGGTTGGGGACGGAACCACGACCGTGGTGGTGTTGGCTGGGGAGCTCCTTGGGGAGGCTGAGAAGCTCATAGAGAAGGACATCCACCCAACCGTCGTGATAGACGGGTACGAGAGGGCTGCTGAGAAGGCCATAGAGATCCTGGATGAGATAGCCATAAAGGTGGACCCACTCGACAAGGAGTACCTGAAGAAGGTTGCCATGACCTCGATGGCCAGCAAGCTCGTCTCAGGGTACAGGGACTACCTGGCAGACCTGGTCGTGGACGCCGTGCTCCAGATAGTTGAGGAGAAGGACGGCGAGTACGAGGTGGACCTGGACTACGTCAAGATAGAGAAGAAGCACGGCGAGTCTGTGACGGACACCCAGCTGATAAAGGGTTTGGTCATAGACAAGGAGGTCGTCCACCCGGGTATGCCTAAGCGCATAGAGAACGCAAAGATAGCCCTGCTGAACTGCCCGTTGGAGATAGAGAAGACCGAGTTTAGCTCTAAGATACACATCGAGACGCCTGAGGAGATGAAGGCCTACCTCGACCAGGAGGAGAAGCTGATGAGGGAGATGGTGGAGAAGATAAAGGCGGCGGGAGCCAACGTCGTTTTCTGCCAGAAGGGAATCGACGACATGGTCCAGCACTTCCTCGCAAGGGCTGGCATACTGGCAGCCAGGAGGATAAAGAAGTCCGACATGGAGAAGCTTGCCAGGGCGACTGGAGCCAGGATAGTCACGAACATAGACGAGCTCAGCCCGGAGGACCTCGGCTACGCCGACCTGGTTGAGGAGCGTAAGGTCGCAGACGAGAAGATGATCTTCGTCGAGGGTTGCAAGAACCCGAAGGCTGTCTCAATACTGATTAGGGGTGGGAACGAGAGGGTCGTGGACGAGGCCGAGAGGAGCGTCAAGGACGCCCTGAACGTCGTCAGGGACGTGATAATAGAGCCTAAGGTCGTGGCCGGTGGAGGCGCTCCAGAGGCCGAGTTGGCGAGGAGGCTGAGGAGGTTCGCAGACACGCTGACGGGGAAGGAGCGTCTGGCTGTCTCAGCCTTCGCCGACGCAGTCGAGGCTATACCCGTCACGCTGGCGGAGAACGCTGGTATGGATCCTGTGGACACGGTGTCCGAGCTGAGGTCGAGGCACGAGGCTGGGGAGGTCTGGGCCGGCGTGGACGTGTACGAGTGTAAGGTCAGGGACATGAGGGAGATAGACGTCTACGAGCCGCTGCTGGTCAAGAAGCAGGTCATAAAGTCCGCCACAGAGGCCGCCGTGATGCTGCTGAAGATAGACGACGTCATAGCCGCAGCCAAGGTTAAGCCCCCGAAAGAGGGGGAGAAGGGAGGAGAGGAGGAGACCGAATTTTAAGCCAAACACCACAATTTTTGACGGAGGGAGCCCCGAGTCGAGTGGCTCAGGTAGCAAGCTGATGGTAGGCCCGCCGAAGCTCACACGTTTCGAAAAGGCTAGGATAGTGGGTGCTAGGGCTCTCCAGATAGCGATGGGGGCGCCTGTCCTTGTGGAGGTTCCCGAGGGGGTTAAGAACCCGATAGACATCGCCCTTTTGGAGCTTAAGGCCGGTGTTCTTCCGATAATGATCAGGAGGAGGCTTCCTGACGGAACTTACATGGACATTCCCCTAAAGGAGCTATTAAAGGCTGAGTCTGAGTAGGTGGTTTTTGACTTTATCTTGGCAATAAACGTTATCAAAAGGTTGGTTTAGGTTAGTTGGTGTCCGAGCTTGCCGAGGAGGAAGGTTAGAACCTGCCCGAACTGCGGTGTGGAGGTCACGACGGAGCCGTACAAGACCTGGGAGCTTGTCTCGCCGTTTCCGGACAAGAAGATGAGGATAACCGTGACCATCATGGGGATGTACGAGTGTCCAAACTGCGGAAAGAGGTTCAGGGCCGTCGTTTCGAAGATCAAGGTCGGTGAGGACGTGGAGGTTTCCTGAACCAGACGACCTCCAAGCCCATGTCCAAAGCCCTCGCCGAATGGGTTAGGTAGCCCGACGAGACTATGTCCACGCCCGTGGCCGCGTACTCCGCCACGTTTTCCGGGGTTATCCCGCCCGAAGCCTCCACCAACACACGCTTCCTCAGACCCTCCTTCTCCAGGAGCTCCAGTGTTCGCTTCACCTCGTCGGGGGACATGTTGTCCAGCATCACTATGTCCGCCCCTGCCCTGGCGGCTTCCACAGCCTCCTCTGGCGTCGAGACCTCGACTTCAACCTTCTTCGTGAAGCTCAGGGCCTCCCTCACCCTTCTGACGGCCTCTCCGACTCCCCCGGCGACTACGACGTGGGGCCTCTTTATCAGGATACAGTCGTCCAGCCTGTACCTGTGTGGGTCTCCCCCTCCGTGGGTTATGGCCTTCTTCTCCATCCACCTGAGGCCCGGGGTTGTCTTCCTCGTCCCTGCGACGACCACGTTCGGGTTCACCTCCCTGGCCCTCCTAACCATCTCCGCTGTGGCTGTGGCTATGCCGCTCATCCTCATCAGTATGTTCAGCGCCACCCTCTCGCAGGCGAATACGGCCCTGGCGTCCCCCTCAACCTCCAGCACGATGTCCCCCTTCTTCACCTTGGAGCCGCTCTTCAGAGTCTCGACGACGCCCACGCCGGCCATCCTGAAAAGCTCGGCTGCCTCCTCGACTCCGGAGACCACACCGTCCTGTTTGGCGATTATCCTACACCTGGCGACCGTCCCCTCTGGGATGACGAGCTCCGTGGTCAGGTCTGCGAAGCCCACGTCCTCCCTCAGGAACTCGAGCAGCTTATCCCTCCACAGCCACAAAGCTACGCACCAACCAGGATGGGCTCGGTAACCCTTCTCAGAGTGTCCACGGCGGAGAGGGCTGCCAGGTAGCTCGTCTTCGGGTTGTCCGGGGACGGCACGTTCTTGGCGACGGTCACTATCTCGCCGAACCGTCCCTTAACCCTGACCTCGTGTATGTTCCTGTCCACGTTCGGGTCTGCGATTATCCTGACGACCGTCCTGTCAGGCCCTACCCCGGCGAGGCTGAGCGTCGCAGCCACGTTCACACTCCTCGGGAAGTGCTTCACGGCCTCGGAGGCCTTCCCCTCAAAAACGACTACAGGTTCCTTCACACTCCTGAGGTCTATCCCCCTCTCAACCACGTAGGGCGAGTCCATCAAGGCCCTCGGAGGCTTCCTCGTCGTCAGCGTGACCGACTCTATGCCAGCCTGAGAAGCGGCTCGGACGCCGTCGACGCCAACTATGGCGCCCGACGGAATGTATACCCTGCACCCCCTCTTCTCTGCCTCCCTCCAGAGGCTTCTGAGGAGCTCCTGGTCGACGAGGGCTCCCACGCTCATCACCATCAGGCTCTTTCCGGCCCTAAGGATGTCCAGGGCGTACTGCCTGACGGCCTTCTGGGACGCTGCTTCGACTATGAGGCCTATCGACGGGTCCTCCAAGAGCTCCCTGAACTCCCTGGCCACTTTGGGCTTGCTCTTAAGCTTCTCGGCGAGCCTCTCAGCCTTGTCCACGTTCGAGTCGTAGAGGGCCACGAGCTTAGTGGCCCCTGCCCTACCCTCGTCTATGCTCCTCGCCAGTACGGTTCCTATGGCGCCGCATCCTATTATGGCAACCCCGACCTGCACCGCGTATCACCTACATGCTGAGCATCTTCTCTATGGCCATCCTGGCCCTGGAGGCTATGTCCTCCGGAACCTCCACCTCGAACTTCATGTCCCTCAAAGCGTCTCTCACGGCCTCCAGGGTTATGGACTTCATCTCCAGGCACACGGCGTCCGGGTTGGCTGGTATGAACCTCTTCTCCGGGTACATCCTCCTGAGCCTCTCCACGAGCCCCACCTCCGTCCCTATCACGAACACCTCGGCGTCCACCTCATCAGCGTACCTGACCATCTGGTTGGTCGAGCCTATCCTGTCCGCCAGCTCCTGAACCTCCGGGTCGCATTCCGGGTGGACGAGCACGTATGCGTCCGGATGTGCCTCCCTAAGCCGTTGTATGTGTTCGGGCCTGAACTTCTTGTGGACGTAGCAGTGTCCGTACGGCGGAACCGGGACGACCTTCTTCCCAGAAACCCTCTCAGCGTACCAGGCCAGGTTCCTGTCCGGGCCGAAGAGCACGGTGTCTGATGGGGCTTGCTCGACTATCCTGGGTGCGTTGGCCGACGTGCAGCACACGTCCGCCTCGGCCTTAGCCTCTGCCAGCGTGTTCACGTAAGTTATGAAAGTCCAGTCCGGGTGTCTGAGCTTGGCCTCCCTGACCAGCCTGGCCGGTAGCTGGTCGGCCATCGGACACCTCGCCTTCAGTGAGGGTATCAGGACCGTCTTATCCGGGTTGAGTATCTTCGCCATCTCCGCCATGAAGTTCACCCCGCAGAACACGATCACGTCGGCGTCCGTCTTGACCGCCTTCCTGGAGAGGTCGAGGCTGTCCCCCACGAAGTCCGCCACCTCCTGAACCTCGGGGATTTGGTAGTTGTGGGCGAGTATGACGGCGTTTAGCCTTTCTTTGAGCCTCTCCACCTCCGCCTGGAGTCTCTGAACTCTACTCTTCCGAGACACTCCAACAAGAGTTTGAGGCGGGGAAGATAAAAACGTTCAACAACAAACATCTACTCGAAGCCTTGAAGAGGCTGATACTCGACTGCGACCCTGGGATAGACGACGCCCTCGCCATAATGCTCGCAGCATCCTCCCCAGAACTACGCTTGGAGGCGATAACGACCGTAGCTGGAAACGTGCCCGTCCAAAGAGCCACGGAAAACGCCCTAAAAATCCTGGAGCTCCTCGGGGTTGAGGACGTTCCCGTGGCCGTTGGAGCATCTAAGCCCCTCCGAAGAAAACTCGTCACAGCGGAGCACTTCCACGGTCCAGACGGGCTTGGAGGCGTTTCACTGCCCAAGCCTCGGCTTAGGCCCGTGGAGACGTACGCACCCGACTTGATAGTCGAGTCCGCCAGGAGGCTGGGCGGGGAGCTCACGATCGTGGCCACAGGCCCCCTGACCAACGTGGCCTCGGCCCTGATGAAGGAGCCCGAGCTTCCCAAACTGGTTCGGGAGTTGGTGATCATGGGAGGCGCATACTCGCTGACGCCGTACGGCCATGGAAACGTGACACCCGTGTCGGAGTTCAACTTCTACGTCGACCCGGACGCCGCCAGGGTTGTGTTGGAGGCCGGGTTCAGGGCGAGGGCTGTGGGGCTGGACGTCACGACCGACCCGAGGGCCTCGGTAGGCCCTGAACTCCACCGGAAGCTGAAGTCGATGGGGAGAATCGGAGGCGTGATACACGACATGCTGAGAAATCCGATACGCAGGTTCGGAGTGTTCAACCTTCACGACCCGATGGCCGTGGCCGTCCTCGTCAACCCATCGTTGTTCGAGTTCAAGCCTTTCAGGGTGTACGTCGAGACCGAGGGGACGTTCAGCAGGGGTCAGTCCATCGTGGAGAGGAGGCCGTGGGTCCACGTGGAGCCGAACCTCGAGGTGTGCGTATCCGTGGACGGACCGGGATTCCTTAAGCTCTTCCTAGACAGAGTAGTCCACGGTGGAGGACGTGGTTAGCCTCGTGTCCTGCGGGGCCATAAACTGGGACATAACGCTCTACGTGGAGCGGTTCGCCAGACCGGGCGAGGAGGTCCGTGTACTCAGGATAGACCGCATCCCAGGTGGAACGGGGGCGAACGTGGCCGTGGCGGCTGCCAGGATACTCGGCCCAGGCGAGGTGGCCTTCGTGGGCGCCGTGGGAGACGACGAAATCGGTGGGAGGCACTTCGAAGTACTCAGGGATGAGGGGGTCTACACCGGAGCCCTCAAGGTCGTGGAGGGAGTCGAGTCAGGACAGGCGTACATAGTCGTCGACAAGTCGGGGAGGAACATCATACACACGTTCTTCGGGGCTAACCTAAGCCTAACCCCACAGGACGTCGAGTCTCCAGAGACCCTCCGGGTGCTCAGGGAGGCGAGGGTGGTCGTGGTCATGGACCCACCGCTGGAGACCGCCCTCACGCTGATGGAGAGGTCCAGGCAACTCGGCAAGACCGTCGTGTGGGACCCGGGCGTGTACGTGGACGAGGGATTCGAAGCCTTGAAGGAGGGGTTGAAGTTCGTGGACTACCTAATCCTGAACGAACTCGAGTACAGGGAGCTCCTCCAGACGGACGTGCCCTCCGAGGCCTGCAGGAGACTGTCGGAGGTGAATCCCTCCATAAGGGCTGTGGTCAAGATGGGCTCGAAGGGCGCAGCCGTCTCCTGGAACAGGGGTCTCGACACCGTGTACGTGAAGGCATTCCCACTCGAGAAGGTGGGCATGAAGGTCGTGAACACGGTCGGATGCGGAGACGCCTTCATCGGAGCGTTCGCGTCGGCCAAGGCCTTAGGCCTCGGAGACGAGGAGGCGCTGCTCTGGGCCGACTGTGCGGGGGCGTTCAAGGCGACTAGGCCTGAGACGAGGGGCTCCCCGACCAGGAGTGAGCTGGAGTGGATGGTCTCCAAGGCTCGTGAGCTTGGTTTAAGGCCCGTGAGGGTGGGAAAGAAATAAAAGCTTCAGACAATTTTAGGTAGGCTGGAGGTGGAGTGGTTGGAGTACATATACGCGGCCATGCTCCTGCACAGGGCTGGGAAGCCCATAACCGAGGAGAACCTATCGGCGGTGCTGCACGCAGCAGGTGTGAACGTCGATGCGAACAGGGTTAAGGCCCTCGTAGCCGCCCTTTCCGAGGTGGACATAGACGAGGTCATAAAGACGGCCGCTGCCGTTCCGATGGCTGCTCCAGCGGCTCCTGCGCCGGCTGAGGCTGAGGAGAAGGTGGAGGAGAAGAAGGAGGAAGAGAAGAAGGAAGAGGAGAAGGAGGAAGAGGTGCTCGAGGGTCTGAGCGCCCTGTTCGGGTGAAGGTTTAGGCCTTGGAGCGTGTCGAGATACCTTTCTTCAGAGAGGAGGGTTTTTTTAGGAAAAAATGTAGGGTCTGTGGCTCCTACTTCTGGACGCTAGACGACCAGACGGAGACCTGCATGGACGCCCCGTGCTCTGAGTACACGTTCATAGGCTCCAGCCCAGCCAAGAGGCGCATGGAGTTCCGGGAGGTCAGGGAGACCTTCCTCAGGTTCTTCGAGGAGCGTGGGCACACGAGGATAAGGCCCTACCCGGTCGTGGCCAGGTGGAGGGACGACCTGTACTTCACGATAGCGAGCATAGTCGACTTCCAGCCCTACGTAACCAGCGGCGAGATGCCCCCACCCGCAAACCCCCTCGTCGTCTCCCAGCCTTGCCTGAGGTTCGAGGACATAGACCGTGTAGGCCCGACAGCCGGGAGGCACCTAACCATCTTCGAGATGGGCGGACACCACGCCTTCAACTCAGAGACCGAGTACGTCTACTGGGCTGACGAGACTGTCAGGCTACACCACGAATTGCTGACCGAGGTGTTCGGCGTCCCCGAGGAGCTGGTGGCGTACAAGGAGGGGTTCTGGTCCGGGGGTGGGAACGCAGGACCGGACTTGGAGTCGGCCGTCTGCGGCTTGGAGGTTTCGACGCTCGTGTTCATGCAGTACAGGGTCGTAGACGGCTCTCTCCAGCCAAACCCGCTGAGGATAGTCGACACAGGCTACGGGATGGAGAGGTGGTGTTGGCTCACGACCGGGGACCCGACGGCCTTCCACTCCGTGTACGGAGACATGGTGGACAAGCTGTACTCCTGGTCTGGAACACCCAAACCGGACGAGGGCCTGCTCAGGGAATACTTCAGGACGTCGGGAACCTACGTCGAGAAGCTTCCGTCCCGGGAGGCCGTTAGGGAGATATCCGAGAAGATCGGAGCCGACTACGGGGAGCTCCTCAAGACCGTGAGCTTCCTCGAAGCCGTCTGCGCGTCTCTGGACCACACGAAGGCCCTAGCGTTTCTGTTGGCTGAGGGGGTCGTCCCGTCGAACGTGAGGGAGGGGTACCTGGCCAGACTGTTGCTCAGGAGGTGCTACAGGTTCCTCCGCAGGGTAGGGCTGGAGGAAAGGCTTCTGGACATCCTCGACCTCCAGTTCGAAACATGGTCCAGGGACTTCCCACACCTAGCCGACATGAGGGAAGAAGCCCTCGAGATGGCCTCCCACGAGGTCGAGAAGTACCTGAAGACGCTCAGGAGGGGCGCCAAGCTCGTCGGGAGGCTCGTCGAGAAGGTCAAGAGAAGAGGCCTCAAGTCCATCCCCACGGAGGACCTCGTGGAACTCTACGACTCCCACGGCCTAACCCCTGAAGACGTGGCTGAGGCCGCCTCCAAGCACGGCGTCAGCGTCGAGACTCCACGGGGGTTCTACTCCATCGTGGCCGAGAGGCACACGGCTCCCAGGAAGGCTGCGGAGAAACCCCTGCCAGACGTCTCCGGGATACCGGCCACGGAGCTCCTGTACTACGAGGACCCATACATGAGGGAGTTCAGAGCCAGGGTCCTGAAAGTCCTCGAAGGCGGATACGTGGCCCTCGACAGGACGGCGTTCTACCCGGAGGGAGGAGGCCAGCCCCACGACACAGGCTTCCTCGAACACGGGGACCGTAAGGTCAGAGTCACCAAGGTGATAAAAGTCGGAAACGTCGTCCTACACAGGGTGGAGGGGACACCCCCAGAGGAGGGGACAGAGGTCAGAGGCGTTTTGGACTGGGACAGACGGTATGCGCTGATGAGGAGCCACACGGCGACCCACATACTGCTCGGAGCTGCGAGGCGTGTCCTCGGGAAGCACGTCTGGCAGGCTGGAGCTCAGAAGGGCGTCGTGGAGAGCAGGCTCGACGTATCACACCACAAGAGGCTCACGAGAAAGGAGGTCGAGGAAATCGAGCGTCTGGCAAACCAGACCGTATGGGCGGGCATACCCGTCGAGACTGTGTGGATGCGGAGGGACGAGGCTGAAGCCCGCTACGGTTTCAGGCTGTACCAGGGCGGAGCCGTCCCAGGGGCTGAGATAAGGGTCGTGAAGATGGGGGACTGGGACGTGGAGGCGTGTGGCGGAACCCACTGCAGGAACACGAGCGAGGTTGGGTTGATAAAGATAGTCAAGACCGAACGAATCCAAGACGGAGTCGAGAGGCTTGTCTTCTCCGTCGGACCCAAAGCCCTGGAACACGTTCACTCGGTCGAGAGGCTGGTTCTCGAAGCCTCCGAGCGCCTGAGGACACCTGTAGAGGAGCTTGTCAAGGCTGTGGAGAAGACGCTCTCGGAGACGAAGTCCCTCAGAAAGGAGGTTGAGCGTCTCAGGCTAGAGGTTGCAAGGCTGAGGGCTAGGGAAATGTTCTCTAATGCCAAGGAAATACGTCGAATAAAGTGTGCTAAGGGATTTCTAGGCGAGATGTCCGACGTGGAGGAGGCTGTACTCGTGTCCTCCGAGGTCTTAAAATTGGCTGAGGTCGAGGGCGTTCCGGGCACGGTCTCCACGGTGTTTGCGAGAGTCGGTGAGACGGCTAGGGTTGTGGTCATGGCGGACAGGGGGGCGGTTGAGGCGGGAATAGACGCCGGACGCTTAGCGTCCGAAGTGGCTAAAGTGCTGGGTGGAGGGGGAGGGGGAAGTAAGGAATCTGTCTCTTATACACATCTCCGAGCCCACGAGACTAG
>CBFDTC010000034.1:0-12490 GCA_965612785.1 Candidatus Bathyarchaeota archaeon
GAGCCCGGTCGTCTAGCGGCCAAGGATGGGGGGCTCTGGACCCCCTGACGGGAGTTCGAATCTCCCCCGGGCTACCAACATCCCTCTGCGGTTCGCATCTTAGTTGAATACCAAGACCTGGACAAGGAAGTTTTATGCGGAGACCCACCAGAGTGGTGGACATATTATTCAGCAAGAGAAATAGCGAGAGTTGGAAAGCGATTGGTGGAATGGCTACGGAATAGGAAGGCCATACAAAGAGGAATATACCTCAGCGCTCTTAGGGTACGTATATGGCGATAGCACAAGCAAACACTAGCAGACCTGACGGTTCAAATACTCTTACAAGTCCGAGTGTCCTCCACAGGATAATTATGAAAGCGAGGACTTAGGCGAGGTATACAGACCAACATTCGCTAACGCCTTTTCTCTGCATGGAAGACAGGTCAGAGCTATCTGTATGCGACACCAACAAAGGCCGTTATTGAGGAAATAGTTGGTTCGGGATGCTAGCAGAGAGAAAAGGAGAGTGTCCCAGCAACCCTAAAAGCACAATCACGATGCTACAAGCTTTGAGAGAGCGCCTCCCATCACCGCTATGGCATAGTCCTACCCAGATGGCGAATACCCCATAACCATTTGAACGCACCCAAAAAAAGGTTGGATTACGCCTCAGCTGGCTTCATGCTCTGGATTATCGCTATCACTTCTTCGACCGTGAGTGTTGGTGCGCATATGCTGTACCAGACTCCATCTATGTAGACATCCGCCACTAATGCGTACTCCCCGAACTTGGCTATCTCTCTCGGCACGGTCAGGTGCGCTTTCTTTATTATGACCTGCCAGCCGTTCACCTCGAGGACTATGCTGTCCTCCGTGGGGGTTACGGGCAGGCAGGGTGTTGGTATGATCTGTATGCTAAACTCAGCTAGGTAGGGATCCTCCTCCCCATGGCTGTCGTACACGACTATGGCTATCGGGTAGAGCCCATACTTGAACCATACCGCCGTAAGCTCCATGTCATCGGGTAGCCAAGTCGGTAGGTAGACGGTGAAGCCATTTTCCTTAGCGATCTCGAGAAACTCCTGCAATGAGATCTCCTCCGCGACTCTAGTGAAGTCCGCGGGCATTCCATGGGGCACTGTAGGTGCTTCAAAAGCTTCCGGAGTTCTCGTAAGGGTCAGAGTTAGAGATGCAATTAGGGCTACGGTGATCAGGGCGGCGATGTACGGGAGAAGCCTGCTCTTCACCCCTACATCACCCCTATCTAGAGAGTGTTCCAAGCGTAGAACTGGTAGTGGATGGTGGGGTCGTCAGGCACGTCGCCAAGCTCGCCCTCGTCGACGTAATAAGGGTCATCATAGATAACAACATGCCGATCCCAGTAGGCCGGGGGGCGACCGCATCTCAGGTCGTAGAAGTGGCTCACCGAGATGTCTATCTCAGGGTCGGTGGTCTCCACGAAGGCTTGGAGATCGACTGGAAGGTAGGGCCGCAGATCGTAGAAGACCTTGCTACACAAGATAGTAGAATCGTCGTAGATTAGCACCAAATAGTTGTCCGATCTTATTCCGCGATAGATGATATACCTGTATGTATGGCCATACTGAGGCTCAGGTGCATCAAACTCGTGTCTGTCCGGTGGCCAGCCACTAGTTTCATCATATCTTTCAGCATAAAAGTACTTTATCACACCTTCGGTGAGTGTCCACTCGACGGAGTAGCCAACCTGTACCCAGTAGAGAGGTTTATACCTTAAGACTATGGATACCCATTCACAGCCAAAGTCACCATAGGATACAAAGTTACTGATGGGCACACACTCAATACGGCCTGACACATAGTCAGGCACATAGGTCTCCCCTGGCGGCCCTACATAGCAATAGCCAGCCATCCACCTGATTGGCAAGGTCTCACACGAGGCTGTAGGCATCATGAAGATGAAGACGAGCGATAGGACGCTGAGGTAGAGGAGGTAGTCTCTGAGGTACCTCGCTGTAGCCCACATCCCCCGTGTAAAGATGAGGATGATAACCCTATTTTTTCGGTTTCATGAAACATAGGTATGTGGCTATGGCTCGGGTAAGAGCTCTGTTTGCTTAGCTTTCCGTGACTCTGATATCGTTCTACGGCCTGATGGGGGCGTTGATTTTCATCGGTTTCTTCGTCTCACCCAATGAGACTTTCATATTCCCAATAATTCGGCAAGATGAAGCTTTGGGTATGAGAAACCCTCTGATGCGAATGCCGAAGCAACAGGGATAGCCGTCATCACTACGCAGACCCTAACAAGTCCCGACCATGAGGCTCTACATGGCGTTTGTGGACAGGCTGGCCAGCCGGTACGGGTTCACCTCCTACGTGTCGGACCTCAACCTGACCTACGTGAACGGGGCGTACGCTAAGAGGCGCTGAGCCTGTAGGCCGCCACGACCGCCTGGCCCACAGACACGCCTCCATCTCCGTTTGGGACTACCGTGTGCCTGATGAACCTCAACCCAGCCTCCTCGACACGTCTCCTGACGACCGACGTGATCACCTCGTTGTACGCCACCCCACCGCTGAAACCGACGACCCCAACGCCCCTACGCTCAGCCTCCTCGACAGCCACACGCGCCAGGGAGTCGGCCAGGGCAACATGGACGGCCAGGGCAACATCTTCAACCCTCGCGCCGGACTTCAGGGCCCTGTACGCCTGGACCATCATGGGCTTGGTCTCGACTACGGAGACGCCTCCCACACGCCTCACCGGGGCCTCCAACACAACTCTGCCTGGACGTCCCTTGGACGCTGCGGCCTCAAGCTTCATGGCCCCCTCGCCCTCGTACGTCCTCCTGTAGCACACCTTGAGCAGACAGGAGGCCGCATCCAGGACCCTGCCTGCGCTCGTCGTCCATGCGGTGTTGAAACCCGTCTCAAGCTGGCTGAGGACGGCCTCCACCTCCATGAGGCCCCTCTTGAAGCCCTCAACTCTCTCTGCGAGCAGGCTTCTGAGCACTCCGTCGGGCAGGGCTCCGTGGAGCACTCCTGCGAGCATCCTGCCGTACCAGACGGCACACGCGTCTCCGCCCGGCATGGGCTGAGGCTCCAGGTGTCCAACCCTCTCGAAACGTCTGTAGTCGGCTACGAGGACCTCCCCTCCCCAGGCCGTCCCGTCTGGGCCGTATCCGACGCCGTCGCATACTATCCCGACCACCTTCACACCCGGCGGCACGCCCTTCTCGGCCATCAGGGAAGCCAGGTGGGCGTGGTGGTGCTGGACTTCCACGAGCTCCGCCCCGAACTCTTCGGAGAGCTCCTCGGCCACCTTCCTGGACAGGAACGCTGGGTGCATGTCGCACGCCACGGCGTCCACCTCCCGAACCTTGAGGAGCTTCATCATGTGTCTCACCGCCTCCCCCAGGAACCTGAGCGTGTCGGGCCCCTCCACGTCCCCTATGTGCTGGGTTGGGTGGCACCTCCCGGAGACGAGCACGGACGCTGTGGACATGAGCTCCGGACCCACTGCGACCACGGTGGCCTCAGGCCTGCCCGGAACCTCCACGGGCAGGGGGGTGTATCCACGGGACCTCCTCAGGAAGGTGGGGGCTCCGTCCACGACCCTTACGACCGAGTCGTCGCACCGTGCCCAGATCTTCCTGTCGTGTAGGAGGAGGTAGTCCGCCACGCCTCTGAGCTTCCTGAATGCCTCGCTGTTGGAGGTTACCATGGGCTCTTGGGGCATGTTGGCTGAGGTCATGACGAGGGCAGGCTCACCGCAGTACCTGAGGAGTAGGTAGTGTATCCCGGAGTAGGGGAGCATCACACCCACGTTGTGCAGTCCGGGTGAAACCATCTCCGACAGGGGGAACGGCTCACGCTTCCTCAGCACCACTATGGGCCTCTGGTAGGAGGTCAGGAGCTCCTCCTCGAGCCTGGAGACCTCAGCGAACTTTCGGACGTCCTCGACGGTTAGGCTCATGAGGGCGAAGGGCTTCTGGGGCTTCCTCCTACGCCTCCTCAGCCTCAGCACGGCCTCGTCTTCCGAGGCCTTCACGGCGAGGTGTACGCCCCCTATGCCCTTCACGGCGACTATCCAGCCCTCAGCCAGGAGTGAGGCCGCCTCCCTTATGGGGTCTTCACACTCCACTATGGAGCCGTCTGGCGTGTAAAGCGTCATCCTCGGACCGCATCTGGGACAGCATATCGTCTGGGCGTTGAACCTCCTGTCCGTAGGGTCCGTGAACTCCCTAAGGCATTCTGGGCACATGGGGAACTCGTCCATCGTAGTCCTCTCCCTGTCGTACGGCGGCTCCTTTATCGTCGTGAACCTTGGACCGCAAAGGGCGCAGCATGTGAACGGGTAGAGGTAGTGTCTGTCCTCTGGGTTGAGCATGTCCCTGAGGCATTCAGGGCATATGGCTATGTCCGGAGGTATGAAGGAGACCTCCACAGACCTACCTGCCTCGTCGCTCTCGGCTATCTCGAAACCCTCGTAGCCTCCCTCCCCCTCAAGCCACTCCACCTTAAGCTTGGTGTACTCGGCTATCGGAGGCTTCTCGGACTTGAGGGCTCTCAGGAAATCCTCTATCGCCTCCCTGGGCCCGGAAACCTCTATCCTGACCCCGGCGTCCCCGAGGTTCCTGACGTACCCCTTGAGGCCCCTTTTGACGGCTATCCTGTACACGAAAGGCCTGAAACCTATGCCCTGTATCAGTCCTGAGACGCTTATCCGGGCCCTCGGCAACCCCAACCATCTACACGGACGCCGTAATAAACGTCACCCGCCGAACGTCTCCACGACCTGGACTCCCGTGCTCGTCCCTATCCTGGACGCCCCAGCCCTTATCATGGCGAGGGCCTGCTCAGCCGTCCTTATACCCCCAGCCGCCTTGACGAGTATACGCCCCTGCGAGGCTTCCTTCAGAAGCCTGACATCCTCGACCGTTGCCCCTCCAGGCCCGAAGCCCGTGGAGGTCTTGACGTAGTCCGCCCCCGCCTCTGCGATTATGTGGCATGCCGTCCTCTTCTCCTCGTCCGTCAGGTAGCAGGTCTCGATTATGACCTTCACCAAGGCACCGTACTCCTCGGCCGTCTCAACGACGGCCCTTATGTCTTCCTCGACCCTGCGGTACATCCCGGACTTGAACAGGGCCAGGTTCATCACCATGTCCAGCTCCTCAGCACCGTCCTCGAGGGCTCTGCGGGCTTCGAAGACCTTGACCTCCGTCTTGGAGAACCCGAACGGGAAGCCTACGGCCGTGCACACCTTCACGTCCGAGCCCCTCAGGAGCCTGCTGGCGGTCTGGACGAACGTCGGGGGTACGCAAACGGCGGCGAAGCCGTAGTGTAGGGCCTCCTTACAGACCTTTACGACGTCTCCGAGCCTCGTCGTGGGCCTTATGACCGTGTGGTCTATCAGCCTCGCCAACTCCTCACGCGACCTAACCTCAACCATCACCATGTATTGTATCCAGCCAGAATATCAAGGAAACCCTCATACACCCCAACGCGTACCTGGTCTCGGGTTGAACCCAGACGAGGCGGTCCTGAAGATCGTGGAGCTCTACAGATCCTCCTGGAGACCCCGCGAGCCGGACCCGTTCAGGGCGTTGGTCAGGACGGTCCTGTCCCAGAACACGACGTTCAGGAACGAGATGGCTGCGTTCAGGCAGCTCGACAGATGTGTAGGCGTAGCCCCCGAGAACATAGCCGAAGCCTCCGAGGAGGAGATAGCAAGGTGCATAAGGCCTGCAGGGATGCACAGGGTTAGGGCGAGGAAGCTCAAGGCCCTGGCGAGGGCGGTCCTCGAAAGGTACGGCGGAGACCTCGGTAAGGTCCTCGAAAAGCCCCTCGAAGAGGCGAGGAGGGAGCTGATGTCGCTCCCCGGGGTTGGACCCAAGACAGCCGACGTGGTGCTCATGTTCAACGCCCGCAAGCCCGTCCTGGCCGTGGACAGACACATAATGCGCGTCTCCAAGCGAATAGGCCTCGTCGGGGAGAAAGCCGGGTACGAGGATGTCAGAGTGAGGCTTGAAACAATCCTACCCCCAGAGCTCTACCCTGAGGCACACCTGGCCCTGATAAGGTTCGGCAGGGAGGTCTGCAGGGCTAGGAACCCGAGATGCCGTGAATGTCCGGTCAGGGAGGCGTGCAAACAAAGTCGGAGGGGCGTCAGCGTCTCCTGAGTAGCACGACGGCCACCACAGCGACGGCGGCTGCGACGGCCACGGCCACGTACAGGTAGGGGTTTACGCCGTGCCTCGTGTGTACAGACGGGGTTACTTCCCCGGTCTCTGGGGCTGTGGTCGTGTACTTAGGCTTCAGGGCCTCCGGACTGGTGGTCTCCTCGACGTCCAGACCTATGCTCGGGTCGTGCTCCAGAGACGCCTCGTCGAAGTACCCGTACAGGAAGAACAGCATTATGCTTCCACCAGCCTCTATGTACGCCGCCTTGACCGGGGCCACCACGACCGTGCCATTCGGATACCTCTGCAGAGAAGCGTTCACAAACTTTATCCAGCCAGCCAACGTCGTCTCCTCCGTCGCGAAGCTAAGCTTTGCCAAGTCCCTTTTCGAGACCAAGTCGAGCCTACGCTCTTCTCCGTAGCCACCTTCTCCCATGAGATTTAGCTTCACACCGTCGGCCACCATCATCGTCCCGGCGACCCTGCCAGCCATCGGAGCCTCGACCCCGGCCACCATAGCGGGTAGGGTTTCTTCAACACTCGTCAGGAGCGTGGACACGAGTTCATAGACTTCTCCAAGGTCTTCCTCCACCTCATCTACGGCGTCCAGAACGACGTCCCTGTCCCCCCTCCCGGCGGCGTCGTACGCCTCGTCGAGCCTCGACAAGGTTGCCTCAAGGAGCGTCTCAACTTCGTTCAGCGTCGCCACGCACTCGTTCAGAGCTTGTTCGACGTCAGCCGTGACGTTCAGGTCGCTTTCCTTCTCGAACGCTTCTTTCAAGGAATCGACCGACGACAGGAGGGAAGATAGGTCGGCCTCGACTCCCTCTATCACAGCCTGGACGGCGTCCCAGTCCACTTCTTCTGACGAGACGGCCCCTTCGACCCACGATAGGGTGTCTGAGACGTTCCGTACCGTCTCGGATACGAGTCTCTTTAGGCATCTGAGGTTTCTTACGACTCTTCCACCCGAATCCGCGACGGAGCCCTTTAGACCAACGGCCCTAGCGGCTTCGAGGTACTCATCTGGGAACTCCAGCTCAGACGCGTTTAGGGAGGCCGCCGTCAGCCAAAGGCCTAGCCCCGCCTTGTCGTAGTCTAGGTCTGCGACCTCGAAGCCCTCCTCCCTCAGCTTCTCCAAGGCCTCCTGGATCAGGTCTACGTTCCACACCCACCCGTCGACCAGGAGGTCTATTTTAAGCTCGCCGGGGGCCACGGTGTAGTTTATCAGTTCGTCCACGGACTCCTCGGCCGCCACGTAGTACAGCCTACACCTTATGGTCACGTTGTCCTCGACGAAGCTGAACTTGGGGATAGGGCACTCCACAAGCCTGAACGCAAACGCCAAACCCACGGGGTTCCCCCTGTCATCCGTGAACTCCTCAGGGCCCTCCAGCTCCCAGAAGCATCCGTCGAACGGAAGCAGAGGTGGATGCATCGATACTGCAAGCTCGTGTAACACCTGACCCAAGACCCCCGTCTTCCGAGCCTGATCGGCTATGTGTTGCGCGCAGGAGGTCCAGAGCGTGTGGACGACCATCATGACCTGCCCGTAGACGGACATTGCCATGCCGTATGCGCCCGGGACGCCCATCTTGAGCTTTTCGACAGCCTCCTCGAGGTCGCCTAAGGCATCCAGGAGGTCAGGGACCTTAACCGCCAGATCCTCCAAGCCCTGCTCCTCAGCCCAGGCCTTAAGCTCCTTCGCAGCCTCCTCAACATCTGTGATGGCCTCCAGAGCCTCATCGTACTGCCCTGCGGCCAGCAGGGAGGGCACCTGGGTCAGCTTGGACGACATCGCTTTGATGTACGACATCAACTCCCTGACCGCCTCAGGGACGGCCGCCCTGTCTGCCAGGGCCTCGGCGAGGACCTGGTCTGCCAGCCACTTCCTCGAGAAGGTTTTGTTCAGCCTGTAGTACTCGATGAGGCCTTTGAAGTGGACGACGTACACGGTCGTGTTGTCGGCCGTGTACCACCATATGAACACGGGTTTGGAGCCGTTGGCTGGGAACATGACGGTTACCACGTCCGTCTGGACGAGCTTCCAGCCGTCTACGTCCACGACCGCCATGGGTGAAACTTGGCCGACTCCGATGCCTCGAGGCGCTATGAAGGCCGGTAGAACCAGCAGGATGACTAAGCAGTACGTTAAAGGTCTAAACATGTTCATGCTTTGGTATCAATAAAACCCAACTTAAACATTACTGACTCAGGAGATTCTCGAAATACTCCTCGATCCTGTCCAGAGCCTCTGACAGGGTTTGCATGCTGGTGGCGTAGGATATCCTTATGTGCCCCTCACCCAACCTGCCGAAAACAGAGCCTGGCGTCGTGCAGACGCCCTCAGTCTCGAGGAGCTCCATGACTACCTGCCTCGAGGGTTTCCCGGCTGCGGACACGTCTGGGAACACGTAGAACGCCCCCCTCGGCTTCTCGCAACGTATTCCGAGTATCCTGGACAGCCTTTCCACGAGCATCCTACGCCTCCTGTCGTACTCCCTGACCATCTCCTCCACGCACTCCTGGGAGCTCCTCAGGGCCTCCACGGCTGCGGCTTGGACGAAGCTTGCTGGGCAGGTGGTCGTGGCCTGCTGGAGTCTAACCATGGCGTCCACGACCTCCCGGCTTGCTATGGCGTAGCCGAGCCTCCAGCCTGTCATGGCGTAGGTCTTGCTGAACCCGTCCACGGTGACCGTGTGTTCGACTCCTATCAGGGACGCCGGGCTCACCTGCCTGAATCCGTCGTACACTATCCTGCTGTATATCTCGTCCGAGAGCACGGTTATCCCGTGGTCCTCAGCAAGGTCCGCTATGGCCTTCACGCAGTCTGCGTCGAGGGCCCCTCCAGTCGGGTTGTTCGGCGAGTTGACGATTATCATCCTCGTCCTGTCGGAGATCTTCTCCTTGAGCTCCTCCTCGTCGAACCAGCACCCCCATGGGGCGTGGAGTTCCACAGGGATGGCCTCAGCAGCCCTGACGCATGCGAAGAAGGTCGTCCATATCGGGGAGAGCAGTATGACCTCGTCTCCTGGGTTGAGTAGGGCCATGCAGGCGCAGTATATGGCGTGCTTCGTCCCAGGCGTGACGATTATCTCCCTGTCCGGGTCGGCCTCGAAGCCCTTCCACTCCCTGACGTACTCGGATATGGCCTCACGGAGCTCGGGGATGCCCCTGCTCGAGGTGTAGTGTGTGAACCCCCTCTTCATGGCCTCGTAGGCAGCCCTCTTTATGTGTTCAGGCGTGTCGAAGTCGGGCTCCCCAACCTCCAGGTGGAGCACACGCCTCCCCATGCGTTCGAGGCTCCTGGCCTTCTCGAACATCTCTATCGTCCCCGAGGGCGGTATGAGGTTCATCCTCCTCGAGACCATGTCAAGAACCAATAAAACAGGGCCTATATAGGAATTTTACGTCCCGTAAACGCTTAACAGCCGCCTCAACTACAATAATTTCAGGTGTCCGGCGTGGACGTGTTCGAGGCCATAAGGGTCAGGAGGAGCGTCCGAAAGTACGTGAGAGGTGCCGAGATACCTGAGGAGCATCTACGGAAGATTATGGAGGCCGCGAGGCTGGCTCCATCAGCCAAGAACAGGCAGCCCTGGAGGTTCATCGTGGTCAAGGACGATGAAACCAAACGCAGGTTGGCTGAGGCCTGCCGTCACCAGATGTTCCTCGCAGACGCCTCCGTCGTGATTGCGGCCTTGGGAGTCCCCTCGGAGTCGAGGTGGTACATGCAGGATCCTATGATAGCTGTGGAGCACATGGTGTTGGAGGCCACGGAGCTTGGGTACGGGACGTGTTGGATAGGGGCTTTCGACGAGGGGGAGGTTAAGAGGGTGCTGTCCATACCGGATGAGGTCAAGGTCGTCTGCCTGCTGGCCGTGGGGGTTCCGGCTGAGAGTCCACCTCCGAGGCCGAGGAAGAGGCTGGATGAGGTGTTCTACTTAGACAAGTACGGTGCACCATACCCGGCCTGACCCCATTATTTTAATCACATCCAAGGTTAACATCCACTTGATGTCCCTCTACAAAGAGCTCGGAGTGGACGTGAAGAAGCGGGGCGTCGAGAAGTTCAAGCACCTCCTGTCCGAAGCCGTGTACGAGGATGCCTTCTGCCCCGTGTTCAGGGCGCCGTGGGGCCGGGACGTGGGCTTCGTGGCCCACACGGACGGGGCTGGAAGCAAGCCTGTCCAGAGCTACCTACACTGGGCGGAGACGGGAGACGTGGGGTGGTTCAGCGGACTCGCCCAGGACGTCGTGGCGATGAACCTGGACGACCTGGTCTGCGTGGCGGCTGAGCCCGTGTGCCTTCTGGACTACGTGGCTCTCAACCCGTACAGGCTTCCGAAGGAGGAGGTCTTGGATGCCCTTTCGAGAGGGTTCGGCGAGTGTCTCAGCACGTTGAGGGAGCTTGGGGTGGACGTGGTGTTGGCGGGCGGCGAGACCGCCGACCTCCCCGACCAGATGACGACGCTCGACGTGTCCGGAAGCGTGTTCGGGGTCGTGGAGCTCCGGAAGGTCGTCACGGGCCGGGATGTCAGGCCTGGCGACGTGATTGTGGGGCTGAGGAGCGGTGGGAGGGCGAAGTACGAGAGGCGGGAGAACAGCGGCATAATGTGTAACGGGATAACTTTGGCCCGTCTGTCGTTGATGAAGCCCGAGTACGAGGAGAAGTACCCGGAGATATCGGCCTCCGAGGGACGGTACAGGGGGAGGTACGGCATAGATGACTACGTGGACGAGCTCGGGATGACGGTCGGGGAGGCCATACTCAGCCCGACGAGGGTCTACGCACCCATAGTCCTCAGGATGCTCAGGGAGTTTGGGCCTTGGATTAAGGGCCTCGTCCACAACACCGGTGGGGGGCAGACGAAGTGTCTGAGGATAGGGCGTGGAATCCACTACGTCAAGGACAGCCTACCGGAGCCGGACCCGATATTCAGGCTCATCCAGAGGGAAGCCAGGGTGGAGTGGAGGGAGATGTACGAGGTGTTCAACATGGGGATAGGCTTCGAGGTCATAGTGGACAGAGAGTACGCAGACGAGGTCGTAGGCGTCTCAGAGAAGTTCGGCGTGGAGGCCATGGTCGTGGGCAGGTGTGAAAAGAGCCCAGAAAAAAGAAATATGGTCACCGTAAGGAGTATGAACGGTGTCTTCAGGTACCCTTGAGGTGGTTTGAGGTGGCCAAGTACAAAGCCGTCGTGGAAGTGAAGCTCAAGCCCGGATACCTAGACCCCGAAGGGGAGACCGCCAAGCTCTCCCTCAGGGAGCTTGGGTACGACGTGGAGGACGTGAGGGTGAGCAAGGTGTACGAGATAACCCTGAACGCAGACTCCAGGGAGGAGGCTGAGAGACTCGTGGAGGAGATGTGCGTAAGGCTGTTGTCTAACCCGGTTAAGGACGACTACAGCTACAGGGTGGAGGAGATTTGACCTCCAAGCTCTACGTAAAACGAGACGTACCGTTCCCACTGTACGAGATAAACGTACTCGAAGCCAGCGACGAGGAGTTGCTGGAGATAAGCAGGGAAACCGGGGTCGGCCTAGACCTTAGGGAGATGAAAGCGGTCAAGGAGCACTACAGGAGGGAAGGTAGAAACCCGACGGATGTTGAGCTCCAGTGTATAGGCCAGACGTGGTCAGAGCACTGCTACCACAAGACTTTCAAGGGTAAGATAGTCTCAGACGAGGGGGTGTACGAGAACATACTAAAGAACTTCATCGCCAGGGTCGTCAGAGAACTCAATCCGCCATGGTGTATATCCGTGTTCGAGGACAACGCAGGCATAGTCGAGTTCGACGACAGGCACGCCGTTGCTATAAAAGTGGAGACTCACAACCACCCCTCAGCCATAGAGCCATTCGGAGGGGCAGCCACGGGTGTAGGAGGAGTCATCAGGGACATACTGGGCGTGTGGGCCGAGCCGATAGCGAACACAGACGTTCTGTGCTTTGGACCACTCGACTATGAATACAAGAAGCTCCCGAGGGGCGTCAAGCATCCCAGGTTCATATTCAAGGGGGTCGTCGCCGGAATAGGGCACTACGGGAACAACATGGGTATCCCTACTGTGAACGGAGCGATATACTTTGACGAGGGGTACGTAGGCAACGTTGTCGTCTACTGCGGATGCCTGGGCATAATGCCTAAGGACAGGTACATCAAAGCCGTGAAGCCCGGACACATCATAATCCTTGCAGGAGGCAGAACCGGACGGGACGGAATACACGGCGTGACGTTCGCATCTGCGGAGCTCACCGAGGAGTCCGAGATCGTTTCGAGACCCGCGGTTCAGATACCAAACCCGATCGAGGAGGAGAAGCTCAGGAGGGCTATAATGGCCA
>CBFDTC010000035.1:0-12239 GCA_965612785.1 Candidatus Bathyarchaeota archaeon
GCCTCGACTGACGGCCACTACGACGTCGGGTTTGAAACCGGACTCCACGACCATTTCGGCAAGCTTCTCCGACATCTCTTGGACGTCGTTCCAGGAGACGTGGAGAAACCTCATTTCGGGTTCACTATGGTTTAGCTGAGAAAACAATTAACTTTTCCCATCCAGAGTATTTTGAGGCGTGTCCAGGTTGGCTAAGAGGCCCGTCATAACCCTGCTAACCGACTTCGGGACTAAGGACCCGTACGTGGCGTGTATGAAAGGTGTGATACTCAAAATATGTCCTGAAGCGGCAATCGTGGACATAACGCACGACATACCCAAGTTTGACGTCAGGACGGGTGCCTTCACGCTGTACCAAGCCGTTCCATACTTTCCGGACGGAACCATCCACGTGGCCGTCGTGGACCCCGGAGTCGGCACGGCCAGGAGGGCGATAGTCGTAAAGACCGAGCGCAGCGTCTTGGTGGGGCCTGACAACGGTCTCCTGGTACTCGCAGCCAGGAGGGATGGCATGCTGACGGCCTACGAGATAACGAACCAGGAGCTGATGCTCCCCAACCCATCCCACACGTTCCACGGAAGGGATGTCTTCGCACCGGTGGCGGCCCACATAGCGTGTGGAGTACCCCCGGAGGCTGTGGGTCCACCCGTGCGGGAGCTCGTCGAGCCGAGCTTCGTGAGGCCCAAGTTCGACGGGGAGGTCATAAGGGGGGAGATCATCCACGTGGATGGCTTCGGGAACGTCGTGTCCAACATACCCGGCGAACTCCTGAAGCAGGCTGGCATATGCCTCGGAGACTGGGTTAGGATAAGGTCTCCTGGAAGGGAGGTCAGGGTCAGGCTCTGCAGGACGTACGGGGAGGTGGGTGTCGGCATACCCCTCGCCCTGGTCGGCAGCCACGGCTTCCTGGAGGTCTCCATAAACCAGGGTAACGCAGGGAAGGTGTTTAATTTCAAGGTTGGCGATAAGGTTGAGGTGAGCAGGGTTGGTTAGGGCTCTGTTCGTCGGCAGGTTCCAGCCTTTCCACATGGGACACCTGAAGGCTCTCCAGCACATACTCAAGGAGAACGACGAGGTCATCATAGTCGTCGGAAGCAGTCAGCTAAGCCACGAGAAGAGGAACCCGTTCACGACAGGTGAGAGGATAGAGATGATCAGGAGGGCTCTCAAGGAGGCCGGTGTGGAGGCCGACAGGTACATAATCGTCCCTGTCCCGGACGTGGAGGCCCACAGCACCTGGGTCTCGCAGGTGGAAGCCTACACGCCGAGGTTCGACGTCGTGTACACGAACGAGCCCCTGACTTCCAGGCTGTTCAAGGAGGCCGGCTACGAGGTCAGGCCTATACCGTTCTTCAAACGAGACGTATACTCGGCCACCGAGATCAGGAGGCGCATACTGGCTGGGGAGGAGTGGGCCAACCTCGTGCCGAGGGCCGTGTACGAGTTCATAAAGGAGATAAGGGGGGACGAGAGGATAAAGGACCTCAACAAGACCGACAAGGTGGAGAGCCGTGGAAGTGGAGGTAGTGGAGGAGCTTAGGAGGAAGCATCCAGGCCTCAGGGCACCGACTAGGATTGTGAGGAACGTGAGGGTGCACAAGTCCAACCCCGAGCTTGAAAAAGCCAAGCGAAGGCTTGAGGAGGAGATCAGACGAAGGTTTAGGCTCGAAACATTGAAGGACGAGCATCCGTTCAGGGAGTACAGAGACTTCTTCTGGAAGATCGGGATAGACCCGACGAAGATAAGGCCTGCCGGAGAAGCCCTCGTCAGGAGGATACTCAGGGGCAACCCTCTCCCGAGGATAAACACCGCCGTGGACGCCTACAACATGGCGTCAGCCGAGACGGGCATAGCCATAGCCGCCTTCGACGCCGACAAGCTCCACGGAGGGCTCGTGATGAGGGAAGCCCGTCCTGGGGAGGAGTTCCTCGGCATAGGGATGGACAAGCCCATAACCCTCAAGGGCGGTGAGATAGTCCTCCACGACGGCGTCGAGGTAGTGGCCGTGTACCCCTACAGGGACGGAGACAGGACGAAGATAACCGAGGAGACGCGGAACGTACTCGTGGTCTCCTGCGGCGTCCCTGGAATACCCGTGGATGAGCTCCTGAAAGCCCTGGACCTGGCATCGGAGTACATATCCAAGTTCTGCGGTGCTGAGGGTTGAACGTCCTAACCATAGACGGAAGCATGCTCGAAGGAGGGGGACAACTCCTAAGGTACTCCGTGGCATACAGCTCCGTGACCGGAAAGCCGATCCGAGTGTTCAACATAAGGGCGAAGAGGAGCAACCCAGGCCTAAGACCCCAACACATGGCCGCCGTCAGGGCTGCGGCGTCTATGTGCAACGCCAGGGTCAGCGGCCTGAGGGTGGGGTCTATGGAGATAGAGTACCAGCCGGGAGCTCCTCGGGGAGGTGTGTACAGGGTAGACGTCGGAACCGCCGGGAGCATAGGCCTCATCCTGCAGTGTGTTTCACCCATAGCCGCCTTTTCCCCAAGCGAAACGCATCTGGAGCTCCGTGGAGGCACCTCTGTCAAGTGGGCTGTGCCCGTGGTCACTCTGGGAAACGTAGTCTGGCGGATTGTAGAGAGGATGGGCTTCAGAGGATCCATCAGGGTTCTGAGGGAGGGCTTCTACCCACGTGGCGGCGGGATAGTCAGGGCGTCGATAGCGCCTGTTAGGAGGCTTAAGCCCCTACGCATGGAAGACAGGGGAGAAGTGCTGAGGGTTGAGGGTGTGTCCATATGCGGAAAACTGCCGAGACACGTCGCTGAGAGGCAGGCGAGGGCCGCTGAGAGGGTGTTACGGAGAGCTGGGTACGACGCTGAGATAAGCGTCGAATGGCACACGGGTCCGAGGGAGCCCCTATCGCCCGGAAGCGTCATATCCATCTGGGCTGTATGCAGTAACGGCGCCATAATAGGGTCCGACAGCCTCGGAGAGAGGGGAAAACCGGCCGAAAGGGTTGGGGAGGAAGCCGCCGAGAGGCTCGTAGCCCAGCTTGAGACTGGGATGGCGGTGGACAGACACACGGCGGACAACTTGATAATATGGTGCTCCCTCGCCGACGGAGAGTCCGTGTTCACGACGAGCGAGCTCACGATGCACACCCTGACCGCCATGGAGCTCGCCAAGAGCATAGTTGGGGCGGAGTTCGAGGTCGAGGGAGGACTCGGACAGCCCTCCAGGATCGTGTGTAGGGGCGTTGGGTTGGAGAACAGATTTCTGTGAAAATGGGCAAACTTAATAGATGCACAACGCTAAGACTACGTGATGTCCAGACAATTCTGGCTTCCAGGGGCGACCACAATAGGACTCGTATGCAAGGACGGCGTCATACTGGCGTCCGAGAAGAGGGTGACCTACGGCTCGCTGGTCGTCAGCAGGACGTACAAGAAGGTCTTCAAGATAACCCCCACAATCGGAGCCGCCTGCGCTGGGTTGGTGTCGGACATGCAGATACTCGTCAGGGAGGCCACCGCCTACGCCAACCTGTACATGCTCGAAAGGGGGAGAACCATACCCGTGAGGGCGGCTGCCAAGATAATGTCCAACCTGCTGTTCAGCATGAGGCTGGCGCCCCTGATAACCCAGACCATAGTCGGCGGAGTGGACGATGAGGGGCCGTCCGTCTACGCTTTGGACCTGCTGGGCTCTGTGATAAGGGACGACTACGTGGCCGTGGGTTCGGGAGCCGAGATAGCTGTCGGGGTTCTCGAAGCCGGGTATAGAAAGGACATGACAATGAAGGAGGGTAAGGAGCTCGTGACCAGGGCGATAAAGTCCGCCATAAGGAGGGATGCCATGAGCGGGGACGGAATAGACTTCCTGATGATAACCAAGGACGGCTCAAACGAAGAGACCATAATGTTCTGAAACCAGACAGAAGACCAAACCCATTCTGAACCCACGAAGAAGGTTTTATACAAACCAAAGCAGTCTTTCAGGATGGGCCGGTAGTTCAGTGGAAGAATGCCGCCCTCGCACGGCGGTGGTCCGGGGTTCGAATCCCCGCCGGTCCACCATAAAGCTTTGTCTGCCCTAAGCCTCAGACGGAGACCGTGGCCCTCTCGAAGACCTTGGCCGACACCGCCACGAGCAGGGCCGCCAGTCCTACGAGGACCGTTAGGTCGAGCCACAGCGGTAGCATGCTGACCCCCGACACGGAGGCCCTGGCGGCGTCGACGCCGTACGTCAGCGGTATCAGGAGGGACAGCGTCCTCATCCAGGTTGGGGCTGTGTACAGGGGTACGACGGCTCCGCTCAGGAAGAGCATGGGCATGGCGACGGTCATGTTTATCAGCTGGAAGGCCTCCACGCTGTTCACCAGGGAGCCGAGCGCCGAGCCCATGCTGGCATGTACTATCGATGTCAGCAGCATCACTAAGATGAGCATGGGTATTCCTGCCATGTTCACGTGCTCCATCAGGAGCATCGCCACGGCGAACGTCACGGTCCCCTGGATCATGGCTGCGAAGGAGTCTCCGAGGGCCCTTCCGAGTATTATGGCCTTCCTGGACGCCGGTGAGACGAACGTCTCCTTCAGGAGGCCGAACTCCCGGTCCCATATGACTGAGGAGCCTGCGAAGAAGGATGTGAAGAACACTGCCATCATCGTCACTCCGACTGCCATGAAGTCCATGAATGACATGCCTCCGAGGGATGTCCTCACAAAATCGCCTCTTATTGAGGCCGCCCATCCGACCCCGAAGAAGAAAAGCCACATGAACGGCCTCACGAAGCTCATTATGACCCTCGACCTCATCCTCAGGAAGCACTTCACCTGCCTGTAGCACATCGTCGAGACAGCCGTGAAGAAGGATGCTTCATGCCTCGCCATGCCCTACCTCCTCCCCATCCTCATCATGCGGAAACGGAGAGCCCCAAACTCTCCGGTCTCAGACTCCCTGAGACCCCTCCCGGTTAGGTTTAGGAAAACGTCGTCCAGCGTCGGCATGCGGTAGGAGACCTCGGCTATCGCCAGGCCGAGGTTCGAGGCCTCCCTGAACAGCATCGGTATCACGGACGGTGCATCCTTGGTCGACACTGCGATGCTCCCCTTACCTATCATGCGAACGTCGTCCACGAAGCCCGTCTCCTTTAGGGCTCTGAGGAAAACCGTTGCATCCTCCTCGTTCGCAAACTTCAGGTACACGACGCCCACGCCGAGGGAGCGCTTCAGCTCCTCCGGGGTTCCCGACGCTATTATCCGTCCATGGTCTATGACGGCAACCCTGTCGCACAACCTGTCGGCCTCGTCCATGTAGTGTGTGGTGAGGAACACCGTAAGCGACTCCTCACGGCGGAGCTCCTCCACGTAGTCCCATATGTGCGCCCTGGTCTGCGGGTCCAACCCCAGCGTAGGCTCGTCCAGGAACAGAACCTCAGGCTGGCACAGGAGGGCTCTGGCTATCTCCAGCCGTCTGACCATCCCACCGCTGTACTTCTTGACCACCACGTCGGCCCACTTCCGGAGCTCCACGAACTCAAGCGCCCACTCTATCCGCTCCCTGAGTTCGTCCCTGCCCATTCCGTACATCCTGCCGTGTATCCAGAGGTTCTCCCGGCCGGTCAGACGGCCGTCCACGGTCGAGTCCTGGAAAACGACGCCTATTCGCTTGCGGACCTCGTGGGGCTCTTCGACGACGTTGAACCCTGCAACCCAGGCCTCCCCGTAGGTTGGCTTCAGCAGGGTTATGAGCATGCTTATGGTCGTCGTCTTACCAGCCCCGTTCGGACCGAGGAAGCCGAATATCTCCCCCTTCCGTACCTTAAAGTTCACGTGGTCCACGGCCGTCAGGCCGTTGAACACTTTGGTCAGTTCCTTTGCCTCTATGATGGCCTTCGAACCTTCCATCCCTCATCCCTCCCCGCAACGACTATGGAGTTTCCTCTCCCCCCATCAGCTCCTTGAGGAACGGACCAAGCAATCTCCTCAGTCTTTCGACCGGTATCAGCATTATATACTCAACTTCCTCTCCGTGAACATGTGTCACAACAGCTAACTTGTCCCTCGGCTTCAGTCCAGCCCTCTCTCGGACCTCTTTAGGCAGCACTATCTGACCTCTCTCGTCTATGGAGACGATGGCCTCTATGCTGTGGGAGGGGCATGGGGAACGTCCGCCGCACATCCTTCAACACCTCCAGACAGACCTCGAAAATGCCTTATAAATTTTCCGAATTATCTGATCAATCAGAAAAATCAGTAAAATCGATAATACCGAGGTATAATATCCATACCACACATGAGTCTCCAAAAAAGGCTTGGGAGAGGAAAAACTTTATATAGTATTAGCTCAGTAGCTCGGTAAGGGTTTCTTGCCACGGGCCCTGTTGGCCCTCGAGGATGGATCGGTGTTCTTTGGTGAGGGGTTCGGCTTTCCGTGTGAGGTTTCTGGTGAGGTGGTTTTCAACACGGGTATGGTTGGGTACCCCGAGTCCCTCACAGACCCGTCTTACAGGGGTCAGATACTCGTCCAGACTTATCCCCTGATAGGAAACTACGGAGTGCCCTCCAAGAGCATAACCGACCCATGGGGGATACCACTACACTTCGAGTCCGATAGGATACAGGTGTCCGGATACGTCGTCCACTTCCTGTCCAGGGAGCCCCACCACTGGGCCATGGAAAAAACCTTGGACGAATGGCTGTACGAGGAGCGTATCCCCGGGATAGCCGGCGTGGACACGAGGAGGCTGACGAAGAAGCTGAGGATCAAGGGGACGATGCTGGGCATCCTGAAGGTGGACGAGGAGATCACGGAGGAGGACGTGAAGGATGTCTTGGCAAGGGTCGGGGAGGTTGAAGACCCGAACAAGAGGAACCTCGTGGCTGAGGTCACGGTCAAGGAGCCCATCGTGTACGGAGACGGACGGCACACGGTCGTCGTAGTGGACTGCGGAGTCAAGTACGGCATAATAAGAAACCTCTTGAAGAGGGGTCTAAGAGTCGTAAGGGTGCCCTACGACTACCCGCTCGACAAGATACTCGACCTCGAACCCTCGGGGGTGGTGCTGTCCAACGGCCCAGGAGACCCGAAGATGTGCCATGAGACCATAAAGACGGCTGAGGGACTCCTGGAGATGGACCTACCAGTGCTTGGAATATGCCTCGGAAACCAGATACTCGCCCTGGCCGCAGGGGCTGACACGTACAAGCTGAAGTTCGGACACAGAGGCCAGAACCACCCGTGTAAGGACGTCCTGACCGGCAGGTGCGTCATCACGAGCCAGAACCATGGGTTCGCCGTTGACCTGGAGAGCCTTAAGGAGACGGACTTCAAGCTTTGGTACATACACCTGAACGACTGGACCGTCGAGGGAATAAGGCACAGGAAGAAGCCGATTATGGCCGTCCAGTTCCACCCTGAGGCTTCTCCAGGCCCCTACGAGGCAGAGGTGATATTCGACGAGTTCGTGGGGTGGGTTAAGCATGCCGAGGTTTGACTGGGTTAGAAAGGTGCTGATAATCGGGAGCGGGGCCATAAAGATCGGGGAGGCTGGGGAGTTCGACTACTCCGGAGCCCAGGCCATAAAGGCTCTGAAGGAGGAGGGCATCGAAGTCGTCCTCGTGAACCCGAACGTGGCCACCATACAGACGGACAGGAAGTTCGTCGATAAGGTGTACTTCAAGCCCATAACCGCAGAAGACGTCGGAGAAATCATTAGGCGTGAACGTCCAGACGGGATACTGCTGGGCTTCGGAGGGCAGACAGCCCTCAACTGTGGAGTCGAGCTTGCGGAGAGGGGCATCCTTGAGAAGTATGGAGTCGAGGTTCTGGGGACGAGCATAAGGGCCATAGAGATCGCCGACAACAGGGAGCTGTTCAAGAAGACGATGATGGAGAACGGTGTTCCGGTTCTGAAGAGCCGTGCGGCGAGGAGCGTGGAGGAGGCTCTTGAGGCCGCCGAGGAGCTTGGGTACCCTGTGATGGTAAGGGTTGCGTACACGCTCGGTGGGAAGGGTTCGGGTGTGGCTTACAACGAGGAGGAACTGAGAGAGATAGCTTCGAGGGGGATAGCCCACAGCAGGATTGGGCAGGTTTTGATAGAGGAGTACGTCGGGAAGTGGAAGGAAGTCGAATACGAGGTTATGAGGGACTACGAGGACAACTGCGTCATAGTCTGCAACATGGAGAACTTCGACCCCATGGGCATACACACGGGGGACAGCATAGTCGTAGCCCCATCCCAGACTCTCACGAACAGGGAGTACCACAAGCTCAGGGTGGCGGGATTCAGGGTCATAAGGGCCCTCGGAATAGTCGGAGAATGCAACATCCAGTACGCCCTACATCCGAGGAGCGAGGAGTTCAGGGTCATCGAGGTCAACTCGAGGCTGTCGAGGAGCTCCGCCCTGGCGTCCAAGGCGACCGGATATCCGATAGCCTACATAGCTGCCAAGCTGGCCATAGGGTACACGCTTCCCGAGATAATGAACAAAGTCACGGGCGTAACCGTGTCGTTCTTCGAGCCTGCTCTAGACTACGTGGTCGTCAAGATACCGAGGTGGGACTTCCAGAAGTTCAGGCGTGTGAGCCGTAGGATAGGAACCCAGATGAAGTCCGTCGGGGAGGTCATGGCTATCGGAAGGCGGTTCGAGGAGGCCCTCCAGAAGGCCGTCAGGATGTTGGACATAGGGCGTGAGCTGACGGACGTGGACGACCTGGAGGATGACTTGGACGTGATAAGGAGGAACTTGGAGAATCCGACTGACATGAGGCTTTTCTACATAGTCAAAGCCCTAAAGCTCGGCATATCCGTCCGGGAGATATACGAACTCACCGGGATAGACCCCTGGTTCCTGTACAGGATCAAAGCCATAGTCGAGTTCGAGGAGAGGCTTAGGAAGAGTCCCCTAACGCCTGAGCTCCTGAGGGAGGCAAAGAAGCTTGGGTTCTCCGACAGGAAGATCGGGGAGCTCACCGGACGCTCCGAGATGGAGGTCAGGAGGCTGAGGAAGAGGTACGGCATAACGCCTGTGGTCAAGCAGATAGACACGCTGGCCGCCGAGTGGCCCGCCGTGACGAACTACCTGTACATGACGTACGGTGGGGACGAGGACGACATAGAGTTCGAGGCGAAGGACGACAAGGTAATCGTCCTCGGCTCAGGCTGCTACAGGATCGGCTCCAGCGTCGAGTTCGACTGGTGCTGCGTGAACATGGCGTGGGCCTTGAAGGACAGGGGCATCAGCGAGGTCATCATGGTAAACTACAACCCCGAGACGGTCTCGACGGACTACGACGTCCTGGACAAGCTTTACTTCGAGGAGCTGACGCTGGAGAGGGTTCTGGACATAGTCGAGAAGGAGAAGCCTATGGGCGTGGTCGTCAGCGTCGGAGGGCAGATACCCAACAACCTCGCCCTGAGCCTAAGGAGGAACGGAGTAAACATACTCGGAACCGAGGCAGAGAACATAGACAGAGCCGAGGACAGGTCTAAGTTCAGCAAGCTCCTCGACGAGCTCGGGATAAAGCAGCCTAAGTGGAGCAAGCTCGAGACCATAGAGGACGCCGAAAGGTTCGCCGAGGAGATAGGATACCCAGTCCTCGTGAGACCCTCCTACGTCCTCTCAGGCTCAGCCATGCGAGTTGCCTTCAACGGCGAAGAGCTACGCAAATACCTGATGGAGGCGGCCAAGGTCTCCAGGGACCACCCGGTCGTGATATCGAAGTTCATGACGAACGCCAGGGAGGTGGAGGTGGACGGAGTCTCGGACGGGGAGAACGTGTTCATAGGAGCCATAATCGAGCACGTCGAGAACGCCGGGATACACTCCGGAGACGCCACGATGAGCATACCGACGCTGACGATAACCGAGGAAGTCAAGGAGAAGATCCGCGACTACACGAGACGCATAGCCAGAGCCCTGAGGATAAAGGGGCCGTTCAACATCCAGTACCTCGTCAAGGACGGGGAGGTGTACGTCATAGAGTGCAACCTAAGGGCGTCCAGGAGCATGCCCTTCGTCTCGAAGGCCATAGGCGTCAACCTGATGGAGCTGGCCGCCGACGCCATACTAGGGAAACCCGTACCCAACGGGGAGGGCCATGTGGAGGAGTGGTGGGTCAAGGCGCCGCAGTTCTCGTTCATGAGGCTGGAGGGAGCCGACCCAGTCACGGGCGTAGAGATGGTCTCGACGGGCGAGGTGGCCTGCTCAGGGAAGACCTTCGAGGAGGCCTTCCTGAACGCTCTCAGGGCGGCTGGACTCAAGATACCGTCGAGGGGTGACCCGATACTGATCACCGTCGGCGGGGCGAAGGAAGGCATCGTCCCTGTGGCTAAGAGGCTGTACATGGGTGGGTTCAGGATACTGGCCACGGAGCATACGGCTGAGGTCTTGGAGAAGAACGGTGTGAAGTGTGAGGTCCTGCACAAGGTCTACGAGGGGAAGAGGCCGAACGTGATAGACTACATAATCAACCGGAAGATAAAGTTCATCATAAACATCCCAGCGTTCAGCAACGGCCTCCACTCGAGCATGGTCGCCGAGGACGAGTACCTCATCAGACGAAAGGCGGTGGAGTACGGCATACCCGTCATAACGAACCTGGAGCTGGCTGAAGCCTTCTCAGACGCCATACTGAAGATAGGGAGCGGCACCGGGCTAAACGGGGGTACGAAGAAAAACCTCCGGTAGAGTCAAACCCCCTTTATCTAACCCAGCATCGAGCGCTCAGCTCTGAAAACAACTTAACCGTCGTAGCGTAGATCAGAGAAAAATTAGGGGGTCGGAGAAGGGAGCTAGAGGCCCTTAATCCACGGGTACAGCTTCAGAAGCCTGTCTATGGCTTTTCTGACTTCCTCCTCCGGATACTCGTACGGCAGTAGCTCGCCGTCCAGGAACTTTCTGTAGCCCATCATGTCGAAGTGTCCGTGGCCGCACAGGAGGAAAAGTATGACCTTTTCCTCACCCGTCTTCCGGCAACGTAGGGCCTCGTTTATCGCAGCCCTTATGGCGTGGGCGGGCTCAGGAGCTGGCAAGATGCCCTCAGCCCTGACGAACATCGAGGCTGCCTCGAAGACCTCGACTTGGTTGTACGCCTCGACCTCCACGATTCCCTCGTTGGCTAGTAGGCACAGCGTGGGGGCCATCCCGTGGTACCTCAGACCCCCGGCGTGTATCGGAGGCGGTATGAAGTCGTGTCCCAGCGTGTGCATCTTCATCAAGGGCGTAAGCCTCGCTGTGTCCCCGTGGTCGTACATGTAGACCCCCTTGGAGACGCTCGGGCAGGCTGTGGACTCGACGGCCACGAACCTCACGTCCTTCGGTGCCTTACCCGCGACCTTGTCGTAGTAGAACGGCCAGAACAGCCCGGAGAAGCTGCTTCCTCCCCCTATGCATCCGTACACGACGTCGGGGTACTCGTCGAGGGCTTCGAGCTGCTTCTTAGCCTCCTGTCCCACGACGGTCTGGTGTGTTAGGACGTGGTTTAGGACGCTCCCCAAAGAGTATTTGGCTTTCTCGTCTCTGAGGCTGTCCTCTATCGCCTCGCTTATGGCTATGCCCAGGCTTCCGGGGTTGTCTGGGTCCTCTTTAAGGATCCGCCTCCCGAACTCCGTGTTGGTGCTGGGGCTCGGGTAGACTTCGGCTCCGAAGAGTTCCATCAGCGTTCTACGGTGGGGCTTCTGGTCGTAGCTCACTCTAACCATGTATACCGTGGCCTTCATGTCGAACATGGCGCATCCGAACGCCAGGGCTGAACCCCACTGTCCGGCACCCGTCTCCGTTGTGAGCCTCTCTATGCCCTCACGCATGTTGAAGTACGCCTGGGCCACGGCCGTGTTGGGCTTGTGGCTTCCCGTGGGGCTGACGCCCTCATACTTGAAGTATATCCTCGCCGGAGTCTTCAGCATCCTCTCCAGCCGCCTAGCCCTGAACAGAGGCGTAGGCCTCCACATGCGGTATATTTCCCTAACCTCCTCAGGAATCGGTATCCACCTCTCCGTGCTCGTCTCCTGCCTCAGAAGCTCCTTAGGGAATATCTTGAACAGTATCGAGTCTGGACCCACCGGCTTCCTGGTGTTGGGGTCTATCGGAGGTGGAAGCGGTTTCGGAAGGTCCGGCAGTATGCAGTACCAGGCTTTAGGTATGGCGTCTTCGTCGAGGACTACTTTGCGGTAAGTCTCCAGTCCAGCTCAGGCCACCTCTCCGGTTTAAGCCGTTAGGCATAACAACCCTAAAAAACTTTCGCCCCCCGCCAGAGGAACGCCTCTCTTCTTCACTCCGGA
>CBFDTC010000036.1:0-11838 GCA_965612785.1 Candidatus Bathyarchaeota archaeon
CAGAGAGCCACGGGAAGGTTCAGGATAGAGATGGAAGCAAGCTCGCTTGCGGAGCTCAAAGAGTTCATGAGGCTTTTCGACTCGCTGTCCACTGAGAAGTTCCCGGACGAGTACCTTAAGGACTTGGCGGCCATAAGCAGGAAGACGATAAGCGCCTGGATGACCTCGGGGGAGATAGCGGAGTCAGAGGGCTGAGCGAGGGTTGAGCGAAGCCGAGATGTTCGAGGAGGTCTGCAGGGAAGTCCTGAGTAGGGTTACTCCGACCAAGGAGGAAAGAGACGAAGTCCTCTGCTTCTCGCTGAGGATGGCGGAGCTCCTCGACAGGGAGCTCGACAGGAAGGGGGTAAACGGTAGGGTTGAGGTACACGGCTCCGTGGCGAAGGACACATGGCTTTCCGGCGAGAGGGACATAGACATCTTCGTCGTGCTTCCGAGAGAGGCTGGGGAGGAAGGCCTCAGGGCGGTGGTGGACGCGGCTAAGGAGCTGCCCCTGGAGAGGTGGGTCGAGGTATACGCTGAGCACCCGTACCTCAGGGGGTGGGCTGAGGGCTTCACCGTCGAGTTCGTCCCATGCTTCGAGATGGAGGAGGGTGGGGAGCCCATCTCCGCCGCGGACAGGACACCCCTCCACACGAGGTTCGTGAACACGCACCTGAGGCCTGAGCAGAGGGGGGACGTCAGGCTTCTGAAGAGGTTCATGGTGGGCATAGGCGCCTACGGGGCCGAGATGAAGGTGGGTGGCTTCTCAGGGTACCTCTGCGAGCTCCTGATAATCGCCTACGGCTCCTTCAGGAAGCTCCTGGAGGCGGCATCCGTCTGGCGTAGGGGGGAGCTTATAGACCCCGCTGGACACTACGGGGGCAGAAGCTGGGAGGCTGAGGCAGTCTTCGGGGAACAGCCCCTAATAGTCGTGGACCCTGTGGACCGTAGGAGGAACGTCGCCTCTGCGGTCAGGGACGAAAAACTCGCCGCTTTCATGACGGCCTCGAGGCTGATGCTCAGGAAACCCTCCGTCAGGTTCTTCTACCCCCCCGAGCCCAAGCCCATGACGAGACGCGAGTTCGAGGAGGCCCTGTCTAAATCCGGTACGGACATACTGGCCGTAAGGACGAGGGTGGGTGAGCCTACAGTCCCGGAGGTTCTGTGGGGGCAGGTACTCAAGACTGAGTCCGCCCTGAGGAGGCTGCTGGAGTCGAGGGGCTTCAACGTCCTCAGGTCCACTTCCTGGAGCGACGAGGCCAGGGAGGTGGCCTTCATCTTCGAGCTGGAGGCAGCCCGTCTACCGGCCGTGGAGAGGAGGGTTGGGCCGCCCGTGTGGATGGTGGTGGACACGCTGAGGTTCGTTTCGAAGCACGTCGCCTCGGACAGGACGGTTAGGGGTCCTTGGATAGAGGGTGACAGGCTGATGGTTGCCCTGCTGAGGGAGTACAGGGACGCTAAGAGGCTTCTGGAGGATAAGCTCGGAGAAGGAGGCAGGGACGTAGGCGTCGGTAGGATAATCGCCGAGTGGATGAAGAGCCACTTGGAGGTGCTCCTGAACGAGGAGGTGTGGAGGCTCTGCGAAGAGTCCGACGGTTTCTCCAAAGCCCTCTCGCAGTTCCTGAAGGGGGTTCCGCCTTGGATGGAAGGGTGGAACCCCTAAACCCAGACGCCCCATCCCCCAGCCTCGTGAAGGTCCTGACGTACCCGAGGGGGGACTTGGAGGAGGCCCGAAGGCGGATTCTGGAGCTCATCTCCCTCGGAGTCGAGGCCGTAGAGTTCCGTGGCGAAACCAGGATAGACGGCCTGAGCGTACTGGGTAAGGGATGCGTCAGCGTGGTCTTGTCAGCCCAGACCAAGAGGGGAAGGGCTGCCCTGAAGGTTAGGAGGCTCGACGCGGACAGGGAGACGATGGAAAGGGAGGCCCGTATACTGAGGCTCGCCAACTCCGTGGGCGTAGGCCCGAGGCTTCTCGGATGGTCGAGGAACGCCATACTGATGGAGCTGATAGACGGAACCTCCATACGCAGGTGGGCTGAGACGCTCAGCCCTGAGGACGTGGATGGGGCTCGGGAGACGGTCAGGAAGCTGTTGGAGAAGTGTAGACGCCTCGACGAGGCTGGGATAGACCACGGCGAGCTCAGCAGAGCGGAGAAGCACGTCATAGTCCAGCCGGACGGGGAGCCGAGGATAATCGACTTCGAGACCGCCAGCACGAGACGCAGACCCTCCAACGTGACCTCCGTGTCCAGCTACCTGTTCATATCCGGAGCCCCCTCCCAGAAGCTCCGGGAGATGCTCGGCATAACAGACCTGGAAGGGGTGAAGGAGCTGCTTAGGAGATACAAGAAACAGAAAACCGACCAGGCATTCCAAGAACTCCTGGAAAAACTGAACCTAAAGCCCTGAGCAAAACTTTTACACAGCCGAACATCCCTCCTAAAATGTAGACGGGGCCGTGGTCCAGCTTGGTGGGATCCTCGCCTGGGGCGCGAGAGGTCCCGGGTTCAAATCCCGGCGGCCCCACCACCCTGGAGGGCTGGGGCAGCAGTTTTGTGTGTGAAACGTTGAGTCAACACCTGGGCTTGACGGTCTCGGTTACCACGGCGGGGCATATGCGTTTGACGCCTGGTATGCTGCCTATCTCCCTTATGATACTCTCCATCTCGGCGTTGTCCCTAGCCCACACTTCGACCATGATTGCGTGGTCTCCGGCCGTTATCCAGACACCTTTAGCCCATTCCTTCGAGGCCAGCTCCCTTGCCACGGTCATCAGCTCGCCGGGCTCGACGTCGACGCCTGTGAAAGACACGACCGAGTATCCGAGGGCTTTGGGGTCTATTATGGCCGTGTACTTGATTATGACCCCGCTTCGCTCCAGCTTCGACACTCTCTTCTTCACGGCCACGTCGCTCATCCCGAGCTGCTCGGCCATCTCCCTGAACTTGGCCCTGCCGTTCTCCACGAGCATCCTGACTATCATCAGGTCCTTTCTGTCCAGGCTAACCCTACGCCCACCAACTCCTTTCGAGTCCATCCAGCATACTTTTCAGAACTTCATTCCTTATAAGTTCAACAATTTTGGTTGGTTTTTTAACCAAAAAGATCGTATGCGATAATGTTGCGGGATGGTTGGGTGAAGGTGTGAGAGGCTTAGACCACATGGTCTCTCCGATTTCGACTTTATCCGGACCACGGTAAGGGTTATGTGTGAACCGTGCATTGTTTGACTTGGGTTGGAGTCGCCTGAATTTGAGAGACTGACGCTGTACGGATTCTCGCTGATGTACCCAAAAGACTGGGTCATCAGCATAGACGAGAAATCCTCCAGGGAGAGCGGGTTCCTGAGGATAAGGCTTGGAACGGAGGCCATGATAAACGTCGTCTGGGGACCCTTGGAGAAGATGAAGGAGAAGCTGCCGTCGCCCAAGGACCACGCCGAGTACGCGTTGAAGAGGATAAAGCGTGAGGGGGACGTGATGAACGTCGAGCTCCTGTCGGTGGAGAGGGCTGACACGGACCTGCATGAGGCCTACATAGCCCATTCAAAGGTTACTAGGGTTTTCGGAGCGTTCTTGATGTACAAGTACATAGAGCAGGAGATGCTCTCCCTCCACGTGTACTGTGAGGAGAGCGGCAGGTTCTTCGTCGTGTATGGGATAACGGGTCCAACACTCTTTCCAGAGTATGAGGAAACGATCAGGAAGATCCTCCTATCCTTCAGGTGCCACGGTGAGGGAAGGGTTGAGGTTTAGGGCCTACTGCAGCTCAGCCAACCTCGGACCAGGGTTCGACGTGGCCGCAGTTGCCCTGGACGCCTTCTACGACGAGGTGGAGCTCCGAGTGGAGGAGGGCTCTGGAAGGGCCTTCGTCGAGGAGGTTTCAGGACCCTACTCCAGACATGTCTCCGGAACCAGGAACACGGCTGAGGCCGCCGTAGAGCACCTACTCTCGAAGCTCTCCCTGGACGTGGACGTCTACATGAAGGTCTGGAAGGGCGTCCCCGTCGGAAGGGGTCTGGGAAGCAGCGGGGCGACGGCGGCCGCCGCTGTTGGAGGGGTTTCTAAGGCCCTCTCACTCGAAGTCCCTGTGGAGGTTCTCGTGGAGGCCGCTGGAGCAGGGGAGGAGGTTTCAGCAGGCTCGCCGCACTACGACAACGTCTCCGCAAGCCTCCTCGGAGGCTTCGTCATAATCTACTCCACAAAACCCCTGAGGGTGGTGAGGTTCGAAGTCGACGCCACCTTCGTCCTGGCGGTCCCGAAAGTGAAGCCCCCGAAGGGGAAGACGAAGCTCATGAGGGAGGTGCTTCCGAAAGAGGTCTCCGTGGAGTCGCTGGTGCACAACGTGGGGAGAGCCATGGCCCTCACGGCGGGACTCCTCTCCGGAGACCCGGAGCTCGCAGGCCGTGGGATGCACGACGTAGTGGTCGAACCTGCTAGGGCACCCCTCATACCGTGCTACAGGGAGGTCCGTGAGGCCGCCTTGGAGGCTGGGGCTCTCGGCGTGGCCGTCAGCGGGGCTGGTCCGAGCATGCTCGCCCTCGTCAGGGGGCCTGAGGAGGCTTCGAGGGTTTCTAAGGCCGTGGCTGAGGCCTACAGGCGTTGCGGGGTTGAGGCCGAGACGGTGGTGGCTAAGCCTGCCCCAGGCGTTGTAAGGGTTGCGTAGTTGCCCGGCTTATTCTGAACGTTATGCCACATTTTCGAAAGTTTGATAAGTATATTTCCTTTAAATTCAAGAAGCGTAGGAAGCCGAGGTGGTGGGCTATAAGGCTCGTGATGAAGTTCGGCGGCACGTCCGTGGACGGGGCTGAGGGGGTTTCGAGGATATCTAGGTTAGTCGAGAGGTTCCGCAGGGAGGGTCATCAGATAGTCGTAGTCACCTCCGCCATGGCGAACGTCACGGACACGCTCATCAAGATGGCCGACATGGCCTCCGGCGGGAGGTTCCCGGAGAAGCTCATGGAGTCGCTGAGGAACAAGCACCTGAAGGCCCTGAAGGCTGTCTCGGAGGAATCGCTGAGGGAGGAGGTTCAGGATTACATCTCGTCCCTGCTGGATGAGCTCGGCGGGTTCCTCTCAGCCCTGTCCGTGGTCGGCGAAGTCAGCCCCAGGATGCTGGACTACGTCCTATCCTTCGGCGAGAGACTCTCCACGAAGATAGTCTGGGCCAAGCTCAGGGACATGGGCATGGAGGCTGAGTACTTCACAGGCTGGGACGCCGGGATAGTCACCGACGACAGCTTCGGCTCAGCCAGGCCGCTCATGGAGGAGACGAGGAGAAGGGTGCGGGAGAGGCTCCTACCGCTGTTGGAGAAGGGTGTGATCCCGGTCGTGACGGGTTACATAGCCGCCACGAGGGAGGGTCACGTGACCACGTTCGGCAGGGGAGGGTCGAACCTCACGGCCACCCTGCTGGGAGCGTGCTTGGACGCAGACGAGGTGTGGATATGGACGGACGTGGACGGCGTCATGACAGCGGACCCGAAGATAGTCGATAACGCCAGGACCGTCCCGTACATGTCGTACGACGAGGCTGCGGAGATAGCCTTCTTCGGAGCCAAGGTCATCCAGCCCTACATGGTGGCTCCGGCCATGGAGGCCGGCGTGCCGATTAGGGTTAGGAACACCTTCAACCCGTCCTGCGAGGGGACGCTGATAGGGGGCGACTGCAGGCCCACGGAGCAGACGGTTAAGGTTGTCTGTATGAAGGAGGACGTGGCCATGGTCTCGCTGAAGAGGGCCTACTACAGCTCGGCCAGGGATATGGTCAGGCTCATGGAGGCGTTTCTGGACGTGGGCGTCGAGGGCATACTGATGTCCCAGAGCTTCCCCAAGGGAGGGCTGTGCGTCATAGTCCCCAAGTCCAAGCTCAGACAGATGCTAAAGTCCCTCAAGGACGTGGAAGACCTAACCGTGGAGGTGGAGGAAGACGTGTCCCTCATAGCGGTCGTGGGAGCGGGTATGAAGGGCAGGCCTGGGATAGCCGCCAGGACGTTCGGAGCCGTGGCCAAGAGGGGCATAAACGTCAGAGCCATAGTCCAAGGCCCCTCCGAGTTCAACATATCGTTCATAGTGAAGAGCTCCGACGGCCGAGAGGCCGTCAGGGCCGTACACGAGGAGTTCATAGGGTGACGAACATGGCGGACCGAATCCCCGTAGCCGTCCTCGGAGCGACCGGGATAGTGGGCCAGCACCTCGTCAGGATGCTTGACGAGCACCCGTGGTTCGAGGTCGTCTCTGTGGCCGCCTCGCCGAGATCCGCCGGAAAGCGTTACGGAGAGGTCGTCAAGTGGTACGTGGGTGGGGAGGTCCCGGACAGCGTGGCGGACCTGAAGGTTGTCAACATAGACCCTGGGGAGGTCCTCAGGGAGAAGGTGGAGTTCGTGTTCTCAGCCCTCCCGTCCGAGGTGGCCAGGGAGGTCGAACCCGAATTCGCCTCCAGAGGCATCCCAGTCTTCAGCGACGCCGGCGCCTTCAGGAGGGAGCCTGACGTGCCTGTCATGATAGCCGAGGTGAACCCGGAGCACCTGGAGCTCGTCAAGCTTCAGAGGAGGAGGGGCTGGAGGGCGTTCATAGTGACGAACCCCAACTGCACGGCAGTCGCGTTGTGCATGTCCCTGAAGCCCCTCAACGACGAGTTTGGGGTCGAGAGGGTCATCATGGTCTCGATGCAGGCCATATCCGGAGCCGGGTACACGGGTCTCCCCTCGATGGCGATATTCGACAACGTCATACCGTACATACCGAGGGAGGAGGAGAAGGTGGAGTGGGAGACCCTCAAGATATTCGGGAAAATCGAGGACGGCAGACTCGTCCACGCAGACTTCACGGTATCGACGAGCTGCAACAGGGTTTACGTGTACGACGGCCACACGGAATGCATATTCGTCAAGCTCGGCAGAGACGTCGAGCCTGAGGAGGTCGTGGAGGCCTTCAGGAGTTTCAAGGGCGTACCCCAGGAGCTCAAGCTCCCCACAGCCCCGGAGAAGCCCATAGTCTACCGGGACGAGGTCGACAGACCTCAGCCACGCCTCGACAGGTGGGCTGGAGACGGGATGAGCGTAGTTGTCGGCAGGGTGAGGCGGGACGCGGCCCTCGGAGGGGTCAAGTACGTCGCCCTAGGCCACAACCTCATCAGAGGCGCAGCGGGGAACATCATCCTGACGGCGGAGCTCGCCTACAAGCTGGGCTACCTGTAGTGCAACCTGTATATGGCCAGTACGTCCGACAGCACGGCCTGACCCGTCTCGACGCCGCCGGCTCCAGGGCCCGTTACGAAGACCTCACCGAGGTTCTCCGTCCTGGCCACCAACGCGTTCTTCACACCCGTCACGGTGGACAGCGGGTGGCTTAGCGGCAGCTTCTCGACGGCCACGCTGGCGTACACGCGTCCACCCTCCCTCCAGACCCTGGCCACGTGTTTCACACGCTTTCCCTCCCTGACGGCTTTCACGACTTCTTCGGAGGTTACGCCGGTTATCCCTTCCCTCCTTACGTCCTGGGGCTTCATCCTCCCACCCATGACGGCGTTGGCTATTATGGCCGCCTTGGCGGCTGCGTCCCAGCCCTCGACGTCCATGGTCGGGTCCGCCTCGGCGTATCCGAGCCTCTGAGCCTCTCTGAGGGCTTCCTCGAAGCTCTTCCCGGCCTCCATCTGGGTTAGGATGAAGTTGTTCGTCCCGTTCAAGATGCCGTACACCTCCTCCACCAAGTCTCCTCCCAGTCCCTCTCTGAGGAGGGACAGAACCGGGGTTCCGCTCATCACGGTGCCCTCGAACCTCAGCGACACGCCCCTCTCCTCAGCCATCTCCGTCAGGTCCCAGTAGGCCAGCGATATCGGCCCCTTGTTCGTCGTCACGACGTGCCTTCCCATCCTGAGCGCCTCAGCGATGTGGGTTAGGCCAGGCTCACCCGTCTCCACGTTAGTCGGCGTGAGCTCCACCATCACGTCGTACTCAGCCTCCCTTATCGTCTCCAGGGAGGACAGGCCCTTGACGCCGCTCGGATAATCTTCGAGGCTTCCGCCGGACTCGACTATGCTTAGACACCTCTCCAGGTCGAGGCCGTCCTCGTCGTACACGGAGCCCCACTTGAGGTCGCTTATGGCGACCACCTCGAGGTTGAGGTTGAACTCCTCGGCTAGGGTGCGTCTGCGTCTCAGGAGCGCCTTGGCGAAGCCCCTGCCTACCACCCCGAACCCTATCACAGCGACCCTGAGGACGTTCATGGGCATCACATGTCTGGTACCTGGATTAGTGCATAACTTTTATCTCCCCAACGTCCGGTTTTGGATTTTGAAGCCCGGTGTGGGGTCATGATAGCCGACCACAGGCTCGAGTGCATCGGATGCGGCGCCTCGTACCCGAAGGATTCGAGGATTTACAGGTGCCCCTCCTGCGGGGACCTTCTGACGGTCAGGTTCAGGATAGACTCTGAGGTACGTGAGGCCGTCGGGGAGTGGTCTAACAGGCCTTTGAGGTCTATGTGGAAGTACCGGGAGCTGTTGCCGATAGGTGAGGGGAGCAGGGTCGTTAGCCTCAGCGAGGGGGCCACGGCTCTCCACAGGTGCGACAGGATGGCTGAGAGGCTTGGCGTGGAGGAGCTTTACGTGAAGTTTGAGGGGGAGAACCCCACAGGTTCGTTCAAGGACAGGGGGATGACTGTGGGAGTCTCCAAGGCCCTGGAACTCGGTGCGAGGGTCGTGATATGCGCCTCCACAGGGAACACGTCGGCATCCCTCTCTGCGTACGCAGCTAAGGCGGGCCTCAAGTGCGTGGTCGTCATACCGTCAGGGAAGGTGGCTTTGGGCAAGGTGGCCCAGGCGATGATACACGGAGCCCGCGTCATCCAGGTCGGAGGAGGCTTTGACGACGCCCTCGACCTGGTGGTTAAGCTCTGCGACAGGCACCCGGAGGTGTACCTGCTCAACTCCGTGAACCCCTACAGGCTGGAGGGTCAGAAGACCATAGCGTACGAAATCCTCGAACAGCTCGGCAGGGCCCCGGACAACGTGGTCGTCCCAGTCGGAAACGCGGGGAACATAAGCGCCATATGGAAGGGCTTCCTCGAGCTCCGGGAGCTCGGACTCACACAACGGCTCCCGAGGATGTACGGCATACAGGCCAGCGGCGCCAACCCCGTCGTCAGAGCCGTCAAACGGGGCCTCGACAGGGTCGAGTTCCTCGAGGAGTGCGAGACGGTGGCCACAGCCATAAGGATAGGGAAGCCAGTCAACTGGAAGAAGGCTCTGAAGGCCATAAGGGAGTCCGGCGGTACGGCCGAGGAGGTCTCCGACCAGGAGATAATGAGGGCCCAGGCGGAGCTCGCCAGAACCGAGGGCATATTCGTAGAACCGGCCAGCGCGGCGTCCATAGCTGGCCTGAGGAGGCTCATTCAGTCCGGAACCATCTCGATGGACGAGGTGACCGTCTGCGTGGCCACAGGGCATGGGCTTAAGGATCCTGAGATAATAGTCAGGGAGTACGGAGGCCTCGTCAAGTCTGTGGATTGGCCTGGAGGGGACTTGGAGGAGGTTGTGAAGGAGGTCCTCGGCTGATCGTCCTCGGAGAACTTTACTTACGTTTTTACCCTTCCTGGGTAATGGGGTATGAAGGCGAAGATGAGGTTCAAGGGCCGGTTGAAGAGGCTCGTGCTGAGCGGTAGGAAGACCCAGACACGTCGCCTCAGCGGCATCTACAGGGTCGGAGCCAGGTACAGGCTAAACCACGAGTACGACATCCTTATCCTGTCGAAGCGTAGGGAGAAGCTTGGGGACATAAGCCCAAGCGACGTCAGGGCCGAGGGCTTCAGGAGCCTGGAGGAGTTCATCAAGGCATGGAAGTCCATATACGGGTGGTGGGACCCGGACAGGCCTGTCTGGGTGTACGAGTTTAAGCTCGTTCCCAAGTCTAAGGATTAGGCTGAACACACCCATGCTTAAATAAGGAGTCTACCCAGCGTATCTGGTGGTACAAGCTGGACCTGTTCGCCATAGTCAGGGAGACCGTCCTGTTCGTGATAGGCATCCCGACGCTCGTGTACTGCATCAGAACCCTAAGCATGCTCGGTAGGAGAGGCGCCTCTGGGAGGATGTTCCTCAGACACAGGCTTTTCCTCAGGTTCTCGAAGCTGCTCGTGTCCTTCGGAGCCTCCGCCCTAACCGCCGCGGTGTTCATATACCTCTACGTCTCGACGTCGTTCGACGTATTCAGAGTTGTGGGTGGAGTTGGGGTGATGGGCTGCGCCCTGTCCATGCTCTTGGCCATGAAGACGCTTTACGAAACGCTGAGGTGAAGCCTGTGGGCTTTCTCAACCCTGTGCTGGCAGTCGTCGTCCTCACGGTCGTCGTCCTCTACTACTCCGTTAGGCTCCACAGAGGCCTCGTCGGCAGGTCCCTGTTCTCCCAGGCGAGGCTCTTCCTAAAAGCCGATTGGACCAAAGCGGCTCTGACCTCTCTGGCGTTGAGCTTCGTGGTGTTCGTCCTCGGCAGGACTGTGAGCTTCCTCGTGTTGTTCGGAGTGCTACCGGGAACGGCGATAGACGCTGTCAGGAACGCCTTAGACCTCGCCTCAGCCCTGATGACCGCCTTCTCCGTGTGCTTCCTGTACTTCGTAATCAAGCCCAGAAGGGCTACATGAGCTCCTGGATGCGCCTGTCCTTCGGGACTAGCGACTTGAGCACGCCTCCCCTGTAGAGGCCGCATCCGACGGGTAGGCCCCTGTACCTGACGATGACGTAACCGTCCTCTACAGGAGCCTCCACTTCGACGCTCTGACCCGAGACGAACCTCCTGACTCCTTCCTCGTCCAGGTCTACGACGTTCTTACTGGCCCACCTTCCGAAAACCTGCACAGCGTTCGTCGTGGGCTTGTACCCTCCCTTCACGAACCGGACGACGACCATGCCGACGGCGTCGAACCTCAGGTTCGGTATCCTCTCGAACTTCCTCACAGCCCAGACGTTGGTCTTACCCTTCATGTAGAACTCGAAGTCCCTGAAGACCTCCTCAGGGACGCCGAACCTCTCCTTCCACCACTTGACGATGGGCTTAGGGTTAACCTTCCTGAAGTTTCCTAATCCTCGCAACGAACAACCCTCCCGTGTCGTTCTGGTGGGGGTAGAACCTCGCGCAGAGCGACACCTCGTCCGAGAACCTCATCTCCCCCCACCGGGTTATGCCTGGAGAGTGCTCCAGCCCAACCCTGACTTCCTCCAACCTCAAGTCGTCCCGCCTCTTCAGGACGTAGTCCACAACCGCCTCGTTCTCCTCGGGTGCGAACGTACACGTCGAGTACACGACCAGCCCACCGGGCTTGACGAGTTCCACAGCCCTCATCAGGAGGCCTCTCTGGAGCCTGTGCATCCTCCACACCATCCCCAAGCTCCACCCATGCAGGGCGGCCGGGTTCTTCCTGACTATCCCCTCACACGTACAAGGAGCGTCCACCAACACCCTGTCGAACTCCACCTGCGGGAACCTCCTACCGTCCATCACCGTCACGCTCATGTTCAGGACTCCAAGCCTCTCGTAGTTCGACCTGAGCATCAGGATGCGCTTCGGGTTAGCGTCGTTCGCCACGACGTGTCCACGGTTCTCCATCATCTGAGAAATCTGGGTCGCCTTGCTCCCAGGAGCCGCACACATGTCCAGGATGAGCTCGTCCGGCTGGGGCTCCAGCACGACGGGCGGTATCATCGACACCTCCTCCTGTGGGTGTATGTACCCGAGGAAGTACTCCAGCAGTAGGCCGGGCTTCTCCACGCCGTGTATCCTTATCCCATGCTCGTACCACTCCATCCTGTCGAACCTTATGCCCCTGCCGGAGAGCATCTCCAATACTTCGTCTACTGAGGCTTTGAG
>CBFDTC010000037.1:0-11213 GCA_965612785.1 Candidatus Bathyarchaeota archaeon
CAAGGACGTACAGTGAGTAGTAGGTCTCAGGCATGTGCCCCACAAAGTTCATCAGAATCCAGCTTACCAACAGTACGAAGACATTTCCACCTATGAACGAAAACTCCTCCCTAAGCCTGCTAAGCACACCTTCGTCCACAGTCCTTTCGGAAAAATTTCACACAGTTTCCATAAAACGTTTAGTCGGAAGAAGCAGAAGTCTTGTCAACGCCGGTAAGCGTCAACAGAGTAAGAACTATCAGCGGAACCTGAGAAACAGCCAGAAGCATGAAAGGAAGCCTCGGAGAAACCCTCTCGTACACGTATCCACACGCAAGCTGGGCCAAAGCCTTAAACATGTACGCGAAGAAGTTCGTGAAGCCTATCACACGACCCCTATACTCTGCAGACACCAGATCGGTCTGGAGCGACTGGTAGGAGGTGTTGAAGAGCACGGAGCTCACGCCTAGGAGAGTGAAGGCGATTGGGAGTAACACACTCTTACCCGCGACAAAAAGGCCGACTGCCACAGACAGAAGGGCCATGGATGCAGCAAACGGCTTAACCCTGCCGACCACGTCCACGAGTTTCCCGAGCGGTATAGAGAACACGTAGGAAGTTGCGTTCTGGATTGCTGCGAGGAGAGCCCAGAGCTTCTCGCTGATTCCGAGCTCCTCGGTCGCGTATATGACGTAGTAGGGTGAGCACATCCACGTGAAGGAGAACGAGACCACGTAGATTATGGAAAGCCATAGGGCCTCCTTCGGCACAGAAGACCAGACCCTAAAACCCTCTCTGAACGCCTTCGGGTAGCTCTTTAAGGTTTCCGAGAGCCTGTATTTCCTCTCCTTTAGCGTCTCCCTAAGCCTTATCCTGAGGAGGGCAGCTGAGAAGTATATCATAGATGAAACCAGATATAGGAGTCTCATACCCCTCTGTATGCCCATGTGCTCAACGAACCACGCAGCCACGAATGGAGACGCCATGGAAGACACGTACACGAGCACAGATATTGAGTACCCGAGTCCCCTCTTCTCTGGCGGGAGAGAGTCCGCCAGTATGGCTCTGAGGGCTGGCATGTACACGAGGGACAACCCCTCGATGACTGAGGCGACCAGAAGTATCTTCCAGGTTGGTGCTAGGGCATACAGAATGTAAGAGCCCGCCAGGGCGAAAGTCATCGTCACGACAAGCCTCCTCCTGCCGTAGCTGTCCGCGAAGTACCCGCCGAGGAACTGGACGGACATCAGGGAGAGTGAGTTGGCGAACCCTATGACACCGACCGTGAAAGGCGTTCCGCCGAGCTCCAGGACATAAAGCGAGTAGTAGGTGAGCGGCATGTACATGGCGAAGCCTATGAGAAGCCAGCTTACGAACAGTATGAGGACGTTTCCGCGTATGAAGGAGAATTCCGATCTAAGCCGCTCGGCCCACCCAGAATTCAAGGGCATTCAGAAGATTTTACGGTCTCTAATAAAAACTCTTCAGTCCCCACGTGTGTCCTCGACCCTCCTGAGCGTCGTTGAGGCTATGGCTATGAGGGGTACCTGAGCGAGGGCGAGGGTTATGAAGGGAAGCTTAGGCGACACGTTCTGGTACAGGTAGCCTCCGAAAAGCCCACCGAAGGCCGTGAATATGTATGTGAAGAACTCGGTGAACCCTATGACACGTCCCCTGCACTCGGCTGGCACCAGGTCGGTCTGGAGGGACTGGTAGGCCGTTGCGAACAGCGTTGAGGCCATGCCGGAGAGGGCGAGGGAGGATGCGAGAAGCGGTATTCCACCCATGATGAACATAATCGAGGAGGCCATCATGAACGCCATCGAGGCTATTAGGGGCTTAACCCTGCCGACTACGTCCACGAGCTTACCTACCGGTATCGAGGGCAGGTACAGGAAGACGAGGTTCACGGACATCAAGACCGCCCAGAGCTCCTCGCTGATTCCGAGCTCCTCGGTCGCGTATATGACGTAGTAGGGTGAGCAGAGCCACGTGAGTGAGTACGAGGTTACGTAAACCACGGACAGCCATAGGGCCTCCTTCGGCACGGAAGACCAGACCCTGAAACCCTCTCTCACAGCGTCCGGATACGCCTTCAGAGCCTGTAGGGGGTTTACGGAGCGTCCACCGCTGAGCGTCTCCCTGAGACCTATCCTCAGTAAGGCGGCGGCCAGGCATATGGCGACCAGAACGGCATACAGGAGTCTCATACCCCTGAGCACGCCCATGCGGCTGACGAAGGCTGATGCCAGGAAGGGGGCGGCTACCGAGGGTGCTGTGGCGAGTATCGTTAGGGAGTACCCGAGTCCCCTCTTCTCCGGTGGTAGGGAGTCGGCGAGCATCGCGTATATTGCTGGTGTGTATATCAGGGATACGCCTTCGACGACCGCGCCCACCAGAAGGATCTTCCACGTCGGGGCGAGGACGAACATCAGGTAGGAGCATGCTAGAGCGAAGGTCATCGTCACGATTATCTTCCTCCTCCCGTAGCTGTCGGCTATGTACCCCCCAAGGAACTGCACGGAGGCGTAGGCGAGGCAGTAGGCTGCGTTCACGAGTCCCACCGTGAAAGGCGTTCCGCCGAGCTCCAGGACGTAAAGCGAGAAGTACGTGAAGGACGCGTACCATCCCAGGTACAGCATGGCCCAGCTGACGAGTAGGATGAGGACGTTCCCACGTATGAACGAGAGCTCCTCCGAAACTCTCCTAAGCCAGCCGCTCATACGTCGACAACCCTTCACAGGGGTCAGGCGATGATCTTGAGGAGGTCGGCCTTCGTTATTATCCCCACCAGCTCTCCCTTGCGGACGACGAGGACAGCCTGGTAGTGTCGAAGAAGGTGTGAAACCAGGGACAGAGGTGCATCCTCGTCAACCTGGGGGAAGGCGCTCTCCATAACCTCCTCGACCCTAAGAGAGGAGAGCTCCTCGGGTCTCCTGCCGGACAGTATCTGGTTGAGTATGGACCTCTCGGATATGCTTCCCACAACCCTGTCCCCGTCCACGACCGGGAGCTGGGAGTAGTCGTACTTCTTCATCAGGTACACGGCCTTGGAGACGCTGTCATCCTTCTGGACGCATACAACCTCGTCGTGGAGTATGTCCTTCGCCCTGATCTCACGCCTCGACTCCAGCTCCTCCAGCACGTCGAAAATTGCCTTAACCTTCGTGTAGGATGGGTCTATCTTACCAGCCTCCAGCTTGGCTATCAGGGACTGGCTGACCCCAGCTAGCTCCGCAAGCCTCTTCTGGGTCAGCCCGAGCCTACGCCTCCTAACGGATATCTCTTCGAGCGATGGGAGCATTCCTCCTCAACATTCACATCCCTGAAGCCTCAAGAAAAGCGTTAAGAGACGTTCAGCCCTTCTTGAAGCCTATCGCAAAGCCCACGGCGAACGTTCCGACGACCGGGAGGTACGAGATGACGGCTGCGAGGGCTGTGGACGGTATCTGAACCTTCTCCAGGTAGGATACGATCATGCTGAACAGCTTGTCGTAGTGGACAGTTATTATGCCCTTATACCCGAGGTACATTAGAGCCAATATGAATATCCCGACCACGACGGCCACTATCTTCGCAACCTTCTTCAACGCATAGCCCGCTACAAAGCCGCATACGAATCCCGTGACCCCCTGAAAGGCCACGGGGGTTAGGATCTCTTCGAGCGTAACCATGGACCTCCACAGACCCCATACATGGGGGGTGATAAAAACCTATTGAGGCCGAACTTCCTCCGAGTTTCTAAGAAAGGGGAAACATCACGTCCCCGCAGGTCGCTAGTTTAGGCTTACATGACCCAACGAGGGGGCTCCGTCTAAAGCTTAAATTAAGCTCGGTCAAAACCCGTGATCGAAGACTTGGAGGAAGTTAAGAACCTATTACTACTCGGCGTAGACCTACCAGTCCTCGCCCACTCGGCACGGAGGGCAGGCTACAACGTGTACGCCGTAGACTACTTCGGAGACATCGACCTCAGGTCTGTCTGTGTGGAATGTCTCTCGACCATCCGACAGGAACCTGGTAGAACCTGCGGAAGGTTCAGCTCGGACTTCGACCCGGAGAGACTCGTGGACGGGGCGAAGAAGCTGGCCGAGAAAGTTGACGTAGACGGCGTCCTCCTGTCCTCAGGGCTGGATGACGAGTACGACTTGCTCCGTAGGGTCGAGTCTGAAGTGGCTCCGATAATCGGGAACAAGCCTGAAACGTTCAGAGCCGTCAGAGACCGGAGGAACTTCTTCCAGGAGCTACGGAGGCTCGGGATACCCCACCCGGAAACCGTCGTGGTGGAGGACGTCTCCGAAGCCGAGTCGGCCGCGAGGAACCTGGGTTTTCCAGTCCTTGTGAAGCCCACGAAGGGCTTCGCCGGGGTGGGTGTCCGAAGGGTGAAGGACGTCTCGGAGCTTCGATCAGCCTTCAGGGAAGCCCAGACCGTCAGCAGGGAGGTTGTGGTTCAACAGTACGTCGAGGGTGTCCATGCAAGCATCTCCGTCATGGCGTCCAGGCGGGACGTGGCCGTGTTGACCGTGAACGAGCAGCTGCTCGGCATGGCTGAGGTGGGGCAACGTGAACCCTTCGGCTACTGTGGGAACGTCGTACCCCTCGAAGGCTATGAGGAGATTCTCGGAGAATGCATCGCCGTCTCTGAAAAGCTGTGCAGACGATTCGGTCTCTTAGGGTCAAACGGCATAGATGTCGTCTTGAACGACGGAAAGCCTTACGTCGTGGAGGTTAATCCGAGGTTTCAGGCAACTCTGGAGTGCGTCGAACGGCTGCTTGGGGTGAACTTGGTTGAAGCCCACGTAAAGGCGTGTACGTCTGGGGAACTTCCAGAAGTTGGAGAACCGTCTGGTTTCTGTACAAGACTTATACTCTACGCCCATAGGCGGGTGGCCGTACCGGACTTGACGTGTTTCGGGTACGTCAGGGATGTACCGTATCCAGGGGTCTTGGTGGAAGCTGGAGAGCCCATCTGTTCCGTAGTGGCCTTCGGAGAAGATAGGTCAAGCTCTCTAGAAACGGCTTTGAAGATGGCTGAAAAAGTGTACAGAAACCTCAGAAAAGCCTAAGTCACGTAACCAGCCCGCCTCAAAACCCTGATCACATGTGGACACACCATGTACGAGAACAGAGTAGCCAACCCCACCTTGAGGGGTGTTATCACAGGAGCCGGTGCAGCCCATACAACCGCCAGGGCCTTAGGCGTTAGGCCGTAGAAAAGCCTGTACGTCCGGCATGGGACAAACAGGAATATCCTGAAAAGCACGTCGGCCTCCAGCCCGAGGAAAGCCGACAGAGCGTAGAGACGCTTAGACTCCGGCTCGAACCCGCCGAGCAACGTGGTTACAGTCAGGACGATGTAGGCGACGTAGCAGTCCCACATTCCCCAGAGCGGAAGCCTCCAGGAAACAGGAGTCAGAAAGTAGGCCAACAACATGACCGTGTAGTACGCAAGAACCTTCTTCAAGCCGCCACGGTACACGAGACCAGAGACCATCGAGCAGACGGGAGCCCCGAGCGTGAAGACGTACTCGTAGACATCCCTGAACGCTATGGAGTGACCCGCCATCACCGATATCAGCGTCGCTACAAAGCCGTCCCACGGTCCGAGGATCATCCCGAACATCGGGGCTAACATGAAGATCCAGCCGTACCAGACTCCCGCAGAAAAGCCGGGAGTGATCAAGGAATCGCACACGACGCCTAAGGCCGCGCAAACGGAGATTAATGCGAATCTACGGGAACGGTTAGCCATCTTAAACCCCTAAATACCCAAATACAGTATAAGTATGAACCTTAAGATTCCGAAGCTGGGCAGTGGTGTTCAGCGGTGTTTCATCAAAGCGCTGATGCAGATGTGTGACCGTCTTAGAAACAGTCAACTGTTTCGGCCTTGCTAGCCGAAATGCTTTAAAAACTAATACATAGAATAAAAAACATTGATGAAAACTTTAGCCGTTGTTCCGGGAAAGTGTCGAGCTTGCCAGCGATGTGTGCTATACTGTTCGTTCTCCCACAACAAGACACACGCCCCATCGAAAGCTAGGATCTACGTCGTCCGCAGAGACGTGAACGGACGCGTCGTAAACACGCCTGTTATCTGCCTGCAGTGTGGTTTGTGCATGAACGCATGTCCGGTGCCCGGAGCTATGAGAAGAAACAAAGCTGGAGCTGTAGTGGTCGACGAGGAGAAGTGTACAGGTTGCGGTCTATGCGTCATGTCCTGCCCGTACGGCGTAATCCAAATAGACGCCACCACCGGAAAGGCCTTCAAATGCGACCTCTGCGATGGCTCACCAGTCTGCGTAGAACACTGTCCATTCGATGCACTTGTGTACGTTGAACTGGACAAAGCCGCCCAGCTCAGGCGTATGTCAACCGCGATGGTGGTGGTAAGACATGAGTGAGTGGTTTGGGTTCGTAGGAAAGATCCTGCGGGTGGACTTGAGCAAAGGCACCGTGAAAAAGGAGCCGCTGAACAGAGAATACGCCAAGATGTTCCTAGGGGGAGTCGGATACGCGGCTCGAATACTGTGGGATGAACTGAAGCCTGGAATAGACCCACTGAGCCCGGAAAACAAGCTTATATTCGCAACAGGACCTTTAACTGGGACTCTATGCCCAGGGTCTGGAAGCTTCTCAGCCTGCTTCAAATCACCTCTAACGAATGTCTGGGGAGAGAGCAGGTGCGGTGGCGACTGGGGCCCTGAGCTGAAGTTCGCCGGCTACGACTTCTTGATTTTGGAGGGAAAGGCTGAAAAGCCCGTTTATCTCTGGATATGCGACGAAAATGTTGAGATAAGATCCGCGGAGCACCTGGCAGGGAAGACCATTCCAGAAACGGAGACCACAGTCAAGAAGGAAGTCGGAGATTACGAGTGTAAGGTTGTGTCCATCGGACCGGCTGCCGAGAAGCTCGTCAAATTCGCCTGTATAATGAGCGACTACGACCGGGCTGCTGGAAGGTGCGGCGGCGGAACAGTCATGGCCTCGAAGAACGTTAAGGCCATCGCCGTCAGAGGGCATGGCGAGATTCCGGTGGCTAGGCCTGAAGAGTTCCTTGAGGCAGTTGAGGACGCTGAAAGAGCCGCCTTAGAACACCCTGACAGGGCCTGGTTTATGGAGGGAACGGTAGCGTTCATGGAGTTCATAGACAACACGGGAGACCTCCCGACGAGGTACGCGTTGACCAACCACTGGGGGAAGAGTAAGAAGGTGTATGAGGAGCTAAAGGAGAAGTTCATCACAGCCTACAGCGCATGCTTCGGATGTCCCCTCGGATGCGGCATCCACACCGAGGCCAGAATGGGGAAGTGGGGAGCGCCCATGTGCGGTGGACCGGAGTACGAGACTGCGGCAGGCTTCACAGCCGCCTCGCTCTGTGAAGACGTAGAGGCGCTTTTGAGAGCAAACTACCTCTGCAACATCTACGGCATGGATACAATATCCTGTAGCCAAGTCATAGCTTTCGCCATAGAGTGTCGTGAGAGGGGTTGGATAAGCGACGAGCTTCTGGACGGCGTAGACCTGAGGTGGGGCAACGCCGAGGCTGTGGTTGAGATGGTTGAGAAGATAGCCAGACGTGAGGGCTTGGGAGACATCCTGGCAGAAGGTGTGAGGAGGGCTGCTAAGATTATAGGGAAGGGAGCTGAGGAACTCGCTCTCCACGTTAAGGGTCTTGAGATGCCCTACCACGACCCGAGGGTTGCCAAGACGGGTGCTCTACAGTACGGTACAGCGAACAGGGGTATGTGTCACGTACATCCACACGAAACCTACGACGTCGTCCACACGCCGAGCTTCGCTGAAACCCTCGTTCCCTACGGCCTCCCGAAGCCTCCGATAGACGGGTACATGGAGAAGGGTATGGGACGCATAACGGCGTTGGTCCAAGACGCCGGCATGACTACAGAGATCCTAGGACTGTGCAAGTTCCTGGTGTGGGCTGGTCTGTCCCTCAAGAGAAGGGCGGCCATACTCTCAGCGGCCGTGGGCTGGGACGTAAGCGACGTAGAGCTTCTGAAGATCGCCGAGAGGGTTACGAACCTCCAGAGGTGCTTCAACGTCCGTGAGGGGGTCAGGAGGAAGGACGACATGATACCGAAGAGGCTTAGGGAGATGCCAGCTTACGGACCATTCAGCAAGAAGGAGGCGGCTATCATGGACTATGAAGGTATGCTCGACGAATACTACGACGTGCGTGGATGGGACAGGGAGACCGGTATACCGAAGAGGGAGAAGCTGGAGGAGCTCGGCCTGAAGGACGTGGCCGACCAGCTGGGTGTCTGACCACCGCACCCTTTCTTTTTACATCTTCTCCGGAAGCTTTCCGAGCCTTTCGAGCTCCTCGGCCGCATACGTCAGACCAAGCTCTAGGAGCTTCTCTTTGGTAGGTACGCCAGTCTCGGTGCTCCAGCCTCTCATCGCATAATATTCGTCCTTCATACGCTCGAAGGCATCCCTGTCGAGGACTTCGCCCCTGTAGGGGCCGTCGGGTAGGGGCTCCTTGAAGTACCTGTCTGGGAGCGTGTCGTCCCTCCTCGTCACACCTTCCCGGACGTTGAAGCACCTTTCAAGGTTTATCACCCTCTCGGCGGCTCTGAGCACATCCGAGACGTCCATCTGAACGCCGGTGCACAGGTTGAACATCTGGGTGAGCTCCTTCGAGGTGAGGGGCATCCCGAGCCATGTGGTCGTCCACTTACACACGCCCATCATGTCCGCCACGGCGTGTTCGTGCTCCTGGTAGACGACCATAGCGGCCTTACCCTCGTACGAGTTGGGCACAGCTGCCCTCTCCGTCCCGGCCACCTCCTTGGCGAACTTTAGGTATTCTTCCACGTCCTCAGGCGAGAAGGCCTCGGCGTACCTGAAGAGATACTCCACCGGTAGCGACCTGACCAGGTCCCTCGGGCCGACCGCCGTGGCGAGGGCGCATCCCTTGAAGGCCCTTAGGTCGTAGACATAGTGTGATAGGCCCTTGGTGTGCATCGCGTACTTCTCTGAGCCCCTTCCTATAGCCTCAGCCGCTTTGGGAATCCCTTCGGCCAGGAGCTTCCCCACGCCTTCACGTCTGACTATCTTCTCGAGTAGGGTCATGGCTGCTTCCGGGTCTCCCCACCTGAGCCTTATGCCGTCGGTGTCTCTGTCAGTTACGATGCCCCTCTCGTAGAGCTCCATCATGAACGCCACGATGTGGGAGGCTTCTATTATGTCGATGCCCATGGCCTCGCAGAACCTCGCTATCCTGAAGCCGTCCTCCTGGCTGGGTATCTTCATGGCGAAGCAGGGCTCCACGAAGCCTTGGCAGGATTGGAGACACGCCCCCACGCCCGGTAAGTCTATGAACTGCATGCATCCCAGCGGGCATCCGAAGCATGCCCTCGTCCTAATCCTATACTTCTTTATGAACGGAATGACCCTGTAAGCTTCGGTCTTCAGGCCCCACGAAACCCTCTCCTGGTTCCCTACCAGAGCCCAGCCCATGTCCCCGTAGTGTGACATCTCGTCGAAGCCCTTCACGTACACCTCCTCGAAGCCCGGGACGCTTCTGAGCTTGCTGTGCATCTCCTCACATATTTCGAGGAACCTCTCAGGCTCCGCAACCGGGATCTTCCCAGTGCCCCTAACGGCCACGGCCTTCAGGTTCTTCGAACCCATCACACAACCCATACCCGTCCTCCCAGCCCCGTCGCCCATGTCGTGTATCAAACTTGCATACTTGACGAGGTTCTCACCAGCCGGTCCTATGCAGACGACCTTCGCCTCGGGGTCTCCAACCTCCTCCCTTACGGCGTTCATCGTCTCGAACGTGTCCCTGCCCCAGATGTTCGAGGCATCTCTGAACTCAACCCTGCCGTCCTCTATGTACAGGTAGGTGGGCTTGGAGCTCCTTCCGTGTATAACTAGGCAGTCGTACCCGGCGAACTTCAGCTCAGCCCCGAAGAAGCCTCCGAAGTTAGATTGGCCGAGGAGGCCCGTAAGCGGGGACTTGGACGTCACCTCCGTCCTGCTTGAGCTCGGTGCGGATGTGCCCGTTAGGGGCCCTGTCCCGAGTATGAGGACGTTTTCGGAGCTTAGAGCCTCCACCCCGGGTCCTACGAGCTCGTAGAGGAGCCTTATGTTGATGCCTCTGCCCCCTATGAACTCTCCCGAGTACCTGGATGTGTCCTCCTCAAAGACTTTCTCCCTCGTCAGGTCCACGTGCAGTATTTTACCAGTCCATCCAGACATCCAACTCACCCCCTACCCGCCTGAGACGCCTAAGCCGGGTATGCCCATGGTCTTCATGAGCTCCATTATGACATCGGCCCCAGCCCTCTTCCGCACAGCACTCAGTTTCTCAGCCGGAACGTACTGGATTGCCTTCCTGCTGCAGAACCTGACGCACGTTGGGTCTCCTCCACACAGATCACACTTCACGACCTTACCCCTCTCAGGGTCAAACACTGGGGCCCCGAGGGGGCAGACGTAGACGCACAACTTACACCCGACGCAGAGCTCCCCATCCACGACCACGGCGTTCGTCTTCGGATCCCTACTGAGAGCCCTCACGGGACACACACGGATACAGGGAGCATCCTCGCAGTGTAGGCACGTGACAGGCACAAATACCCCTTTGTCCTCGTACCTGACGACCCTAATCCGTGAGATTTCCGGCATGCACGCACCCTCGTTCTTCAGGGAGCAGACTATCTCGCAGATCCTGCATCCGTCGCAGGCCGTCGGATCTACGACGAGAACTCTCATGAAACTCCGCCCCTTATGAAGAGTTTAAAACCACTATTTAACACCTTACCCCTCAACCTTCTAGTTGAGAAAAGGCTTGGAACTAGCCTTGAGGTTAGTTATATTAAGAGATTTACAGAAACCGTTATGAAATGGTTCTAGACGCTGAGGACATCGAGAAACTTAGGTATCTCATCGGAAAAGAAAAAGTACTGATAGATGAGGAGGACCTCTACGTTTACTCCTTCTATGGCCCTTTAGGTATGCGTAGGGGGCATAGACCAGATGTCGTTGTAAGAGTAGACTCGGAGAGAGAGGCTGAGTACGTCTTCAAGACCTTGGGAGACAAAGCAAAGATAATCTACGTCTGGGAAGAAGTTGAACCAGCCTGGAAAGAACCCCTGGTGGTCCTTGAACCCCGCAACCCCCTCGGTTTCAAGGACCTAAAGGATGGGCTAAAAGTTCTGAGGAAAAAGAGGATAGAAGAAAAGCCGAAGGTAAACGTCGGA
>CBFDTC010000038.1:0-11209 GCA_965612785.1 Candidatus Bathyarchaeota archaeon
GGCCGCCCGGGTTCAAATCCCGGCCCCGGCGCCTACAGGAACTTGCTGTATACGATCAGGTCTTGGTCGTACATGTGTTTCCTGAGGTACCCCTCGGGCACGAAGCCCTCTCTGACGTACATCCTTATGGCTTCTTTGAGGTTTGGGTGGGTGTGTAGCCAAACTTTCTTGGCTCCCCTTTTCTTGGCTTCCTCCAAGAACGCCCTCAGGAGTGCGGTTCCTATGCCTCTACGCCTGTGTTCGGGTTTCACTCCTATGAACCCGAGGTGGGCGCTTCCACCCTGGTGGTACCTTCCGTAGGCCACGCCGACCACCTCGTTACCGGCTTCGGCTATGAGTATTATGACATCCGGGTTGTCGAGGGCCTCCCTCATCTGCTCCACGAATTCGGAGCTTCTGGAGAGCTCAGCCTCGTGGTTAACCCACTCTTCGGGTAGGAGACCCCTCAGGCTCTCCCAGACCTTCGCTCCGCATTCCGCCATGGCCTCCAGGTCGGCTTCAGACGGACGCCTAACCCTGAACAACTCCCACCATGAGGACGACGTGTCGGTCCTTAACGGTTTCCGTAGTGGGGCTCTACGGTACCACGACCGTTTCAGGCCACGGGGTCTTCGAGTACTCCTCAGCTATCCTGCACGGCACGTTAAGGACGAAGGACCAGCACTGCATGTGGGCCGTCTCCAACCCCCTCCTCGTCAAAGTTATCTTTTCTCCACGCCTCTCCACAATCCCCCTGAGTTTGAGGAACTTCAACGCCCTGCCGAAAGGCGTCGAACCCACAAGGTCTTCGAACTCCGCCCCGAATGTTCTCTTAAACGCCGCTGTGTCGAGCTGCCTGCAGACGAACAGCCTCGAAGCCGTGTACCTTATGGCCCGTTCCCTGACGTCCACCTCCCTAGAGCCCGCTATGGGCAGGTTTCCGTCCTCCACAGCCCTCACATACTCCTCGACGGAGTGCGTGTTCACGTACTCGTACCCACCCGTGAAGCCCATGGCCCCGCAGCCGAACCCGAGTAGGGGTCCCTCCATCTCGTAGTTCACGGTGGCGTACTTCCAGCCCTCCCTCCTGCTGAACCCGTATATCTCGACGGACTCGTACCCAGCGGGCTCGAGCACCTCGTATGTGGCTGCGATCATCTTCTTGAACGTGGCCTTATCCGGCTGGGACACCCTCCCCTCCCTGACGAGCCTATATCCAGGGCACTGAGGCGTTATGAGCGTCGGGTAGCATGTTATCTCGTCTACGTCCTGCCTGGAGGCCTCCTCGAGGTCTGACACCCACTCCTCCAGGGTCTGGGCGGGGGAGCCTGGAACCATGTACATCATGTCCACGTTCAGGTACTCCACACCGGCGTCCCTGACAGCCTCTATGGCCCTGAAAGACTCATCGACCCCATGTCTTCTCCCAAGTCTTCTCAGGGTCTTCTCGTTGAAGGACTGAACCCCAAGGCTTATCTCATCCACACCCGCCTCCACAAGACCGTGCACCCTGTCCTCTTCGGCCACGTCGTTCGGGTTGGCCTCTATGGCTATTCCCTCGCACCCCATGTCGAAGCTCTCTCCCAGGACGTCCATGATCTCCCTGTAGTGCCTTCCGTCCAGGAGGCTGGGCGTCCCGCCGCCGACGTGGACGTCCACTATCTTCACGTCCAAGTCCTCGAGGAGGCGGCCGTACATCCTTATCTCGGACTTAAGGGCCTCCACGTACTTCTCAGCCAACTCGGCTCTCCATAGGTGCTTCAGGTAGGGACAGTAGAGACACATGCCCTTGCAGAAGGGGATGTGTATGTAGACGGCCACCCCGCCGCTCGGCAGGGTTTCCCGGATGCGTCTCCCAGCCTCTTCGGGGTTGGGTCTGGTGAAAGTCGCCTTGAAGGCCCTCTTGGCAACCCAGCTCCAGAATCCGAAGCCGTCTCGGTCGAGTATCATGGAGGCTCGTTTATGTATTACCAATCGGCTTATAAGTATTATCCGCCTGCCGTCGCCAGGTCGGGTGGAACAACCTTGACCAGGTCGCCCTCCCCGAGCAGGTCGTCCCATCTGAGGACCGCCCGCTTCCTCATGACGAGAACCTCGCCTGGCTTCATCCCGAGCCTCTCCACAAGCTCCCTGGCAGTCATGGGTTCGTGAACCTCAACCTCTATCAGGCCCCTGAGCCTCAGCAACAGGGGTTCTTTACGGGTCTCCTCGACCCACCTCTCACCCGCCTCGGCCACCTCCTTCTTCCATATCGGAGCCTCCGCCTTAACCCTCTCGACGAGCTCCCTGACCGCCCTGAAGGCCTCCTCCCTGTGCTCGGACGCCACCGCGACGCACATGACAGGCTCCCCGACGGATGCCCGTCCAACCTTGTGTTCGATTACGCCGTCGATCACCCCGTGGGCCTCGCACACCTCTTTCAGAATCTTCCTGAGCGTCTCCTCAGCGAGCTTCTCGTGGGCCTCGTATTCGAGCCTGACCACCCGTCCAAGCGGGCTCGTCGACCTGACGACGCCGATGAACAGGCATACAGCCCCGACCCTGTCGGAAGCCTTCTTGAGCTCCTCGACGATCCGGTCGGGGCTTCCTATGGACTCGACGAGGCTTGCCCTCACGTCTCTTCACCCCCCGGATGCCGGAGGCATTACGTCCACGACGTCTCCATCCCCGAGCCTGGTGTCGAGGCTCTCCACGAGCCTGTCGTTCACGGCCACCATCAACCCTTTGGGAACGTCCCCGTGGAACAGCTCTCCGAGGGCGTCCATGACGGTTGCCCCGTCCTCCAAGTCCAGCTCGACCCGGCTGGTTCCGAACTGTTCTCTGAACTTGGCGTAGAGCCTGAACACTACCCTCATCCTCACAAACCTAACGGGCTGAGGGATGATTTATAGTCTCCCAAAGCCGTCTGGAGGGATTTATCGAGCCTCCCGCCCACTCTATATCCGGGACGGCATGGCACACACGTTCTTCGCAACCACTGTGAGAGGCATGGAGGACGTCTCTGCCAGAGAGGTCTCGTCGATAATCGGCCGCAGGGCGGAGCCGGACGTCGGGAAGGTCTTCTTCCAGGCCGGGTTGGAGGACATCCCGAGGGTGAATTACCTGTCCAGAACCGTCCACAAGGTGGCCCTTATGCTCCTGAGGGAGCGTTTCGAAACCCTCAGAGACGTGTACGAGGCAGCCAAGAGCGTCGACTACACAGCGGTCATAGGACCTGACCAGTCGTTCGCCGTCAGGGCTGAGAGAGTTGGGGTCCACCCGTTCACGAGCGTGGACGTGGCCTCCACGGTTGGGCAGGCGGTCATAGACAGCTACAAGGCCTCCCGTGGGGTGAGGCTCAGGGTGAACCTGGAGGAGCCGGACGTGGAGCTCCTGTGCCTCGTCAGACACGACGAGCTTCTGCTGGGCGTGAACACGACGGGCGAGTCGCTGCACAGGAGAGGATACAGGGTTTGGAGCCACCCGGCCGCCATAAGCACGACGCTTGCTTCCTCCATGCTCCTCCTAAGCGGCTGGAACCCGGGAGACGGTCTCCTGGACCCGATGTGTGGGGGCGCTACGATACCCATAGAGGCAGCCCTGATGGCTTCCGGATACCCTCCTGGGGAGTTCAGGCTCAGAGGACGTGGGTTCGCCTTCACAAGGCTGAGGTTCGTAGACCCAGCCTGGCTGGAAGAGCTGAGGAGTGAGGCGTTGTCCAAGGTCTCCAGGGATTCTGAACCCATGATGGGCGTCGAGGTTAACCCGACGTTCCTTAAGGGGGGTCTGGAGAACGTCAGGTCCGCCGGAGTGGAGTGGACGGTCTCGCTCCTGGCAGGGGACTCCAGGAGGCTCGGGAGGCTCCTCAGGGACGTCCCAGGGGACGTGGTCACCAACCCGCCGTACGGGGTGAGGATGCGTAGGGGGAGGATGGACAGGTTCTACAAGTCCATCATCGACGCCATGCGGGACGCTGGGGTGGAGAGGGTTACGCTGATAACGGCTGCCAGGAGGAGGCTCACGGAGGCCGTAGAGGAACTCGGAGTCGAGGTCGTCGACCGTAGGGAGGTCGTCCACGGAGGCATGAAAGCGTTCGTGTTCAGGCTCAGGCTTTAAGCCCAACCGTTAAAATATGAATTCCCCGTAGTTTCTTGGAGAGTTGTTCAAGAGAGTCGGCGTGGCGTCGAGGCTCGACAGGGAGGACGCCGTGGAAACGGCTGCGAGGATAGTCAGAACGCTGAACTCTAGAGGCCTGGAAACCTTCGTCGAGGAAGAGCTGCTGAAGAGGATAAGGGTCGAAGCCGAAGCCGCCAGGCTCGAGGACATGGACGTCGACCTCATGGTCGTCGTCGGCGGGGACGGGACGATACTCAGGGTGTGCATGCTCATCCCCAAGGCCGAGACGCCGATACTGGGGGTGAACGCCGGGACGAGGGGTTTCCTCGCTGAGGTGGGGTTGGAGGACGCCGAGGACGCCGTTCTCAGAGTACTCTCAGGCGAGTACTGGCTGGAGGACTGTATGAAGCTCGAATCCGAGATAGTCGGGAGGGATGTGAAGCTCCCGGACGCCCTGAACGAACTCCTCGTAGCCTCCAGAACGCCGGGGAAGACCATAAGGTTCAGGCTCCTCGTAGACGGAGAAGAAGTTGCGGAATGCAGCGGGGACGCCGTGATGGCGGCCACTCCGACGGGCTCAACGGCCTACTCGCTTTCAGCCGGCGGGCCCATCCTGGAGCCGGGGCAGGACGCCATACTCGTCACAACCGTCTGCCCAGTGTGCGGGCTGAAGCCCCTCGTCATCCCGCCGGATAGGTTCGTGGAGTTTGAGCTCCTGAAGCCTGAGGCCGGCGCCCTGGTAATCGTGGACGGCGTCACTGTGAGTGAGGTAAGACCCGGCGACACGGTCGTCGTGAGGAGGTCTGGGAGGAGGGCGAGGTTCATCAGGTTCAGGAGCTTCTACTCTAGGCTCAGGCGTAAGCTTCTGGGTGTTTAGGGTTGGATGGGAGGCGCAGGGCCATAGTCCTGGACACCTCCGCCTTCATAGCGGGCTACTCCATCCCCGAGGAGGCTGGGATGCACTACACGACGCCCAGCGTCCTGGAGGAGGCGAGGGTCAAGCCCGTGGCCAGGGCTTGGATAGAGGCCTCAGTCAGGTCTGGTAAGCTCATCGTTAAACAGCCTGGAAGAGAGTTCGTCGAGGAAGTGTCGGAGAAGTCCAGGGGACTCGGCGAGGAGAGTCTCTCGGACACGGACGTGGACGTCTTGGCCCTAGCCCTCCAGCTCGACAGGTCGGGATTCGAGGTCACGGTCGTGTCGGACGACTACTCTGTGCAGAACGTGGCGGCTTCGCTCGGCATAGGCTTCAAGGCATTGACGACGAGGGGCATAGAGGAGCTCATAAAGTGGGTCGTATACTGTCCGGCCTGCAAAAAGACCTACACGAAGCCTCCGAGGGGGATGGTCTGCCCCGTTTGTGGCACACAGCTTAAAAGGAAAGCTGTAGAGAAGTTTAGTTTGAGGTGAATGCTGGATGACGACTTTGGAGAAGCTCATAAACGAGGCTAAGAGGCTCAGGGAGCTCGGATTGAGCACGTCACAGATAGCCAAGGAGCTGAAGCTCCAGGAAGACACGGTCAGGTGGCTTTTGTTGGAGGAGGAACGTAAGAGGGCTGCGGCGCCCCCAGACATATTCGTGGACTGGACGATGGTCTCATCCAACCCGATGAGGCTAAGCCTGATAGGGGAGGCCCTCGCCAGCCTGATCGAAGACGGCTACACGACGCTCGGCATGGAGGAGCCGGACATAATCGTGGCCGTGGAGGCTGAGGGAGCCCCGCTGGCGGCTGTGGTGTCCACGGAGCTGGGGAAGCCTCTAGCCATACTCAAGTCGGTCTACAGCGGTGAGGGGCACGGCGTGTCCCTCAGCCCGAGCTACCCCAAGGTGGACGGGAAGAAGGTTCTCCTGGTGGCGGATGTGATAGGCTCAGGGGCTCTGCTGGAGAAGGCCATAAACTACCTGGAGTCGCTTAAGGTTCGGGTCGTCGGCGTGGCGGCTTTTGTGGATAGAAGCGGCTTGGAACGTATCATGGGAGTTCCGGTAAACGCCCTCGTGAAGATACTTCCGATAAGACAGAGTTAACCAGAGTGTTCTAACGCTATGTTTTAAAACGCTTATGTCGAGATGAAGTCTGGTTTGGAGACGGCCATCCTATGCGAGAATCTCGTGAAACATTTTGGCGAAGTTAGAGCCCTGAACGGGCTTAGCTTCGAGGTTAGAGCTGGGGAGGTTTTCGGCCTCATAGGTCCAAACGGGGCTGGGAAGACGACCACCCTGAGGATAATAGCCACAATACTCAAGCCTACCTCCGGGAGAGTTGAGGTTTTCGGGCTGGACGTGGTCAGGGAAGCCGAGAAGGTTAGGAGGGTGATAAGCTACCTCCCCGAGGAAGCTGGAGCGTACAAGAACATGACGGGACTCGAGTACCTGAGGCTCATGGCGTCCCTGTACATGCCCTCACCCAGCGAGGTCGAGAAGGCCGTGGAGGAGGCCTCGAGGATATGCGGGCTGGGGGAGAGGCTCAGGGATAAGACGAAGACGTACAGCAAGGGCATGCTCAGGAGGCTGCTCGTTGCGAGAGCCCTCATGACGAGGCCCAAGCTCGCCATACTGGACGAGCCCACCAGCGGCCTCGACGTGGTCCACGCATGCGCCATAAGGTCGATAATAAGGGACTACGTGCGTGAGTACGGTACGACCGTGCTCCTCTCAAGCCACAACATGCTGGAGGTCGAGTACCTCTGCGACAGGGTTGCCGTGATACACGGTGGCCGCATACTCTGCGAGGGGACCCCTTCAGAGCTCAAGGAGGCGTACGGGGCCGAGAACCTGGAGGAGGTGTTCGTCAAAGCCACGGGAGGGGTGTGAGTTGAAGGGTCTGGCCGTACTCGTCAAGAAGGAGGTCAAGGAGCTCCTCCGAGACCCCAAGATACTCCTCGGCACGATACTGATGCCCCTCATACTGATGGTAGCCATGGGCGGGATGGTCAGGATATCCACGACCGCCATGATGGAGGCATCCGCCAACGTGAGCGTGGCTGTACTCGACATGGACGGCCAACCCCTATCCCAGACGCTCGTCGAGTTCCTCCAGCAGGCTCAAAACCTGAACACCACAGTCCTGACGGGATGCACGGTGGACGGGGCGTTGGAGGAGGCTGAGGAACTCGGCGTCAAGGCCCTTGTGGTCATACCCGACGGTTTCACACACAACATAACCTCGGGTCGGAGGGGCATGGTCTACGTGTACTCCATCATGGAGAAGGGCACCATGGCTGAGGCGATGGGCTTCTCGACTGTTGAGGGAGCCATAAACGTGTTCGAGGAGATAGTCAAGGCCCAGATGATAAGCACAGGAATGCCCGGCGCAGACCCGGAGGTCGTGTTGAACCCCATAGACGAGAAACCGATGACTCTTTTCAGGGGTGAACTGATAGAGCAGTCTCCAGACCAGCTCGCCCAGTTGATAATGTCCCAGTCCATGCTGCCGCTGATACTGATGATAGTCGTCGGAACAGCCATGTCGATGGCGGCCACCTCGATGGCCGTGGAGAAGGAGGCGAAGACCCTCGAGACCCTACTCACGCTTCCCGTGAGCAGGATGACGATACTCCTCAGCAAGCTTATAGGGAGCACGGTAATCGCCGTGATAGGAAGCGTGTCGTTCATGGTTGGGATGGCGTACTACACCACGTCCGTCTCCGCCCCAGCCACGGGAGGGAAGGTTCAGATACCCACCCAGCTCCTTCAGTCGCTAACGTCTCCCATAACCCTGGCCGTGATAGGCGGGACGGTATTCATAACGATGGTCTCAGCCATCGCCCTCGCCCTGTGCATAGCCGTGTACGCCGAAGATGTCAGGGGAGCCCAGTCCCTCGTGGGTATCCTCGAACTCCCGATAATGGTTCCGGCGATAGTCCTCATGTTTGCGGACATCTCCATGCTCCCCAGATCGGTTCAAGCCGTGCTGTACGCCATACCGTACACCCACACCATACTCGCCACGAGGGGGGCCCTGCTCGGACAGTATGGCCCCGCTATGCTCAGCCTCGGATACATCGTAGCCTTCACCGTGGCTGTCCTCTGCGTAGCCGCCAAGACGTTCTCCAGTGAACGGGTCATAACGGCCAGGATAAGGCTCAGGAGGTTCAAACTTGGACGCCCGTTTAGGAGACCTCAGGTCGGTTAAGGCCGTGGTGTTCGACATAGACGGGACGCTGATACACCTGACGGTAGACTTCAAGAAGATGCGACGGGAAATCATAGAGGTTTTCGAGAGACATGGCGTAAAGAAGGGTGTACTAACTCCGACTGAGACGACCCTCAAGATAGTTGAGAAGGGTGTCAAAGAGATGCGTAGGATGGGTTTCAGCGAGGATGAGGTCAAGAAGGTTCTCAAGGAAGTGGACGACGTGATGGACAGGATAGAGCTCGAAGCGGCCTCGAAGATAAAGCCCGTGGAAGGCGTCAGAGAAGCCGTAATGGAGCTCAGAAGACTCGGACTGAAGGTGGCCATCCTAACCAGAGGACACTCCACATACGCCAAGAAGGCCATGGAGGCGTGCCGTATATCCGACCTCGTGGACGCTGTGGCCACCAGGGACAGCATGGCGGAGGCAAAGCCGAGGCCCGAGCCCCTGATAGCCATAGCCAAGAAGCTCGGCGTGAAGCTTGACGAAGTCCTCGTCGTGGGGGACCATGAGATAGACCACATGTGCTCCAAGAACGCGGGGGCGAGGTTCGTCGGCGTCCTGACAGGGTGCTCGAAGCCGGAGGACTTCGAGAGGATGGGATGTCCGTACGTCGAGAGCGTACACGACGTTGTGAGGCTGATACGTTCGGCTTATATAGGGCGTGGAAGTAAGCCTTAACCGAGGCAACTTGTCCAAGCTAGTTTCCATAGCCGGGATAGCGACTTTGGGGGCTGGCATAGGACTTTTGATATTCACCTTCGTGGCGGCGTTCCTACAGCTCCGAGGGGTCTCAACCATCCCAGTGACAGGAGGGCTGGTGGAGGTGTTCGGCGAGGCGCTGGCCCCCCTGATAGAAGCTTGCATAAGGGCCGTCTTCCTGGGAATCATGGGCTGGGTCGGTTCGATACTCTCGATGAGGGGCGTCCAGATTCTGGCGGCTTCCAAGGAGAAGTCGGAAGAGTCGGAGGGTAAAACCGAGGAATGAGACTGGCTGTAAAGGTAATCGGGCTGGCCGTTACGGTAGCCACGATAATACTCATAGCCTTCCTGGGGTCGATGATATACTCGCTGTACACGACGTTCGCCACCGGGGAAGCCGTGTACTTCGGCGATGTGGACTACGAGCTCTCAGACGGGTCGATAACGCTGATCATACCGGTGTACGTGAACAACACGGGCCTCTACGACATGACGGACATAAACATAACGACCGTCGTAGTGGACGGACGGGGAAACCAGCTGTCCTGCGCTACCACCACGGTACCTGTGGTCAAGAGGGATTCGACCTGGGAGGGCTTCCACGAGCTGACGATAAGCCTATCCCAGATCGTCGAGAAAAACCTGACCTACCTCCTGTTCGAGGAGGCCGACCTGTACACGGACGTGCTGATGAGCTTCACGTACGCCAAGGCCGTGACGTTTGGCGTCTCCGTCGAGGAAATCGAGGTACCCTGGGGGCCACCGTTGTACGGGCTGAACGTGACCGACGTGACACTAAGGTTCGAGGACGCCACGCCGATGGCTGAGATGTGGATATACTTCGAGAACAGGTCCCCCATCGACCTCGTCGGAGCCCTCACCGTGGAACTCCGGAACGCCGACGGGACGCTCGTGGCTACGGGAACCGTCGGCCTGAACGCCCCCTCCTGGACGGCCTGGAGCGGTGTCATCAGAATGCCCCTGGAGGACGTGGATCTCATAACGCCTGAGGGTGAGGTGTGGCTCTACGTGACCATCGGGGGGTCGCTGGTGGGCCCCGTCGTGATACCCTACTCAGGCCTCGGGTGGTGACGACATGAAGGCCAAAGACATAGCCAAGCGGGTTCTGAGCGCCGCGGTCTGGGCCCTGATAATGGGCGGAGAGTTCCTGCTCATATACAAGCTGACGGGAATGGCGGAGCAGATTGCCCCGATAATCCCGGAGGGGGGGATGATAATAACGTCCCTGGCGGCAGTCTTCATAGCCTTCGAGATAGGCATAAGGCTCCTGACCGGAACCATATTCAGGTACGTCCTCGACGGCGCGAGGGCCGTCGCCTCCGTGGCCCTGCTCGCCTACACGACGAACTTCGGGGTGCTTAGGCTTGCCATACCGATGGAGGAAATAACCCTCAGAGTCACCATAGACTTCAAGATAATCCTCGCCGCGTTCCTCCTGCTGGGAGTGGTGTCCCTGGCCAAGTCCGTCATGGAGGCCATAGACTTCGCATCTAAGAAGGTCGGGGAAGAAGTTTAGGAGACGCACAGCATCCGTATTTTCCCTTTGAAGGAGAACGACTATATCTCTATTCCAAAAGCCCTCGAAAACTTCTCCACCTTCCTAAACTCGGAAAGGAACTGAAGACCTTTCTCCGTAAGCCTGTAGACGACGTGGTCTCCCCTCTCAACCTCCTCTATCAGCCCCAGGTCGATGAGGTAGCTGAGGTATTTCGTAAGCCTGTCGTAGGAGAGGTTCGCACCGTACAGAATCCTGGTCGGCCCCACCTCCCCCTCCCGTAGGATGACGCGGAGTATGTCGACGCATATCCTGATCCTCGACCTGTACCTAACCCTCCCCAACTTCCCTGCCCACCTTCAGGAGCATCGTCAACATGGAGATGAATCCCGCAAGCTGGGATACGTGAGCCACCAGGTACAGCATGGCCCTCACGTGCGACATGGCGAACATCACGTGGCTCACGAGCATCAGGAGGAAAGCGACGAAGACGAGGAAGCTTTCAGAAGTCTTCACGAAAGCGTGGTTTATCGCTGATTGAACCACGACGTACACCATGACGGCGACGCATATGAACTCGGTGTACGGGTTCACCAGCATGGGTATGAAAACTGCCATTTCGACCCGGCGTTCTCCAGAATACGCCGCAGCGAACAGCCCGTAAGATACAGCCCTCATCACTCCACACGCTGTCGAGATGAGCCCCACCATGCCGCGGACGGATACGGGCATGGCTATCGCTGAGATTATGTACAGCGAGCCGAAGACCCTGGACATCATGCTGAC
>CBFDTC010000039.1:0-10986 GCA_965612785.1 Candidatus Bathyarchaeota archaeon
ACGAGATCATGCCTAGTCTCGTGGGCTCGGAGATGTGTATAAGAGACAGTGGTATGGCAGTTTCCTGACAACCCCGAAAGAACCGAAGTTTTCCTGGAGCCACTTCATCATCGTCTCATCTGTATTATTCACTTGAAGGGCGGGTTCTATGCCCAGCCAGTATCTCTTCTGTCTACGTAGTTGAATCGTGATTGTCCCTTCACCATCAACTAAACCAGCGAGGTACGCTAACTTCCACTCTTCAAACCCTCCGTCTAGGCAGGAAGTAATCCTTACGAGAGGATACCCGTCGGCGTCTACACGGATGGGCTTTACTGCATCCAGCCTGTCGTTCGTCGAGTCGTAGTACCTGCCGAAAGCTAGGCCCTCTAAGGGGACGAAACTTATCGACACATAGGTTATGTAGCCTGTGCCAGCCGTAACGTATGCATCAATCATCAGTGGGTCGTCCCAGTGGAACGGCTTGACGTAGAACACGTGCCCATACACGACTGTCTCGGTGGTTGAGGTAATCGACCACTCCTTCAACACGCCTCTGTAAAACGACCTTAAACGAACGTACAGCGTCTCCCCGCTCGTGTCGATGTAACCCTTAACGAGCACGTATAGGACGTACGCCGTGTACCTCGTGCTCCTAGGCCTGAACCAGCACCTCGTCTTCTCCGTCCAAGAAGTCTCCGTCACCGTGTAATCCGTGTCATCATACCAGTGAGTTGCATCCCATGCTGGCATGGCGGCTCTCCTGCCACTCGTCGGCTCTATCGAGACACTTTCGAGCCACCTCAAACTAGTCCGCAAGTCGTTCCTGTGAGTTGACAGACTGATGTCGAGGTTCTGGAGTTTTGCAAAGTCGTTGCTCCAGTCCCTACCCGTAAGTGCGGTACCTGCAACCTTGGTTATGTTGAACGGGCTTTCAGGCAAGGCGTCTACAACGGTAGCCCTAAGCTTATCCGTCCCCACAGAAGCTAAGGCACCCCTCAGGTCGTCAAGCCTACTCTGTGTCCCGCTGTCTGGGAAGTCCGATGGGAAGTTCCCTACGTTGACCGTTCCGTCCACAGTTATGCTTCCACCAGCGTCGTCTATCCTAATCTTGTCCGTTCCTACAGAGGCTAAGGCGTCTTCAAGCTTGTCCAGTAACGTCTTAACGTCACTTAGCGGTACATCAAGATTAGACGGGTTAGCTACAGCCTGTGCATTCACATTCAGATACCCAGAAGCATCGAAACTCAAGTCACCTGTCTTCAGCAGACCGACGTTGTCCCTCTCTATGCTCAACTTGTACAGGTCAGCCGTAGAGTCGTATGCCTGTGAAGCAAAACTGCTCAAAGCCATGTCTAGGTTAGGTGGGTTCCAAGGAGTCTGCTCATGAATAGCTAAGGTCTGTGTAAGCTGGTACCAGATGTCTGCAAGGCTCTTCTCGTACTCTGTTGTGTCTATCACAGTCTTCTTCAGGGCATCCCTGAGCTCGCTTACCTTTATGTCGAGTTGAGACAGTATGTTGGATACGGTGCTTTCAGAAGCCCTTGTACTCAAAGCCGTATCCAAGTTAGGTAGGTAGCTGTCCACCTGTGTCCTAACCTGCTTCAGATGGTCATAGACGCTCAAAGTGTCTGTAGCGTTATAGAGGTCACCATGTAACGTGTCTCTCAGGTTACTCAGTGTGATGTCAAGCTGTGAAAGTATGGACTCAACATCTGCCTCAAGTGTAGTGAAGTCCTTATTACCAGTACCCTTCAAAGCGTCTCTCAGCTCAGACAGCGTTATATCCAGTTGACTCAATATACTTGAGACTGTGGACTCACTTGCTCTACTGGACAACACTACATCAAGTTGTGACCTGATACTATCAAGACGTTCATACAGGTCAGCCAGAGTCTTGCTGTCAGGTGAAGGTGCTGTGATAGCATCTCTCAGAGCAGACAGTGTTATGTCAAGCTGACCATATATGTTGCTCAGCTGACTATACAGCTCATCCGTAGTCTTAGTTGACGTTCTCTGCCAGTCTGGAAACTCAACTGTTGCAGTCACGTCACCTGAAATAACAAGCTTGCCCTCACTGTCCACTAAGATCTCTTTAGCGGCACCTTCAGAGGTGAATCCCCAGATAGCTATTCCGAACGGTACCTGATACTTGTTCACTAGCTTCCTAATGTACTGTAGTAACTCTACCTGACTCATACTCTCACCTCCTCCTCTCTGTCGTCAGACCGTAGCCACTTTATGGCCTCCTCTACACTTTTGAAGACCCGACACCTACCTTCCCTTATCGCTTTAAGACACTCCTCTATGTCTCTCTCCTCAGCCTTGCTCAGCCTTGGACTTCTCACTCTTCTTCACCTCTTCCTTCAGCTTCCTAAGTTCCTCGACCTGACGTTCAAGGTCCCTGACCCTACCCTCCAAAGTCTGCAGTCTCTGTAGCACTCTGAACGCTATGAAGTCGTTGATGTCTGCGATGTCCTGCAGAGTTGTTATGGCACTCTTGATACGGTCTGCCTGACGCTGAAACGCTATGACGAGCCTCTGGTCTTCCTCACTAAGCCTAACAGAAGGCCCACCACTCACTCCTCTCACCTCCCCTCAACTCCTCTCCGATAGGGGCTTCGACGCAGAACTTAAAAACGTTTACGTCCTTAACTCAATCTTGTAGAACACTTCGCTCACTGTCGATGAGAGAGGCCGAACAGTAACAGGCCTCAAAACCACCTTAATCATGGACGAGAACTTGATGTCGCTTAGATGCAGGATGTACGTCCCATCGTCCTCGAAGGCCGCAACCTCATCCACGTACTCGCTTATGGCGTTAAACTCATCCCAACTCTTATGGTACACGTACACCCCATCCACCACAACCTCAAGCCCAAAATACTTGTCACCGTTCTTGACCACAAGCTCCCTAAGGACGCCGCATCCACTCTCATCTATCAAGGTGCCAAACGGGACGGAACGGCCATGCCACACCAAACTCCTAACCCTCTCAACTGGAGCCGGCTTAGGCTTAACCTCAACCTCGACACGGCTCCTAGCCATCTCCTCAGCCTCGACAATACGCATCGCCCAATCCAAAAGACGTTCACGAACCAACCCCACCACCATGAGGCACATAATGGATGGCCACAACCCTCCCCTGCTGGTCCCTGTCGAACACGACGCTCCCCCCTCCACCAACGTACCTCGCTATCGTCCACCCCACGAACACGCCTAAGGCGAACACGAGGACTAGTTCAAGAGCCTCGTCCATACACGCCACCAAACAACCCTACGCAAACAAAAAATAAAAGGGTTTTACTCCTCCCACCATATGAACCTGCAGGAGAAGTCTTCCGCCGACGCACTCTGGTTCACTATCTCCACTAGGAGCGCATAGTCTTCAGGCACCCTCAAGTTTACGTCAACCCCGATGACCCCTCCAATAGCCCTTATGTGCGACCCTCCGGGCAACACCTGTCTAACGGCTGGCGTGCCTACCGTGTAGGCTCCCCCATACCTGAACACGCATTTAGCGCTTTCACCCGAGACAGGGTTGAGGTTCAGAGGAGTAACCGAGGTTCCCGGAGTGTCCACCGTGAACTGACCCTTAGGATACATGTTAACCCTACCAGTGCCAGTGCCTATCAACCCGACTGCTACTATGTTGGCGTACACTCCGCTTCCACTGGGGTTCTCAAACAGGAAGTACGCTGTCGAGCCTGAGGTAACGTCATCAATCCTCCACCCAGCTAGATAGGCCTTGCCGTCCACAATCTTCTTCAACAGCCTCTGGTTTACGAGTATGGTGCCGTCTACGTGTTGCAGAAGCTGGTAACTAACCCTCTCTCCGAGGTCTGTCCTTACCCTGCCCCTGACGATTACCGACATGGCTTCACCTAACTGCTCTGACCACGAGTATCATCTTGGTCGGCGCAGTAGAACCCGTAGTAGCCTTCAACCTGACGTACCTCAGAGGCGTGTCTGTGACTATGCTGTTCCATTTGTCAGCCACGAAGTCCGCTGAAGCTATGGATAACCCCTCAACGTCGTAGAAGTTGCTACCGTCTATCGACTCCTCGACCTGCACGTCCACAGGCTGGTCAGCGTAGACGATGAAAGCCTTGGTCTTCCACCCAGTCAAGTCAAAGTAGTACCCAGCCAACGGGGGCAAGGCATACGTCGTTGCAGGTATGAGTGGAACCGTAGCCGTAGGCAACTCAAGGCTGGACTCGCCTACCTCTGAAACCACCCTACCGCCGACAAGGTACACGTACGGGGTCAGCGGATACACGGTCACGTCAGCTCACCCCTGAACACCCTGTTAACCGACTCTTTGAACCTCTCCACGTTGAATATCTCTATCAACACAAGGGCCGCGTGGTAGCTGATGTCCAAAGCCTCTGACTCCTCGACGGGGCCTGAAGGAGCTATCAGCTTAATCCTGAACGAATGTGCAAACGGCACAGGCCTAGCCGGAACTATGCTACCAGTGTACTCCTTGTTGGCGTCGTCCCACTTGTTCACGTAGCCTCCGAAGGGAATGGGCAACACGGAGCCGAACGCATACAGGCCGAACGGAGTGAAGTCTATGCTGAACGGCCTCTCAGGATGGTCTATGTCCACGTGTATGTGAACATGCTTCGCATCCCTGCTACCGGAAAGGAGGGTCGAAACAGCCACGAAATAGCCCGGAGCCTGTATCTCGTCCAGCTTGACAGTCTCACCTATGCTTATCGAGCCGGTGTACTCCTTGTACCGCCACGCCCATCCATCGAGCAGTGGCAGTAGCCCGTATATCACTCTAGTTCAACCTCGAACTCAGCATATGACAGAGCCGCAGTAGCCTGGCTCCACCTAGCCCTGAACGCCTCCTTACCCGTGAAGCCCCTCAACACCATCGGCCTACGCTTCTCCAACGACAGCTCGCCTGCAGACGCCAGTACCTCACGTCCAACCTCAACCCACGTCGGCGAGGCGGCGGTAACGTCGTGAGTGTACTCCATTATCACCTCGACAGGCTCACCGCTTATGCGCTTGCACCACACCTTCAGCTTCATGCCCTTAGGTATCCGTATGTACGACACCGCCGTCTGCAGAAGGTCTCCGCTCAGGCTGAAGGTCCCCGTGGTGCTGGAGCCGTCCGTCGCCCCCCTAACTGTGAACAGGACGCCCATCACACCATCACCTCCCCTACGAGGCGACTGTATTCTGATAATGCCTCCCTCCTCTGGTGCACGCCGTACACTGGGAACCCCTCGAACCCATACGTCTCTAGCAGCGCCGTCCTTATCGTGGCGTCGTAGATGGTTATCGGCATGGTTATCCACCTGCACCTAACCTTCTTCGTCAGTAGGTCGAATATCAGCTCAGGACTCTTCGGAGTCTCAACCACGTACTCGCCATACTGGAACTTGACGAACGTGTAGACATTCATGTTCGTGTCGTTGCCCCAACGATACCCGTAGTGTATCCTCGGAATGTGAACCACCTCCAAGACCCCCCTGCTGAACCCAAAGTCCTTCTCAACGCCCGTGATAACCTTGTCCCTCTGGAACCTCCCCTGAGAAACCTCCTTCGGAATCTGAACGTCACAGCGTATCCACCCTGGAGTCACGTACTCTATGACGTGGAACACACGCTCCCTATAATCCTCAGGCACATACCACATGTCCGTCTCGTCGTACGCCCCACTCAGCTCAAAGCTCTTACCCGTATTGGTGTACGCCCTGCCCGGCAACACACCGTCCGCAGGAACCGTCGCCGAAGCCCCATCGTACGTCGGAAGCGTCTCACCACTGTCCAGAGGCAGAGGCCCATAGTCCAGCCACTCGAAACCCCTGTTTATGACGCTCTTAACCCTAAACACCAGCGCCTTCTCAGTCGCCGGTATGTACAGTACCAGAAACTCATTTTCCCCTACCAGCTCCACCTCTCCCACCGAGATAAACTATCCCGAATTAACGTTTAAACTTTTAGCTTATGCTTATCACTAGCACCAGCCTAGCCGCTCTGAGCGTGGCGGCGTTTGTACCGTCCCCAGTCACCCTAACCTTAACCTCGTTTCCAGCCGTCAGACTTGCAAGTATGTTTCCACTCCTAGTCCTCTCACTCGCCGTGCCAGCAGTTAGAGTTATCGTCGCGATGGCAGACGCCGCCGTCACATCGTACAGGTCTGCACTCCCATCAGCCGTCAGAGCACTAGCATCGTACGAAACCTCAAAGTAGGCGGCTGAGGCGTTCTGAATCAGGTTCGAGCTTATCAGATACCTCTCGTTGGCCTCGGTCGTGCCAGCTCCGCTTATAGGGTCGGTCAGAAGAGGAATCGCAACCTCAAACACTATGGCCGAATCCGCTATATCCTCCTTCCTGACAAGCCTCCTCTCCACGAACACACCCGCCCACCAATAAACGGTAGGCTAACCACACTAAAAACGTTTTCCAAACAAAAAATAAGGGGGGTTATAGGGCCTTGACGAGCACCTCAGCCGACACGGAGCCGGCGGAGACCGTCACATCCGCCTCAGTTGGGTTGAACACCCTCAGCCTCAGCGTGGTCACATCAGGGAACGAGAACCCTGCCAGCACAGCTCCATCAGGAAGCCCTGAAACGCTGACAACCGCTAGATGGTCGAGAATCCTCTGAACCTTCCCCAAGCTTATCGTCAGGTCAACGTTGTTAGCCCCACCTGCAGTAACCGTGACATCAGCACCCGGCCCTGAGGCAGACAGCACCTCAACCCTCTCGCCGGTAGCCAGCATCGACATCGCTAATCACCTCTAGCTGACCCACTTCAGCGAAGACATGAAGTCGTGCTCGTAGAACACCATGCCCAACAGCTTTATCGTAGCCGTCCCACTGTAGGAGGGCATGAAGCCCCACATTATCCCCAGGTCGTGGTATATCGGAACGGCGCCCATCGGAGTCGGATACTGGTATATCGCCTTACCGCTCTCCAGAGGCACCTCGACCAGAGGCTCAACCGTGTAGATGCCATACTTCTGCTGAATCTCCGTCTTAATCTGGAACTGCTGAATCTTCGGAGTGGAGCCCACCTCAACAACGCCGTCCTGGAACACCAGCAACATGGCGTGCTGGCCCGTAGTCGGGCTAGCCTTGTAGTAGTTTGAACCGTCACCGAACAGGTAGGCCGCAGTACCAGCCGTCAGAGAAATCTCCCACAGGTTCGTCGAATAGCTAGTGTAGCACGGATACGTCGAAGAAGCCGTAGCCGCATACTTGATGGCCTGCGGGAACAGCCAGTTCACGCCGATTGTGCCAGGTTCCGATGGATAGGCTATCGGCTTCGTCTCAGGGAACACCGCCTTGGCGATGCCAGCGAACTTCTCCACCAGGCTCAGCTGAGGCCTAATCGAAGCCGCTATCTCAGGCGCAACCCTCTCCAAGTGCCGCAGGCCAGCCATGAAACACTCGTTCACAGCCTTCCTCTCATCAGCCGTCAAAGGCTCATAGTCCACCCTAGTCCTCCCACCAGCAAACACCAGAATGCCCTTAGCATACTCCTCAGCAACCAGCTCCGCAAGATTAACCGACCTAGCCATCTTCCCACCAAACCTAAACGTGATGACGAAACAGATAAATGTTTGTGCAACCATGTTACAACACGATGGAGAAGACCGAGAGGCTGGTCATAAGGTGTAGCAAAAAAACGAAGGAGGAGTGGAGCAGAGTCCTACGCGCATACAAAGCCGTGTCACACAAGGTGACAGCCGAAGACCTCCTCACAGAGTTCTTAGACTACATGAAGATGCGCCTCAAGTCCCAGCTCCGTAAGCTTCTGTGAAACCTCACTTGAGCTCCGCTTTGGCTGGAGTCGCGGGCTTCGTCGAGGCGGGTGCTGAGGCGGGCTTGTAAGCTGGTGCGGCGGCTGGGGTCGCTGGAGCCGTGGCGGGTATGAGGTCGAGGACGGTCGTTATCAGGTAGGCGCCGGCTCCGAGGGCTATGTCGTCGTAGGGGGCTCCGAGCCTGGTGGCTCCGTATAGGACTACGGCACCGACGGCGGGCTTGACGTAGGGAGCCCACTTCGCTGGGGCGAACCTGTCGACAGCCATCTCAACGCCCTTTCCTATGAACGCTCCTCCAGCGACTAGTCCGACTTCTCTTACCGTGGCCATCTTACCACCTATAGGGATATCGTGTCTGGGCTTAAAAGCTTTTAGCTCCATCATGGTGAAGCGCTTGGCCTCTTCCTCCGTGTTCGGCAAGCCCTTCACGTCAGCCATGTAGTGGTAGAACTCGTGGACGACCGTGTCGTAGTCGACTCCGCCTCTGCACAGGATTATCTTCTTCTCTTTCGGGTCGTACCACCCGCTCATGGCGGGCTCGGTCGGGCACCTATCCGTCTCAACGAACTCGACTCTGGGCATCGGAACCCCATGCTTCCTAGCCAAGTGAGCTAGGAGGAGCTTGGCCGAGCCCTCCTCAACCTTCCTAAGCGTCTTCCCTATGTCCTCCACACGCGCCTCACAAGTGTCGCACCCCTCACGCTCGTAAACGTCCATCAGCTCCTCTATAACCTCGTCTATGTCGCTGGGCGCGATGGGAGCCTTCTTGCCAGTGCCGAGGGCCTCGAGTAGGAACGTCTTCGCATCTGAAAGGTGCTTGACAGCACACTCGATGCAGTATGCCAGCCCCTCATTAATCGCTACCTCGCTCACAGCTCACACCTCCCACGGAACACGCAGTCCTCAACCTTCTTTCTGAGGGAGCGTATCTTGGCCGCCAGCTCAGGCTTCTCGGACGCTATGTGGTCCTCAGCCGCGTGGAGGCTACGCATGACCTCCAGGAGCTTGGCCTTGAACCTGTCCATCCCCACCATGTTATTTTCTGCGGGATAGAAAAAATTTAGTGGTTGGGTTAGCCGAACAGCAGTTTGACTATGTTTCTCACCTGCTTGACGATGTAGTCGAATCCGCCCGGCGTGTACACTATCTGTGCGTAGAGGTCTGGCCTCTTGCGCCTCAGCACGTCGTTGACGAACCACTTTATCCACCGCCTGTCCTTCATTCTCCTCGCTATCTTGTCGCTATAGATTGGGTTCCCCGTGAACGGGAATGTTCCGACTATCCTCATCAGCGTCCCGAGCATGGCGTCGTTCGCCTTGAGGGCATCGGCCAAATCCACGTCGTTCCGGATGGCCTCTGCAAGGTCCCGTGCGGTGTAGGGTTTCAACAGCTTCAGCACTATCGGAGCCACGACCTTCTTCGCAACCTCCTTGTAGAATGACGTCTTCGGCATGGCTCAACCCGTCCTCTCAAACACCTGCTTACAATTTGGGCAGGTCAGCTTCTCCGGGTACGGTGGCTTGAGGGGTATCTCGGTGTTGCAGTTGGGGCATATGAACACCGACCTGGCCGTGGCTCCGCTCCTGGCTCCGAATCTGCGTCTCACAGCCCCTGTGAGCTCGTCCACCATCGGCCCTGCACGCTGGATGAAGGGCTTGAGGAGGTTCATGATTGTCTTGGCCTTCCTCTCCTCGGCCTTCTCCCTGAGAGCCTGCTCGGCCTGCCACTTCCTCCACTCCCACTCCTTCTCCGCCTTCCACTTCTCCAGCTCTAGGCGGGCCTTCTCCAGGTCGACCGAGACGCCCTCCTTGAGGCCTAGGAGGTCTCTGAGCATCATCAGCTCCTCCTTTTTCCTAGCAAGCTCCTCTGTGAACCCCGGCCTCGACTTGAGTTCGGCTATCTCCTTCTCAAGCCTCGCTATCCTCTCCTTCGCAAGCTCCTCTCTGAGCGTCTTGACCTCGTCCAGAAGTGGCTTTATGTACGTCTCGTACATGCCCTTCTCCGGCTCACCCTTCCTGACAGCCTCGACTATCTTGATTATGTCGTTGGCCGTGAGCTGGGTGGATGGCTGTATGGCCTTGGCGGTCTCTATCATCCCCTTCGCCGTGTCCACTATTTCCCTGGCTCCGTATCCGGATTTGGCCATCGACATGATGACTGGCAACATGGCGTAGGCCTCCAGTCCCTTCCCACCACGTGTGAGGGCCTGGACGGTTGCGATTATCGTGGCCCTCTGCTCGTCCGTCAGCTCCGTCCACGCCTTCAGGGCCTCAGGCTTAGTCAACAACGCCTTGACTAGGTCGGCGGCCATGGGTGATGCCGATGGGCTTACCGTGTCCTTCAGCTCCTTCACCTCTCTAGCCAGCTTGAGCCTCTCCTTCTGGAGCTTGAGCCTAGCGATTTCCTTCACCTCCTCCCTCATCTCGTCGTCCATCACTGGCACGTCGGGTATCTCGATGTCCACCGTCCTTTTCCTCTCCTTCCTAACCCTCCACAAGCTCACCCTCTCCCCCTCCTACAGAACGCACACACCCATGGATGGTCCAGCACGCGGAACCTCTGGGCTCCCCCATGAGCCCTAAGCAGTCCAGGCCACCTACGCTTGACGCCCTTCTCGACATCCGTGAGCCTCCACAACGTGCACACGCCGGCCTCGTCGTTGTAGTAGGGGCAGTTGTCCCTTATCTCCTCGCCGAAAGTCCTAGCCACCATGTACATCGCCTCCAGGTAGCGGCTCTCGACTCCGGCGATGGCCCTCTCCTCCTTCTTCAGCTCCCTATAAGCCTTTATGGCGGCCTTCAACGTATTGAACCCGACGTCCGAGTACGTTGCGAGTATGTCCGCCACGCTGGCCCCCTCCTCTATCATCTTGCCCACCTCGCTGACAAGCCACGCGACATCCACCTTCCTCCCTCCACCCCCCTTTTCGACCCTGAGGCCACGGGCCTCCGCAACCAGCTTGGCCAACTCCCGAACCTGCTCCGGAGAGAGCTTGCCACTGGTTTCGGCGTCTTCCTGAACCTCATTACCTACTTCGCCACGGTCAGCTACCTTAAGCTTCAGTTCGTCAATCTCGCGTTGCTTCTCCTCAAGCTTCCTCTCCCAGTCCTCCTTGAGATACCTGAACCCCATGGACAGCACCTTCCCTGTCTCTTATACACATCTCCGAGCCCACGAGACTAGGCATGATCTCGTATGCCGTCTTCTGCTTGAAAA
>CBFDTC010000040.1:0-10675 GCA_965612785.1 Candidatus Bathyarchaeota archaeon
TACGAGGCTCAGAGGATATTCGACGACTACCCTGACCTGGGCATAACGCCGATGTTCTTCACCGAGGTGTTCTACTGCCGCAAATGCGGTGGGATGGCCATGGAGAAGACGTGCCCCCACGACGAGTCGGACAGGATAAGGTTCAGCGGGACTATGATAAGGAAGATGCTAAAGCAGGGCCTGAAGCCGCCGAAGGAGATCATGAGACCCGAGGTGGTGGACGTGATCCTTAAGTGGAACGACCCGTTTGTAAGGTGAAGCGTGTTGAGGCGTGTCTTGGTAGCCGGACTGGACTGCGCCGCCCCCTCCCTGATGTTCGACAGGTTCTTGGAAGACCTTCCCAACGTGAAGTCGCTCATCAAGTCCGGGGTCTACGGCAGGCTTAGGAGCTGCGACCCTCCCATAACCGTCCCGGCCTGGATGGTGATGGCAACCGGGAGGAGCCCGGGCTCCCTCGGGCTGTACGGGTTCAGGTACAGGAGGTACGGCGAGTACAGGAAGTTCTCCATAGCCTCCTCCAAGTCCATACTCGTCCCCAAGATATGGGACATCGTAGGCCGACACGGCGGTAAGAGCTGCGTCTTCGCCGTTCCGCCTTCCTACCCGCCGACGAGGGTCGAGGGCTGCCTTGTTTCATGCTTCCTAACCCCAAGCAGTAAGGTGGACTACACCTACCCGAGGGACCTTAAGCCCGAGCTTGAGGAGGCTGCCGGAGAGTACGTTCCGGACGTGTTGTTCAGGACCGAGGAGAAGGACAAGCTGCTCGGAGAGCTGTGGGACATGACCGAGCAGCACATGAAGGCCATAATGTACCTGCTGGAGAACAAGCAGTGGGACTTCTTCATGTTCGTCGAGATAGGCCTCGACAGGGTTCAACACGCCTTCTGGAAGTACTTCGACGAGAAGCACCACCTACACGTCCCAGACAGCAAGTTCAAGACCGTCGTCAGGGACTACTACGCCATGCTCGACAAGTTCCTCGGGGAGATACTCGACGCCCTAGACAGGGACACCGTCCTGCTGGTCGTGTCAGACCACGGAGCAAAGGCGATGAAGGGGGCTTTCAGCGTGAACGACTGGCTGATGAGGATGGGATACCTGAAGGTCAAGGGCAGGCCGGAGCCCGGCGTGAGGATAGGCGAGGCCGAAGTGGACTGGGAGAAGACGGTGGCTTGGGGTTGGGGTGGATACTACGCCAGGATATTCCTGAACGTGGAGGGACGCGAGCCTGAGGGCACCGTCAAGCCCAGCGAGTATGAGAGGGTCAGGGACAAGCTTGCCCACGACCTGAAGCAGATACGAGGACCGAACGGGGAGCCCTGGAGGACCAGGGTCCTAAAGCCCGACAGGATATTCAAGGTGTGCAGGGGGTACCCGCCAGACCTCATGGTGTACTTCGACGACCTCTACTGGAGGTCCGCCGGGACTTTCGGGTACGAGAACCCGTACCTGCCGGAGAACGACACAGGCCCAGACGACGCCGTACACGACTACCACGGCGTTTTCGTCTTGTACGACCCGAAGGGACGTAGGCGCGGCGTGAGGGCTGAGATGAACATAATGGACGTGGCCCCCACCGTGCTGAGGATTATGGGCCTCCCCGTGCCCGAGGGCGTCGAGGGACGTGTCGTGGAGGAGGTGTTGTAGGATGGAAGGGTTCGTGGTGTGGCTTACGGGCCTGCCCTCTTCGGGGAAGACGACTATAGCCCGAGTCCTCGAGAGGGAGCTGAGGGGCCGTGGACTCAGGGTGGAGCTCCTGGACGGCGACGAGGTCAGGAGGTGGCTCAGCCCGGAGGCGGGTTTCAGCAGGGAGGACAGGGAACGTCATCTGAGGAGGGTTGCCTACGTCTCGAAGCTTCTCGCCAGGAACGGGGTGGCGGTCATAGCCTCGTTCGTCTCACCGTACAGGTCAGTCAGGGACGAAGCCAGAAGACTCGTCGAGGATGAGGGTCTGAAGTTCGTCGAGGTTTACGTGAAATGCCCCGTCGAGGTGTGCGTCCAGAGGGACGTTAAGGGTCTCTACAGGAAGGCGTTGAGCGGCGAGATAAAGGACATGACGGGTATCCAAGACCCCTACGAGGAGCCCCTGAACCCCGAGGTGGTCGTCGAGACGGACAGGATGACCGTGGAGGAGTGCGCCGGGAAGATACTCGACAAACTCGTCGAACTCGGATGCCTAACCGCCTAGGAGCTTCGTGAACTCGTCCTTATGCCTCTTGACAAGCTCGACGAGACACCTGTGCAGACGCCTCCTGTCGAACCTCCGTAGTCCAAGCTCCCTGGCCACCGCGGTGAGCGTGTCCAATCCCTCTCCAGACGCGTGTTTCTCAACCTCCTCGGCGACCTCTTTGAGGGCGTCCACCTCAAAGCCCACTCCGTCGTAGACTCGGCAGAAGTCCTCAAGCTCCGACCTGACTTCCTGCGGGACCTTGGCCCTGGAGATCAGGACCATCTCGTCCGGCTGGTATATCGACCAGTAGACCCTCAGGAGCTCGGGCTCCCCAACCCTCATCGAGTAGGTCTTCCTCCCAACCCTGACCCTGACACCCTCGGCCCCTATCGTCCTCCTAAGCCCCTCGACGAGTCCCTTGATCCACAGGAACCTCCAGTCCTCCGCCGATATGGGCTCGGAGAGGCGTCCCCTGAGCTCCCTTACCCTCTTGGGCCAGTCCTCCAGCTCCTTGACCTCGATCACGACGTTCGGCCTCTTTATGGGCGGGTTCCTCTCCAGGTCCACGATGTCCATGACAGGGCCGCCGTAGGCCATGAAGTCTGGCCTGAGGGCCGTGTACAGCTTCCAAACCCTGCTCAGGTCTCCGCCGTCCTCCCAGCATATCGGCCGGGGGACCTCCACGAACAGGCTTATGAATCCCTCAACGGTCTCGACGATGCAGTTTGGTGGTATCATCCCGAGCCTCTGCATCCCGCTCCTCTCCACGCTGAGGAAGCCGTGCTGAGGGTACACCATCCTGCCTCCCCCAGACGTCAGGTGTTTGAGGAGGGTGAGGAAGACCCAGGTCTGGTAGAGCGTCCTCATGTTCGTCCTCAGCGAGGTCGTCAGAGCAGCCTCGCACGTCCTCTCGTAGGACATGGGTCCTCTCACACCGGTTAGGAGTTCGAACGTGTAGTTGAACAGCTTCTTCCTCAGGTGTGCCCTCGGGTCCTCGACGAAGCTCCTCAGCTCCCTCGTTAGGATTACGTCCCTCAGGACGCCTCCCTCCTTCAGGGTTGAGACGAGCCGGTTGAACTCCCCTATCCACTCCTCGGCCTCCAGGAGCTCCCGTTCGGGGATCTTGTCCCTTATGAAAGCCTCCCTGAGCTCCTCGGTGGCCGTTATGAAAAGTTCCCTCTGCCTGGCTGTCAGGTCGAGAACGTTCCTGGCTCTGACCCTGAGCTTACGCTTTAGGGATCTGTAGAGCTCCTGCCAGCTCAACTCATGCTTCTATTCGTCTCCGGACGCTATTTATCCTCCCTTCTTCGGCTTGGAGACTATCTTCATGTTTATCAGAACGATGTCAGGCGTTATTATGTTCCCCCTGACAGTCTTCCTGCGTCTCTCACCCTTCTCCCTCGGCCTAAAACCAGGCCCACCGCTCAGGAGTATCCTGTACTTCCCCCCGCCGTGTACGTCCGGCCTCATCGGGAACCCGTCCTTGTCGCATCCGCCGGTTATCATCAGCTTGTACCCGGGCATGCCTGCTATGGTTCCGTCCACGACCTCGCCTATCCGTCTTCCGATTAGGGGCTTCATCCTGGCATCGTCTATCTCCACTTTCTTCGTCTTCCCGGTTTCGGGGTCGGATATGTTTAGGAAGGGCATGTCTACATCCCCAACCTTTCCATCTTCTCCTCTTTAAGCATTCTGAGGTACTCCTTAAGCGTTTCCAACTCGTCCTCGGAGAGCATGTGGCTGAACTTCTCCAGAAGCCTCCTCGCATGGGCCTCGGGAACCCTGACGTACAGGACGTCCCCCTCCCTTACGTGTCTGCCCACCACGGGCTTGGGCATCGATATGGCCACCTGCATCCCAGCCGTGGCCTCGGATATCGGCTTACCCATCTCCTGTATCTGGCTTATCCTCCCCAAGTTCTTACCGTCCTTTCTGACGAGCTCGTACCTGGGCTTTATGCGTCCGGACAGCACCTCGACGCCGAATATGGCTGGCTTGGCCCTCCTGAAAACGTATCCGGGGAGGACCCTGATCTTACCGGGCTTGACGAGGCTCTCGAACTCCCTGCGCTCCCTTTCGGTACGTTTGGACTCGAGCCACTTCACGTAGCCGTCCATCAGGTTGTAGATTATCCTGTCCGAGAATATCCTGACACCCCTCTCGTACGCCTCCTCCTCTGCGTCCGGCAGGACCTTCACGTTGAAGGCCAGTATCACGCCGTACAGGGGCTCCTTCAACCCGACGGTGGCGGCCTCTACCACGTCACGCTTAGACACGTCCCCTATGTCACCCATCCTGACGGGGATGCCCCTCCTCCTGAGGCCTGCCACGATGGCCTCCAGAGACCCGAGCGTGTCGGCCTTCACGACGACGCCCACCTTGTCCGTGGAGACCTTGACGCTCTCGACTTCCTCGACGACCTCCCTGACAACCTCGTCCACGTCTCCCCCCTCAGGGACGACCACCACCGGGGAGCCGGCCAAGGCGTCCTCAAGTCCCGGAGCGACTATCTTAACTCCCGCAGCGGCGGTGACCTCTTCGACTTGGATGAACCGTTTCCTCGGGTCCCTCATCTCGTCCAGTGGTTGTGGGAGCAGTAGCGCCTTGACCCTCGTGACGATGGGCTTCTCCTTCCCGCCTACGACTATGGTGTCCCCCTTCCTCAAGACGCCGTCGTATATTATGGCGTTCAGAGTCGTCCCGAGGCCGATCTCCTCTTTCACCTCCAGGACCGTGCCCTTGGCCGGCCCCTCCGTCGTCCTCAGACGCTCGGTCAGGTACTGCTGGGTTAGGCCCACCAGGACCGCTATGAGGTCTGGGATGCCCTCCCCCGTCTTGGCGCTCACGGGGACTATGGCTACGGTCCTCATGAAGTCCCTGACCCTGTCGTACCTGTCGGCCCTGAAACCGAGCTGGGAGAGGGTTCCGATTATGTCGTACATCCTCGTGTCGAGCTCCCTCCTAGCGTCCTCGCTCTGCTCCTTGTAGGACTTGAAGAAAGGCTGGTCGGGATGGCTCACCCAGCCTGGGACGAGGTCGAGCTTGTTAGCGGCCACGAGGAACGGTGTCCTGCGCTCCTTCAGGATCTCTATGCACTCGTACGTCTGGGTTTCGAACCCCCTGTTCACGTCCACGACGAGTATGGCTATGTCCGCCGCAGAGCCCCCCCTACGCCTCAGGTTTGCGAACGCCTCGTGTCCAGGCGTGTCTATGACGAGGAGGCCTGGAATCTTGACCTCGGCCCTGTAGGCCTTGAATATCTCACGGCATATCTCGAGAAGCGTCTCGGCCGGGAAGAAGCTGGCCCCTATGTGCTGCGTCAACCCTCCGGCCTCACGCATCTGGACAGCCGTACCCCTAATCTTGTCCAGCAGGAGCGTCTTTCCCACGTCCACGTGTCCGAGCACGCATACTATCGGCTGCCTTATCCTCGCCATACCTCGGTATAAACACCCTCGGAGCCTTAATATGTATGCCGTACAGCCCTATCCGGAGCCCGCCGTGGGGAGCTCCACCTCAGACCTGACGTCGGGCTTGAATGGTACGTCCAGCACGAGCGAGAGCCTGTACCTACCCTCAGACATTCCCGAGACTGCAGGCCTCTTCAGACCGAGGCTTTTCGTAACGATGTGTGTGGGGCTCACGTCCGTGGATGTGACGAGCAGTACGGCCTCCCTGGGTGGGAGCTCGTACCTGAAGTTCGTCCACCCGTCCACGGCCTTAACCAGCTCCACGCACACCTCGGCCGCGGCCTCAAGGCCTCCGACTGAGACCTCCAACTCGCCGATTAGCTCGAGCCTCGCGTGCCGCGCCCTCCCTCCAGTCCTCCTTATCGACCCCTCGATGGCTCCGGGCCTCAGCCTGACGTCGGCTTCGGCTCTGTCTTCTTCGTAATTCGCGGACATGGAGAGTCTCTCCGAGCCGAATTTGGTCTCTGAGGGGTTTATGAGGGCCAGGATGATCGGGGTGCCCTCCACGTCCACCCTGAAGGCCGGGAGGCTCAGGTAGTCCATGGACCCGGGGGATGTGAAGAGCGTGTACCCGCCTTGGAAGTCGCCGAACCTTATGAACTCGGACTCTGTCCAGGGGCCAAGCTCCTCGAACACGGCCCTGTGGACGTACCTCACGCCTCGGCTGGTTCCACGGTAGTAGCTCGTCGTCGCTCCGAGCATCCTAACCCTGCCCTGCTGAACCCTCATGGTGTTTCCGAGCGACAGGCCGTCTGGTAGAACCCTAATCGCCTTGGTGAGCTTCTCGGCGGCTGAGTACTCCTCCCTGAGTTTCGCTCCCCGTCTGAGGCCGAACATCAGGATGCCTGTCCTCGGCTTGGGAACAGCCAAGGCGACCTTCATGCCGTCTGGGATAATCTATCCTCCTCGTCGGCTTAAGGGTTGTTAGGCTCTGTTTAGACGGGCTCTGCGAGGATTATGTTGTGCTTGTTCCTTATCACACGGGCCCTGACCCTCGCCCCAACCTCGAACCTCCTCATGCCGACCAGGGTCACAGACCTCCCGCCGCACACGCCGAGGGCTTCACCCCTCCTCCACCCCGGAGCCACTATCCTGACGGTTATGCGTTCTCCGACCCTGAAAGGCACCGGAACCATAGGCCTCCTGTGCGTCCCGAAGTCCTCAGGCCTCAACACGAGCTTCACACCGTACCTCCTCTCGAGGGCCCTTAGCTCCCTGTAGAACCTGCCCCAGTCCATGGGTCTGACGCCCTTAGGCCTCCTCCCACGTTTGTGGGCTTCGTACTTCTGTATGCCGAGCGGGGGCCACCTCCCACCGGCTCCGACCCGCAGGGCGTACTCGATTATCTTCGGAATCTCCCCGTCGTTTACGCCCGGAAGCCACACGGGGGCTATCAACAGCTCCGTCTCCAGAGAGGCGAGTGCCTCACACAGCCTCAGAACCTTCTCCAGGGGGTACGTCGGTGTACCCGCCATCCGAGACGCCAGGTCTGGGTCCAGGGCCTGGAGGGACACGTTCAGCCTGTCCAGACCTGCTTCGCAGAGCCTCTCCAACATCCTCTCCGTGAGGAGGACGGCGTTCGTCTGCATCGACACAACCTCGACGCCCTCCACCTCGGAGAGGGCTTGGACGAGCTCCACGAGCTTTGGGTAGGTGGCCGGCTCACCGACTGTGTCTATGTGAGCCTCTATGCGTTTCGGACCCTTGTACTCGACCAAGGCCCTGAAAGCCTCGACCAGGCAGTCCATCGACACGAGATACTCTGCGATTCTGGACCTGGATTTAGGCCCCGCATCCGTGGAGCAGAATATGCACGAAAGGGGGCACAGGGTCGTGGGTCTGACCTGTATCACGTTCGTCCCACGGTCTATCAACCCGAAGGCTATGCAGCCTATCAGCGGCGCCTCGACCTCCTCGCATACCCTGACCAAGGTCGCTTGTCTGCCCATCCAGTCCCTGTTCACCGGTCTTCCCAGACGTTATACGCGTCTGCCTGGAATTGTTTTTAGCCCACCAGGTCGTCCGGAGTGAAGAATATCATCATCTCCCTGGCGGCGTTCTCCGGGCTGTCGGCAGCGTGTATCGAGTTCCTCGTCACGTCCAACCCGTACTCGGCCCTTATCGTCCCAGGCGCAGCCTCCCTCGGGTTCGTGGCACCTATGATCTCCCTAACCCTCTTCACAGCTTCCTCGCCTTCCAGAACCATCAGCACGACGGGTCCGGACGTGACGTAGTCCACGAGCTCCTGGTAGAACGGCTTCCCTACGTGCACGCTGTATAGCTTCTCGGCCTGGCCTCTCGTCATCCTGGTCATCCTCAAAGCCACAACTTTCAGGCCCTCCTCCTCGAACCTGCCTATTATCTTCCCTATCAGGTTCCTCTCGACGGCGTCAGGCTTTATGAAAGCGAAAGTCCTCTGGACCGCCATGGAAGCCACCACAATCCTAAGTTCGTCTTGGATTTAACGCTATCGTGTCTTCTCCCCAGCCCTGCGGGCCTTCTTGTAGGCTTCACACCACTTGAACTTCCTCGGATCCCGCTTCAGGACTATCATGCTCTTCCTACACTTGCTCGAACAGAACCTGTAGACCGTACCGTCCCTCTTCACGTACACGATCCCCGTCCCGGGTGGAATCTCCCTCCCGCAGAAGGAGCACTTGTAAAACTTTACCATGCCTGTCCACCGTGGGTCAGGTTATCTTCCTCGCCTCCCGCTCCGTCTCCCTCAGCATCAGTATGTCCCCGAGCCTCACGGGTCCCTTGACGTTCCTCGTTATTATCCGACCCTTGTCCCTGCCAGCCAGTATTCGGACCCTAACCTGGGTTATCTCACCCGTCAGACCGGTCCTGCCTATTATCTGGACGACCTCCGCAGGCGTCAGCGTCTCCTCGGAGCTCAAGCCTTAGCCAACTCCTTCACACGCTTTATGATCTCCTCCACCAGCTTCGAGGCCTCTCCAGGGTCTATTATGCACGCCGAAGCCGCTGCGACGTCTATGCCAGCGGCCTCCCCAAGCCTCTTCTTGCTCGGGACGTAGACGTATGGGCACTTCCTCTCCTCGCACAACAGTGGTAGGTGCGCCACGACGTCTGGTGGGTCCACGTCCTCGGCTATCAGGACGAGCTTCGCCAGACCCCTCTCGACGGCCTTCGTCGTCTCGTTCGTGCCCTTCTTTATCTTCCCGGTCTTCCTGGCTGTCGAGAGGGCTTCATAGGCCGCCTCGGCAACCTCGCTCGGAACTTCAAACTTCACGTAAAACGGCTTAGACATGGCCTCACCCTCACCTTGACAGATTTTCCTTAACCCGGCCATTAATAACGTTTTCGCGTCAGTTATCTCAGGGGCTTGGATACGTAGGGGCCGTCGTCCCTGTATCCGAGCCTCCTGTAGTACGGCTTCACACCCAACCCGCTCGTCACGAGTATCTTTCTTGCGTCGAACTCCTCAGCAGAGATCCTCTCGGCCTCCCTCAGGAGCTCCTCCCCAAACCTCCTGTGCTGCCAACCCTCGCCACGCTCTCCCACGGGTATCATGGGGCCGTACACGTGTAACTCCCTGACCAGAGTGGAGGGGCTCTCCCTAACCTCCGGCCTGTGAGCCTTCTCTGAGGGAACCCTGAGCCTGAGCAGGCCTATCAGGACGTCGTTCCTCGTGTCCTCGAAGGAGAGGAAGACCTCCAGGCCCTCAGAGGCCTCGTAACGCCTCTCAACCAGCTCTATGTGGTCTGGGTCCGGCTCTACGCCGTCCTTCAGCATCCTGTGGCCCACCTCACGACACCTGACGCACCGGCACCGTACGCCCTGTTCCTTCATCCTCTGCTCGACGAGGCTTCTGAGGTCGCTCCTCCTGACTCCGGCCACTATGAGGTAGGCGGGTATGTCTCGTTGGACACGCATTATCCTAACCCAGGGCGGTATCGTCTTCTTCACCTCGACTATCAGCTCGGCGGCCTCCTCCGTCGTCATGGGCCTGTACTCGCCCCTAAGCCACCACTCGTAAACCTTCGTTCCCTTGAGGACGAGGCATGGGTATATCTTCAGCATGTCGGGCATGAACCTCTCATCGCCAAACAGCGTCCTGAACGCCTCCAGGTCCCTCTCCCAGTTGGACCCGGGGAGGCCGGGCATCATGTGGTAGCACACCTTCAGCCCAGAGTCCTTCAGTATCCTCGTCGCCTCCACCACGTCCTCGACCGTGTGGCCCCTCTCCACGAGCTCGTAGACATCATCGTATATCGTCTGGACGCCTAGCTCGACCCTTGTGACTCCGAGGCTCAGCATCCGGTCCACGTGACGTTCCTTAGCCCAATCAGGCCTTGTTTCGACCGTTATGCCCACGTTCCTGACAGGAGCTTCCTCGACTTTTTTCTTCGCCTCCTCCAGAGACGGGACGGAGGAGCCTATCATGGCTTCGAGGCAACCCTTTATGAACCACCTCTGGTACCACAGCGGCGTGGCTGGGAACGTTCCTCCCATGACTATGAGCTCCACCTTATCCACCTCATGCCCGATCGCCCTAAGCTGCTGTATCCTGGCTGAAACCTGCTCGTAGGGGTCGAACATGTGCTCCAACCCCCTCCTTGAAGCTGGCTCGTGTCCCGTGTAGCTCTGCGGAACCCCGTACGGAGGACCTCCGGGACAGTATGCGCACCTCCCGTGGGGACAAGGCCAAGGCTTGGTCATGGCTGCTACGACGACCACGCCGCTTATGGTCCTGACGGGCTTCCTCCTCAGAACCCTGAGAAGCCTCTCCTCGCCCGGCCTGAGCGCCGATATGAGCTCCGAGTTGCTTGGAATCTTGAGGGCCCCGAGGCGTTTACAGACCTCCAGCTTAACACTCTCTACGTCTCGCCTGGTGGGGTTTGGTATGCGGAGAAGCTCCTCTATGACGGCTCTACACACGTCTGTACCGTTCAACCCGCCAGGTTTACCGTGTGATGACTGGGACAAACTGGCCAGGCTTCCTCTCCAGGATGAACCTCTTCCTGTAGTCGTTCCTCTTCTTAACCCTCGGGACAGGGCTCCTCCTCGGCCT
>CBFDTC010000041.1:0-9540 GCA_965612785.1 Candidatus Bathyarchaeota archaeon
TTGAGAGCCCTCCTCGTGGACATCTATACAGAATTGCGCTTCTCAGAATTTAAGCAACCCCTCCTAACCCTGACCGCAACGCCCCTGCGAAAAACGGGCATCTCCCAACCACTCATCACAGCACGGCCCACGGCCAAAACCCTACCAGAACGGTCCACGACGACCACCTCGTCCCTGGGCCTTATCTCGGGGTCCGCCTCGACGACGTGCTTTGCGAACACGCTTCGACCCCTGGACACGGGCTCCACGGCGTCCTCGGAAACCACAACCCTGACCCTGGGATGTGGGAGGGCCTTCACGAGCCTCTCGGCTCCGTGTACCGTGAGGGCGATCGTCCCGTCGGGCCTGAAGGAGGCCACCAGCCTCCCGTCGTGGTAAACGTGTCTGACCCTACCTGTGCTCTTCGACCTCTCGACCACCACGTCGTCTGGGAACAACGCTTTTCCGGCTCCTGGACCGAACAGGTAGTCGGCGACTGCTCTGAGTCTCTCTAAGGCCATCTCAGCAACCTTATTAACGTGGTTTAAGTTTAAAACTTGAATGGCTCCCAGATGCGAGATATGCGGGAGGAAGATCGAGGGCGAGGTCTACCGACGTGTGGTTGAGGGAGCCAAGCTGATAGTGTGTCGGAGATGCGCCAAGTACGGGGAGGCGAGCTGGGAGCCTGAGCCACCTGCTGAGGTAAAGCATCGTGTCCCATCTGTTAGGAGGGCTAAGCCGAGGGACGTGTTGGAGGAGGTCGAGAGGTACAGGGTTGTCGAGGGGTACGGCAGGATCGTCAAGGAGGCCCGGGAGAGGATGGGCCTGTCCCCGAAGGAGCTGGCTGAGAGGCTTGGTGAGAAGGAGTCTGTCGTAAAGCGCATCGAGAGGGAGGAGCTCGTCCCCGACATGGTGCTCGTGGGGAAGCTTAGGACAGTCCTGAGGGTCGATCTCCTGGCTCCGAGCGAAGAGGCTAAGCCTCCAGCCCAGCCGAAGCCGAGGAAGCCCACCCTCGGTGAGCTCGTCAAGAGGGAATGAGGGTTTGAGGTACGTCGTGGTCGTCACAGGCGTGCCTGGAACAGGCAAGAGCACAGTCGCCAAGCTCCTCGCCGACCGTATAGGGGCCGTGTGCATAGACGTATCGAAGACCGCTGTCGAGATGGGGTTCCTGGAGGGGTGGGACGAGGAGCGTGGTACGGGCATAGCCGACCTGGAGGCGATCTCTGATTACGTCTCCAAGGTCCTGTCCGAGCACGAGTCCGTGGTGGTCGAGGGACACTACGCCCACGACGTCGTCCCGGAGGAAGAGGCCACCCACGTGTTCGTGCTGAGGAGACACCCAGTCGAGCTGAGGGAGGAGCTCGAGTCCCGCGGCTATCCGAGGGGGAAGGTGATGGAGAACGTGGAGGCCGAGATCCTGGACGTGTGCCTCGTGGAGGCCTTGTCGAGGTTCGGGTCTGATAGGGTCTGGGAGCTTGACGTGTCCGGCAGGAAGCCGGAGGAGGTCGTGGAGGAGATGGTTAGGGCGTTGCGTGGGGAGTCGAAGCCGAGGTCGGGCGTGGTGGATTGGATAGGTGTCCTGGAGAGCGAGGGGAGGCTGGACGAGTTCCTGGGGGGTTAGGGGTTGGCCTACGTCGTAGTCAGGTGCGTTAGGTGTGGAAACCTGACCCTGGCTGAGGGTTGGAGGGCTACGAGGACCTGTCCGTACTGTGGTGCCAAGATACAGTTGAGGAAGGCGCCCATACTCGGGAGGTTCAGGAGCGTCGGGGAGGCCAGGGAGGCATTGTTGAGGATGAAGCTCGAAGGTTAGGGGCCTTGCTTATATATCTGGTTTTGTTGGTTTAGAGTTGGTGTAGCGTCTTGGCGTTGGCCAGGAGGAAGTTCTTCGAGGAGCTGTCCTCGACGATAAACAAGAACGTCCGGGTGGTCCTAAGAGACGGGAGGGTGCTGACCGGAAAACTGTTGGGATACGACCCCAACACGATGAGCATATGCCTCGGAGACGCCAAGGAGAAGGGCGGTGAACCCCTGTACAGGGCCTTCGTGTACGGGGACACGATAGCCGGCATATACCTGACCGAGAGGCCCTTCGACCTGGAGGGGCTGGCGAAGGAGCTCGAAAAGCTTTTCCCCAACATGGTGAAGCTCTACGAGGACGCAGGCGTCATAGTCGTCATGGACAAGATAAGGGTGAACGAAACGGGGGTCATAGAGGGAACAGGACCCGCGGCTGAGAGGGCTCAGAGGGTTTATGAGAGGTTTGTCAGGGAGAGGGGTCTGAAGACATCTTAGCCACCATATATTTTGAAGACCCTGACGAACTCCTCAGCGGACTCCTCCAAACCCCTCGGGCTGAACTCCACACCGACCACCCTTCCAGCGGCCCTGACCAGGCCGTCGGACGCCTCCAAGTCTGCGACCACGTCTGAGGAGCCCGCCAGCAGACAGATGCCCTCCACGTCCCTCAGCCTGCACAGGGCCGTCAACAGGCCTGATAGACCCCCTATCTCCCCCTCGTAGGCCTCCAAGCCTGCGTCCAACCCCCTGGAAAGCGTCTTCCTGCTCGAGGCAGCGCAGTACACCCTCCCCCTCTCCACGCCGCTTATCGAGGTCATGGAGACTATCAGCCTACATCCGAATTCCTTGGAGACGCGTATGAGCTCGTCGCAAAGGTCGTACGCCTCCCTCGTGGACTCGGGCTGGCTTACGGTCCAGACGGTCAGGATGCCCGGCTCGACGGACTCGGCGAGCTTCACCTTAACCGCCTGCGTGAGCAGTCCCCCCTCCCCGTCGGTCAGCACTCCGCCCAGCGACGGGCAGAAGATTTCGGCGACCCCCTCACAGCCGAGGATGCTCTCGATGTGGTACACGGCGAGGGGGGCTGCGAACCCCACTCCGGGGAAGCCTGCCAAGAGAACGGACTCGCTCACTTCAACTTTTCGAACTATCCTCCCTCTGCAGGTCAACCCGTTGGCTCTGGAATTCCGTGCGATATAAGGGTTTCTTTCACGGCGTTATGATGAACCGACACCTGTCAGCCCCGAGTCTGACGCAGGCGGCCTCGTGCACGGCGGGCCTCCTCCCGGTGGACGCTTCCAAGAGGCCGGCGAGTATGCCCCTCGTCAGGGGGGAGGCGTGTATCCCGTTGCTGGCTTCGATGTGGATGCACTCGAACAGCCCGTCGAGTGAGACCTGTATGCGCTCCTCGCCGGCCTCCACCTTGTATCCCGTCACCCAGCCGAACGCCTTGAGCTCCTCCAACCCCATCTCCAAGACCCTCGTCGGCTCTCTGACTCCGAATAGCTCCATGATCCTTCTGGCCATCTTCATACCCACGTCTATGCCCGAGTAGTACATGAACACCCTCCCTGCGTCTCCCCACCTACTCAACACGGCCTTTAAAAGGGACGAGAGGACTATTCCCTCCCCCACGACGACCCCGCATAGCCAGGGCTCACAGTGGACTCTGAAGACCCCAGGGATGCTTTCAAGCCTCTCCAAGGCCTTGCACAGGCTTCCCTCGAACTCCGAGGTGTCCACAACAATCAGCCATTTTAGGAGTCTGCCTCCACTCCTGACGGAGTAGGCCCCACTCACAATCCTCATAGAGTTCCTCCTGAGCTCCTCGCCGACCCTCGTGAAGACGTTTTCATCGTTCACAGTTTCTAAGGTTATGTGGAGCATCTTCCTCCCGTTGAGAACCTGCTGGTCTGACACGTGCATCTACTCCGACAGTTAAAATCTGACTCCCCATTCACTTATCAATTTTGTACCCGCAACCAGCCGCAAAACAGTTACAGAACCCAGCAAACATTTATTGCCCCTGACAGGCCTTTAACTTCATGAACCCCGTTTCAGCGGTTTTCCGACGCCTAGGGGGCGTGGTGTGTAGGGGTTGTTCGAGGTTTTAGAGAGGGACCTGGCCGCGAGGATTGGAAGGGTTGAGACAAAAAGCGGTGTCTTCGAGACGCCTGTTTTCGTTCCGGTAGTTAACCCAGTCGTACAGCCCATACCCCCGAGGGAGATGTACGAGGAGTTTGGATGTCGAATCCTGATGACGAACGCCTACATAATCAAGAAACACTTCGAAGATGAAGCCGTTGAGAAGGGTATACACAAACTTTTGGACTTTCCGGGTGTCGTGGCCACGGACTCCGGGGCGTTTCAGATACTCCAGTACGGCGAGGTGGACGTCTCCGCAGAGGAGATAGCGCTGTTCCAGGAGGACATAGGCTCGGACGTGGCGGTCATACTCGACTACCCGACGGGGTGGGGGGCTCCCAGGTCTAGGGCGCTGTGGACCGTGGAGGAGACCTACAGGAGGGCTGAGAAGACTCTCAAGATACTCAGGAGGGACGACATCCTCTGGGTCGGCCCGGTCCAGGGTGGGGACCACCTCGACCTGGTGGAGTATTCCGCCAAGCTGATGTCCAAGCTCCCGTTCCCGATACACGCCCTCGGAAGCCCCGTCCAGGTGATGGAGCAGTACAGGTTCGACGTTCTCGTGGACATGGTGGCCACAGCCAAATCAGCCCTGCCGCCGGACAGACCCCTACACCTCTTCGGAGCCGGGCATCCGTTCATGTTCTCGCTGGCCGTGGCCCTAGGGTGCGACATGTTCGACTCGGCATCCTACGCCATATACGCCAGGGACATGAGGTACATGACAACCCACGGGACGATGAGGGTCGAAGACCTCGAATACCTCCCCTGCAGGTGTCCGGTGTGCTCTAGACTAGACGCTGAGGAGCTCAAGGAGATGCCGAAAGAGGAAGCCGTCGGGCTGGTTGCGAGGCACAACATGTACGTCTGTATGGCGGAGGTGGACAGAATCAGGCAGGCAATCTCCGAAGGCAGGCTCTGGGAGCTCCTCGAAGCGAGGTGTAGGTCCCACCCATCGCTCACCGCAGCCCTCAGGAGGCTGGGGAGGTACGCGGAGCTTTTGGAGAGGTTCAGCCCATCCCGTAAGGACAGAGGCTTCCTGTACTTCGGCTTCGAGGGTCTTGCCAGACCCGAGGTCGTCAGGCACAGGAGGAGGATCCTGGAGAGGTTCACGCCTCCTGGTGGACGTGATGTGTTGCTGATGCTCCCGCAGGTCGACGAGAGGCCCTTCCACAGGTCCAGGGAGTTCAGGGAGGCGTGGAACGTGGTGGCTAAGCCCCTACGCTCCGGGGGTGTGAACGTCCACGTGTGCTTCTACGCCTACCCGTTCGCCGTAGTCCCCGTCGAGTTGGACGAAACCTACCCCCTGTCGCAGTTTGAGGCCCCCCACCCTCCAGACTGGGAGACGGTCAGGTACGTGGCTGAGACGGCTTCGGAGTACGTCCTTAGGCACAGGTACAGGGCTGTCGCCGTGTACGGCTATGAGGACTGGCACTCAGCCGTGGCTGAGGCCGTCGAGGAGGCCTGTCGTGGGGCGGGTGTGGAGTTCGTCTGCTTGTTGGATGAGAGGCCTTGGAGCATCGAAGGTTTAAGCAGGCTCAAGTCACTTATAGAGGATAGGGTAAATACATCTGTAAACACACATGAAACCACAAGTTCATAGGTGGTTGATTTGGGTAAGATAACCTTCCTTGGCGGTACGAAGCAGGTTGGGAGAAGCGGAGTACTCCTGAACGTAGGGGGCGCCGGAATACTGTTAGACTACGGCGTAGCCCTCAACGACGAACCCGGGTTCCCCATGCACGTCAGACCCTCAGACGTGGACCTCATAGTTCTCTCACACGCTCACCTCGACCACTCTGGGGCGACTCCCGTGTTCTACGTAGGAGGCCAGAAAGCCATAGTCGGAACCCCACCCACGTTCGACTTGACGAAGCTGCTCCTGTTCGACTTCATAAAGATAAGCGGATACTACCTCCCGTTCGAGTACATAGACGTCGAGACGATGATGAGGTGCGTGAAGCCTCTCGGATACGGCGAGTCAGTTAGGGTGAAGGACGCCGAGGTCACGCTCATAGATGCGGGCCACATACCCGGAAGCTGTCAGGTTCTGGTGGAGGCTGAGGGGAAGCGCATACTGTACACGGGTGACATAAACACCAGGGACACACGTCTCATACGTGGCTCCTCCCCACCCGATGTGGAGGTGGATGTGCTGATAATCGAGAGCACGTACGCGGACTCGGACCACGAGGACAGGATGGAGACCGAGGCCAGGTTCGTCCAGAGGGTTAGGGAGGTTGTCGAGGGCGGTGGGACCGTGCTCGTCCCGGCGTTCGCTGTGGGCAGGTCTCAGGAGATAGCCCACATACTGTACTCCTACGGCTTCGAGTACGACATCTACATGGACGGGATGGCCAGGGAGGTGAACAGGATACTGCTGAACCACCCAGAGTTCCTGAGGGACCCGGAGGCGTTCAGGAAGGCTCTGAGGAGGGTTAAGATGATCGGTGGTAGGGGGGACAGGAGGAGGGCCGTCAAGCGGCCAGGTGTCATAATATCGCCCTCGGGGATGCTGAAGGGTGGGGCGGCGATGTTCTACATGGAGCGTGTAGCCATGAAGAGCAGGAACGCCGTCTTCCTCGTCAGCTACCAGCTCCCCGACACGCCGGGAAGGAAGCTGCTGGAGGAGGGGAAGTTCATCATAAAGGGCAGGGAGGTTAAGGTTAAGGCAGCCGTCGAACACTTCGACTTCTCATCCCACTGCGGAAGGACGGAACTCCACGACTACCTGAAGTCCGTGAAGGGGAACCCAGACGTGTACGTCATCCACGGAGAACCAGAAAACTGCGAGCTCCTGGCGTCCTGGGTAAGGGACGAGTTAGGCCTGAACGCATCGGCCCCTGAGGCTGGAGACGTGGTTAAGCTGGGGTGAGGGCCGTGAGGTCCATCCACATAGTCAGGATAGGGGAGCTACCCCTGACCGAGGAAGAACTCAAGTGGCTGTGCAGGACCGTAGAAAAGCTGTTCCCGAACACGTCTTGCACGGTGTCAGGGGAGGTGCTGACCGTCCCGAGGAGGGCGTTCAACAGCTCCAGGATACAGTTCCACTCCACCATACTCCTCGAGGAAGTTCTGAAGTACGCATTGGAACGCAACCTGGACAGGGCCCTCGGGATAACCGGGGTGGACATGTACACAGCCGGGCTGAACTTCGTCTTCGGGGAGGCGCAGTGCCCAGGCAGGGCGGCCGTCGTGTCCACTTTCAGGCTCAGACCAGAGTTCTACGGAGAACCCCCGGACAGGACGTTGTTCTTGGAGAGATGCGCTAAGGAGGTGGTCCACGAGCTCGGCCACACGTTCGGCCTCGGACACTGCAGCGACAGGAGATGTGTCATGAGCTTCTCGAACAGCGTCTACGACACAGACGTTAAGGGCCTCGGCTTCTGCGACAGGTGCTCCAAGCTTCTGATGTCGCTTCTGTGACTGGGGCTGTTAGGGGAGCTCGACAACCTTACACTTAACCCTCTTCAGTACTTCGTCCACCTTGTCCGCCTCGACCTTCAGCGTGTACAACCTCCGTTTGGTCCTGAGCTTCAACTTCACGTAATCTCCCAGCCTCTTTACCCTGCATTCTGAAGCCCTCTCAGACAACTCCACGAACCTCTCCACGTCGAAGATTTCCTCGGGCAAGTCAAACCACCAGATAGACACGTACCGACAAACATAAAAAATTAGCATTTCCAGCCTCCTTCTGGGAATGTTTTTTCAGGTAGAGTTTAAGTATCACCGTTTTCGAGAAATATGGGCAGCTCATGGTGGGCAACGATGGGATGATATGGGATGAAAAAAGAGCATCATCACGATTTCCTGAGGAAAGTCGTCATTAAAGCAGAAACCATCGTAACGTACAGAGACTGGGCCACGCTCATCGTCATATCCATCCTAACCGGCGTTTCCGTAGCCACGTTCTGGATATGCATCTCTCTACTGTGGGACGCCGTCGAAAAGGTGATACTCGTGTTCAGGCCGGCCATCATAGCCTTCACGACAGCGGGTCTCACGGCATCCCAGCTCATAGTCAGGAAGTTTGCGAGGATAAAGGAGACAGGCTGCACCACACACGACGTCCTGAACGCGTACCACGTACACAACGGGTACCTCGATCCCAGGGACACGGTTTCCAAGACGATCGCCTCGGTGATAACCCTCGGAACGGGCGGGAGCGCTGGCCCTGAAGGTCCGAGCATGCTCCTCGGAGGCGGGATAGCCGCCGTACTGAGTAGGAAGCTCAGGGTTAGCTTCCACAACCTGAAGAGGTTCTTCCTCTCCTCAGCGGCTGCGGGTGTGGCCGCCGTGTTCAGGGCTCCGTTCACGGGGATATTCTTCGCCCTAGAGATACCGTACATGAGGGACATAGAGTACGACGTGTTCCTCCAGGCTGTCGTTTCCTCGGTCACGGCGTACGCCATGTTCGTCCTGATATGCGGCCCATCCCATCCCTACGCACCTGTAAAGATGGGCTTCATACTGACACCGAACATCCTCCTGTTCAGTGTGATCATAGGCATCATAATGGCGTTCCTGGGAAGAGGCTTCACAGCGATGTACGGCAGGTGGCGTAGGTACGCCATCAGCCTGAGGTCCCACATGGGCTCCAAGGGTTCCATCGTTCTGTCCGTAATCGGCGGAGTGGCCGTCGGGTTGATGGGCCTCGTGGACATCAGGTGTATAGGCATGGGGGATAGGCTTCTCCACCAGATGATGAGCGGTGGGTACAGGGAGCTTGTGCTGATACTCGTCCTCATACTGGTCCTCAAGATGTTGACTACGTGTACGACGCTCAACTTCGGGGGCGTTGGAGGGCTTTTCATACCGACGCTTTTCATCGGAGCCGTGTTCTCCTTGGCGTTTGCAGAGGCCCTTGGGTTGACCCCCCTCGAGGTGTACGTCGCGGTTGGCATGGCATCCATGCTGGCGTCGTGCTTTAAGATGCTGTTCACACCCGTCATGTTCGTGGCGGAGGTTTACGGCCCGTCCTCGATAATCCCCGTTTCCCTGGCAGCCGTCGTGAGCTATATGTTGTCTGGACCGGTTTCGGTAGTCAGCCCGCAGTTCAGGCATAGGATAGGCCCCAAGGCCGTGGCCTTCAGCGAACTCCTGTACACGACCATGGAGACCAAGCCGAGCGTCCTAAGACGGCTGAAAGTGAGGGACGTGATGACCACACACGTCGTGACGATAAACTCCGACGTACGCGTCAAGGAAGCCCTGTCCATAGCCAGGAGGTACGGATTCACGCTGTACCCCGTGGTGGACAGAGACGGCATGCTCCTCGGTTACGTCAGCATGGACGAGCTCGTGTCTCTGTTCGAGGAGGGGGTAGACGTCCCCGTAACCCACGCTTTGAAGAGCGCCGTGACTGTAAGACACGACGAAAGTCTCTACGAGGCAGGTCAGAAGCTCGCGGAATCCGGGGAGGACGCCTGCTTCGTCGTCGACAAGTCCGGGAGGCTTATGGGCATGTTGTTGACGAAGGAGGTCGCTAGGGTTCTTCTGAGAATTCTATTCACGTGATGGAGTATGAATGAAAAATCGTTGAAGAGGAAAGAGTAGCATTTTATAACCATCCGACGATAATGGCTTCGAGTGAATGAGCCGGTCGGAAGAACGTCCGTG
>CBFDTC010000042.1:0-9328 GCA_965612785.1 Candidatus Bathyarchaeota archaeon
TAGGCGACCCAGACGAGGCCTGAACCGGGCGACTTCTCGACGGACTTGAAGACCTTCGCAGCCAGCCTCTGGGCACCCTTAGTCAGCGTCGAGACCTCAGTCCAGGTTCCTATGGACTGCTCCTCCGCTATCCTGACGCCCGCCTCCATAAGGTCGAGGTCGCTCTCCACGTAGTAGAGGGCGACCACGTGGCTTTCTGGGTCTATGTCCTCGGGCTTGGAGACGAACAAGCCGTTCACCTCCTATAGTAGGTCTGGTACCTTAACAACGTGTCGGCCTTCATCCACCCGAAAACCTCGTACAGCAGGCTCACAACCCCGTGGGGCGGTACTACACCACGCTCGGTTATGATGCCGTCTATGTACTCCGGAGGCGTGACGTCGAACGACGGGTTCCTGACGGACACACCCTTCATGGACTTCAGCATCTCCTCCGGGATGACCTCGTAGGGGCTGCGCTCCTCTATAAGTATGAGCTCACCGAGCATGGTCTCAGGGCTCAGCTTGTACGTCTCAGCGGCCGTGAAGAACGGAACCCTCGCCTCGTAGGCGGCCAGAGCTATCATCGAGGTTCCGATCTTGTTCACGAGGGCGCCGTTGGCCGCCACAGCGTCGGCGCCGACGAGCACCCTGTCCACGTCTGGCATCATGTACCTGGCCGCTCCGTCCACGATGACCGTCACGGGTATGCCCACCTCGCTGAGAAGTTTGGCGGTGAGCCTGCCTTGGTAGAGCGGTCTGGTCTCGGTGGCTATCACCCTCACGGACTTGCCGGACTCCACGACCCTGCGGAGTACCTCGAACACCGCCGAGCTCTGGCAGTGTGTCATGATTGTCTCGCCGTCCGATATCATCCTGGCACCTATCTCACCTATGCGCTTCACGGCCGTCTTGGACTCCCTTATGAAGGCCTCAGCCGCCTTGACGGCTGCCTCCCTAACCTCCTCCACGTCTGTGGAAGACTCGGCGGTGGAGAGAACTCTGCTCATCACGTACCTCACACCGTTGGGGAGTGAGACGGCTGTGGGCCTCGTGGCCAACAGTATCTCGGCGCATCTGTCCAGCTCCTCGACGAGCTGGTCGACCGTCTTAGCCTTGGACTGTTTGGCGGCCTCCATCAGAGCCTCCACAGCTGCCCTCGCTATCCTCCCAGCCCCCCTTACCCGCATCGTCCTTATGGCCTCAGCTATCTCCAACACCTTAGGGGGAACCGACATGCCTGCCACCCACCTCCCTTATCAGGAAGTAAACGCCTTCAGGGGGTATCACACCACGCTCGGTTATGATCACGTCCACGTACCTCGGCGGAATCACGTCGTAAAGGGGGCACCTGACGTGCAGGTTCTCCACACGCATAAGAGACTCGTCCGCCACGAGCCTGTGCAGACCCTCCTCGACCTCCATGGGCTTCCCGACGAGGGTCTCAGGGCTGAACTTGTAAGTCCCAGCCGCCACCATAACCCTAACCCTCGCCTCCCTGGCCACGAGGGCTATCGTGGCAGCCCCAACCTTGCTCAGGACAGCCCCATTAGCCGCCACTGCCTCAGCCCCCATCAGCACGTCGTCGACCATGCCCATGAACACCCTGGCCGCTGCGTCCACTATCAGGTGCGTCTCGAACCCCAGCGACGCCACAGCCTTGGCCATCTCCCGTCCACGGAGCTCAGGCCTCGCCTCGGTCACGTACACCTCGACCCGCTTTCCCTCCCTGCGGACCTGCTGGAGTATCGAGTACACAGTTGAGCTGTACCCGTGCGTCAGCAGAACGGAGTCGTCCCTTATCCTCCTCGCACCTATCTCACCTATGCGTTCCCTGGCCTCAGCCATCGAGCGTGTGAACTCCTCTACGGACCTCAGCACGGATTCCCTGAGCTCCTCCACCTCCATGGAAGGCGTTATCCTGAGCCTGACGTACTCAAGGAAGTTTCTCAGAGCCGCTGAGGAGGGCCTCGCCTCCAGAAGCCTCGTGAACGTGTCGTTGAGCCTTCTATAGAGCTCCCGCCTTCCACCCTCAAACCCTTCGACAAGAAGCCTTATGGCCTTCGAGGACTCGGCTACGAGGGCGTCGGCCCCGACGACTTCAAGGTTTTCTATCCTTTTGAGGATGGATTCGAGGCTCACCGCGTTGAAATTATCCGAGCAGGCCAATAAAAGCGCTATTGTGTCTCACTTAAGACCTGAAAGTCTCATAAGCCACTTCGTAAGCCTCTCACAGTTCTCCGGAGAGATCTCGCCGCCCTCAAAGCACCTCTGGGCGAGCTCGCAGGTCGTGCATGGGCAGTCGGCTATCGATTTGAGGGTCTCGACGTCGTCCCTGCCCAAGGCCACGCACCTACTCGTAGTATATGAGGCCCTTCTCCTTCAGGATGCGGTGTATCTTCCTGACCGCCTCGTAGACCATGGACTCCGTCTTGGCGCCCGTACAGACGAGCTTCCCGCTTGAGAACAGCAGCATGACGACCTTCGGGTCGTCCATCCTGTATATCAGGCCTGGGAACTGTTCAGGCTCGTACATGGCGTTCTCCAATTCCTGGACAGCCCTCTCCAGGTCTATCGACCCGCCGAGGCTGGCTGATGCGACTATGTTCTGGATGGTTATCTTAGGCTTGGACAGGATTATGATGCCGTTGTTCTTGAACTCCCTTATGATCTTCCTTATGGCACTCTTAGCCTTCTTCTCAGACTTCGCCCCCGTGCAGACCATCTTCCCGGACGCGAATATCAGCGTGGCCGTCTTAGGCCTCTTGAGCCTGAACACCAGGCCTGGGAACTGCCTAGGCCTGTACTCGACGTTCTTGAAGACGCTCATCACGGCTGCTAGGTCTATCTTCTGGTTGAGTGTGGCGGACGCAACCACGTTCTCTATGTTTACGGTTATCTTCTCCTCTTCCTCGGACATGGCTTACTATGACAATTTAACCAACGACATAATAAAAATGATTTATAAGCCCCAGCTACTCCAAGGCCTCATCCGGTATGATGTCCTGCCTCTCGACCTCTATTATCGGTATCGAAGAGACGTTGGGCCCTATCTCAGCCTCCTCGCTCAGCCTTATCTCCCCAGACACGGCGTCGTACACAACGTAGGGCTTCCCCACGGGCTGTTCGACGCTCACTAGGTAGACGAAGCTGTCCGAAGCGGTTCCGGCTATGACGAAGTACACGTGTCTCCCCTTGACCTCAGCGTGCTGTATGACTCCTCCCATCGGAGAGGACACTACGAACCTGACGAGGTCCTCAAACCTCTTGAGCCTGACGAACCTCAACCCTACACACCACAGGAATTCTGTCTGAGGAAACGTTTATCATCTACGTTCTACACTGTATAACCGACCCCAACATGACGATGGAGCTCAGCAGAAAGAGGATGCGTGCCACCGTTCTCAGGACGCTCAAGTACATAAGGACCTGCCTCTTGGCGAGGGAGCTCTGCTTCCACATAAGGAGTAACCTAGCAGTCCTCGACAAGAAGGATGTGAGCGAGTACTGCGCATTCATCTCGGAACTGTGCAGGGAATACGGGTGTGAAGAGGCCAGCAGGCTCTGCAAGGCAGCCTCAGAAGCCGTCCTGCACAGCGAAGAGGAGTTCCTGAGACTGTGTGCTGAGAGCTGTAAGAAGTGTGGGGAGCAGAGGAGGCCTAAGATCACCCGTGGAACCACGAGCTACATAGCTTAGGGGTCCTGAAGCTCCTCCAAGACCCGTGGAACTTCCGATATGCTCTCAACATGGACGTCTGGAAGAGGGTCTACAGGCTCCGTGGGCTTCCCGACGAGGACGGCTGCCATCCCCACGGACTTGGCTCCGGCGACGTCGCTCTCCGGAGAGTCTCCGACGTGGACTGCTTGGTTTCCCGGGACTCCGAGGGCCTCGAGGGCTTTGTTGAATATGTTTGGGTGTGGTTTACGCCATCCCACGTCCCTGGACAGGATTATGGCGTCGAACAACCCGGCCAGGCCTGTTTCCTCGAGTATGATCACGGGCATCCTGCTCATCGTGTTCGAAACTACCGCCAGCCTGTACCTGCTGTGGAGCTCCATCACCGTCTCGACCGCTCCGGGTATGAGCCTCCACTCGAAGCTCCTGGAGTACACGTCGAAAACCCTCTCCAACACGTCCTCGGTGGCGGGGGCTCCGAGCTTCCTGAGGACTATCGAGTAGAAATCCTCGAACCTCATCTCCATGAACCTCTCCCTGACCTCGTTAAGGTAGGTGAACGCCTCGGATACCGCCCTCCTAACCTCCCCGCCCGAAACCTCTACACCATACTCGGCGAGGAGCTCCCTTAGACGCGGTACGAACAGTCCCTTGTTCACGCTTCCCTCCACGATCGTCCCGCCGAAGTCGAGTGTCACGGCCCTGATGCGCATACCAACAACTTTTACAGGTGCGTGGCATAATACGTTATGGTTGGCTGGCGGGGTGTACTGCCTCCTCATCGAGGTCAGACGGGAAACAGACATCGGAGTGGGTTCGCTGGGTAAGATAAGGTTCAGGCCAGGCCTGTACGTGTACGTAGGCTCGGCCATGAGGGGCTTCGAGGCCAGGGTTGGGAGACACATCAGGACTGCGAGGGAGAAGCGTGTGAACGCTAGGTGGCACATAGACTACCTTCTATCCCACGACGACGTGGAGCTGTCGGCTGTCTACGGCCTCGAGACTGACAGGAGGATGGAGTGCGAGGTTGCCGAGATGGTCTCCAGGTACGGGAAGCCCGTCAAGCGGTTTGGAAGCTCAGATTGTACGTGCATCAGCCACCTGTTTAGGATAGAAGATCCCGAAAAGATAGAAAAAATCTTCAATCAGTGGGTCAGACTGTTCTAGAACTCGCTACTACTCTTCCAGCTCTCTTCCTCGCCCTTCTCCTCTTCCTTACCCTTCTCCTCCTTCGGAGGAGCTGCGGCTATGACGTCGTCTATCCTCAGTATCATCGAGGCAACCTCGGTGGCGGACTTGATCACATGCTCCTTAACCTTCAGAGGCTCGATGACACCCTGCTCGAACATGTCCACGACGTCGCCGCCGAACACGTCCACGCCCATGCCCACGCCGTCGGGCTTCTCGTGGGCAGCCCTCAGGGAGACCATGATGTCCAATGGGTCCAAACCGGCGTTCTCAGCCAAAGTCTTCGGGACGACCTCCACGGCGTCGGCGAAGGCCTCTATGGCAAGCTGCTCACGGCCGCCTATCTTCTTGGCGTAGTCCCTCAGCCTCCTCGCCACCTCGACCTCCGTGGCCCCGCCTCCGGGCAGTATCCTAGGCTCCTCGAACACGTCGGCTATGACGCAGAGCGAGTCGTGCATCGCCCTCTCGGCCTCGTCCACGAGCCTCTCCAGGCCTGCCCTTATGAGTATGCCCACAGACCTCGGGTTCTTGCATCCCCTGATGAACACCATCTTCTCGTCTCCCACCTTACGCTCCTCGACCACCTCGGCGTAGCCCAAGTCCTCCGGCGTCAGGTCCTTTATGCTCGTGACTATCCTCCCGCCCGTGGCCTTGGCGAGCTTCTCCATGTCCGACTTCTTGACCCTCCTGACCGCCAGTATGCCCTCCTTGGCGAGGAAGTGCTGGGCCATGTCGTCGATTCCCTTCTGGCAGAACACGACGTTGGCTCCGGAGGCTTTGATCTTCTTGACCATGTCCCTCAGCATCTCCGTCTCCTGGTCGAGGAACGCCTTTATGGCATCGGGGCTCCTGATCCTTATCTCGGCGTCTATCTCAGTCTTCTCTATCTCCAACGGGCAGTTCAGCAGGGCTATCTTTGCGTTCTCTATGCGCTTAGGCATGCCCGGGTGGACGACCTCCTTGTCTATTATCAGGCCCCTGACGAGCTCCGTCTCGAGGAGGCTCTTACCCTCCTTCTTGACTATCTGAACGTTGTCGATATCGACGAAGAACTTGTCACCCCTCTTCTCCGCTATCTGCCTCACAGCCTCTATGGCTATCTTGGCGAAGTGCTCCCTAGCCGCACTTACGGCCTTGCTCCTCATCGAGGTCATGGCCACCTTCATCAGGGTGTCGTCATCGTCCAGGTCGATCGGCTTGGATATCTCCCTGAGTATCTCCACAGCCTTCTCGGCGGCCTTCTTGTACCCACTTATGATTATCGTCGGGTGTACGTTCTGATCCAGCAAGGCCTCAGCCTGCTTGAGGAGTTCTCCACCCAGCACGACGACCGTCGTGGTTCCGTCTCCGACCTCCTTGTCCTGAGCCTTTGCAACCTCAACCATCATCTTAGCTGCGGGGTTCTGTATGTCCATCTCGTCCAGTATCGTGGCTCCATCGTTGGTTATCGTGATGTCCCCCAGACTGTCGATGAGCATCTTGTCCATGCCCCTCGGGCCGAGGGTGGACCTGAGCATCTCGGCGACTATCCTCGCAGCCATTATGTTAGCCCTTCGGGCTTCCTTGCCCCTACGCCTCGAAGTTCCCTCCTTCAGTATCAGAACCGGTCTACCGACCAAGTAAGCCATCTACACCACCTCTCCGAACAGATGCCAGAAAATAAAGCGGTGGGTGTTTTATAAACTTTACCTAGTTTTCGTGTTTTCCCCAAAAATGCATAAATCTTCCTTATTTAACCCCAACACCCGAAGTTATCGAAGCTGCTTCAAACCCTACTTGGCGGTCAGGTACGTGAACAACGTCTTGATGACAGTTGCAGGAGCCCTCGTCATGATCCTCATAACCGTCCCAACCACGTCCACCCCGTTGGCGAGGTTGAGTATGTCCTCGCTCGTCAATATGTCCGCCAGCTTGTTCAGGTCCTCGTCGCTCAGCCTGTCCAAGGCCTTAACCACCTTCCTGCTGTCCCTCATCCTCCTACCCCAGCCCTCACGCCAAACCTCCTCATACTTCGAGAGGAAGCCCCTGGAGAAGTCCCCAACCCTCACAGCCTCGGCGGCCACCTCGCCGGCCATCCTGCCAGCGTCCACGGAGGAGTGTATCCCAGCCCCCGTACAGGGGACGACCTGGGCTGCGGCGTCTCCTGCGAGCATGACTCCATCTCCGACGAGTCTTTCGAGAGGTCCACAGACAGGGACTGGTCCACCGTTTACGAGGATTGGCTTGGCCTTCCTGAACCTCGGGTCACGTTTTATGAACCTCTTGAGGTACTCGATGGCTGGTGCCTTGTGTATCCTCCTGACGCCCAAACCGACGTTGGCTACGTCGTCGGACTTCGGAAAAACCCACGCATACCCGCCTGGAGCCACCTCCGTTCCGAGGTAGACGTCTATCATGTGTGGGTCGTCCAATTCTACGTTGGCGAGACGGTACTGAATGCACGAGCACAAGTCCGTTATCCTCCCGAGGCCCGCTCTCCTCCTCACTATGGAGGAGAAGCCGTCCGCACCTATCACGACGTTAGCCCTTATCTTGAGAAGCCTCCCCCTCCTCCTCACGACGACTCCTTTAACGACCCCGTTCTCGAAAATCAGGTCCACAGCCCTGGCTCCGAGCATCATGTCCGCCCCTGAGTCGAGGGCCATGTAGACGAGCTCCCTGTCGAAGACGTCTCTGTTCAGGATGTACCCGGTGTACCCGGCCCCAGATATCTCGACGTACTTCATGTTTGGCGCATGAACCCTGACGCCCTCTATTCGCTGAGAAATTATGGGGGGTTTAGGCCTGACGCCGGCGTCCCTGAGCGTGTTCTCACTGGCGCCCTCAGCACAGTTTACCGGCACACCCACCTCGTTGTGCTCCTCGACTATCAGAACTCTGGCCCCACCCTTCGCCGAGTGCTTTGCAGCCACTCCTCCCGCTGGTCCGGCTCCTACGACAACGATATCATAGGCTAACTCTGACATCTCCTACCCACGGTGTTGTACGTCGTCTGGCTTCCTTAAGCCTTTCCGAGCACCTTCTGCTTGGCGATCTCTATGTCCCTGGCCTTAACCGTCTTCCTGCCGGCATGCCTGGCGTAGTCTATGGCCTCCTTAGCTATCTTCAGCCCAATCTCCTCCAGAGCCTTGCCGAGGGCTATGGCACCCTCCTCACTTACCCTCTCAGCCCCAGCCTTCTTTATGAGCCTGTGCATGGGGGCAACTTTGATTTCGGTCCCCATTTCCACCACTTCTTGATTAGAGTTAGATTTGAGGGGGTATTTAAAATTAACGCCTTCTATAGGGGCCACAAGCAAAAAATCGAGGCACACCCACCAACCTTTAACACAAAAACATTTATTAACCCGGTGAGGCCGATACACAATGACCCGGTGGTCCACAGTGGGAAAAGTCAGACCCAAGGTCGTCAAGAAGATCGCAAGGGAGCTGCTGGAAGCTTATCCAGATGCTTTCACCACGGACTTCGAGGCGAACAAGCAGTTCATCAAGGAACACGTGAACATAAAGGCGAAGAGGCTTAGGAACAGGGTCGCCGGCTACATCGTCAGACTCGTGAAAAGACGCATGCGGGAGGCTGAGAGGGGATGAACCTCCTGATGGATGACTACAGAAGGGGGTGGGCGAGGAGGTGTCTCAGGGAGGCCAAGACGGACTTGGCTGAGGCCAGGGCGAGGAGGTCGCCGGAGCTCGCCATAATGTCCATGAAGAGAAGCTTGACGGCCATATACTACAGCCTCGGCGAGCCCGACTCCGTCTGGGCGGCCGTCAGGGAGCATGCAGAGGCTTCTGAGAAGGACTCCATCCTGGAGCTTCTGGTAGACCTTGAGAGGCTTATAGAGGAGAGGTCCCACCAGGTCGGTTTCATAGGTATGGACAAACTCCTCGGAGAGGCCGACATGGTCTTCAGGACGGCCTCAGAGGTAATCAGCCTGATGGAGGGGTCTGAGGGAGCTTAGCCGAGAGTATTTTCTCGACAAATCCCCTTTCGAACCCGTAGGAGACGAGCCTTTCCACGATCTCCTCCCTGCCCAAGCCCTCCGACTTAAGCTTCGAGTAGAGGTCTCTGACGGTCTCTGCGACCTCCCACGGATAAACAACCCAGTCCTCGGTCTCGTCCACGTAGTAGTCGGGCTTTATGACGCTCCAAGGCTTGTAGTGTAGCGTCGCCGTCCTCACCTCGGAGGCCCCCTTCTCCTCGACGTGCGTCTTGGCCTTCAGAAGCGAGTGACCTGAGTCGGCCACGTCGTCCACCACCAAGACCCTGAGGTTCTTCACGTCGGCGTTGAGTGGGTACACGATGACCGGTTCCTTCCCCCTGACGCCCACGGAGGTGTAGTACTCGACCTTCACGCTGGCCAGCTTCTTTATGTCCAGCAGGTCGCACAGAATCCTCGCCGGTGCGAAGCCGCCTCGACTGACGGCCACTACGACGTCGGGTTTGAAACCGGACTCCACGACCATTTCGGCAAGCTTCTCCGACATCT
>CBFDTC010000043.1:0-9306 GCA_965612785.1 Candidatus Bathyarchaeota archaeon
ACGCATTTCTCCTCGTCGAACTCCGGTCTCCCCCTGAGACCCGGCGGTATCTGGCTGTACTTTCTCCCAGGCCACTCCCCGGCAGGGTACTCTATCGTGACGGGTTTGAACAGGTTTCTGAATGCCTCCCTTACGGATGAGAACCTACCCAGCTTAGACCACCCCCGTGGACACGAGGATTACGGAGAGGGTTAGGCCTGCGAAGGCTACGGGCCAGATGTACTTGAGGTAGAACTCGAAGGCCTGATCTATCCTGTACCTCGGCATGGCCGCGTGTACGGTAGACAATAGGAACACGAACAGGAAGCATAGGCCCAGGAACACTAGAATGTTGAGCGGGTAGAGGATGCCTTTGAAGAAGAGGCCTCCAGATAGGAAAGCGTCCACAAACACCGTGGACAGGAGGTAGAACAGGAGCATCCTCGTAAAGTATATCACCGAGAGGAGCTTTCCGCTGTATTCCGTGAATGGACCCGCAACTATCTCGACCTCCGCGTCCGGTATGTCGAATGGCTTCAGGTGGAGCTTGCCCAACACGGCGAAGAACATAGCGAACGCCGCGAACGGGTTGAGCAGGATTATCGGCAGGAACCCTCTCTGGAAGTTTAGGATATCACAGAACGACAGAGACCTAGCAAGTATAGCCGCCGAGAACAGTGAAGTTATTAAAGGGATCTCGCACCCCAGAAAGAGTTCGGCCTCCCTCCTAGCGCCTATGGCCCCCCAAGGTGAGGAACTCGCGGCCCCACCTATTATCCAGAAGAGGCTTACGGTCATGATAAGGTACGACAACCCTATGAGCGTCCAACTCAGACCTCCCAAGATGGTTAGACCACACACGGGCGTCATGAGTATCGCCACCGATACCGCGAGGAGAGCGACGACAGGAGAAACCTTGAACAGATTTTTTCGAGACGACCCTGGGATTAACGTCCTCTTACCCCAAAGCTTGGCCACATCATATAAAGGTTGAAGTATTCTTGAGGGACCCAGCACCTTCCGGAACCCCGCGTACATGACGAGCAGGGGCCCAAACCTTGACTGCATTCTGGCATAGAGCTTCCTGTTCCAGTAGTCGAGTGTGTTTCCAAGAGCCACGGCGATCAAGAAAATTCCGACAGCCACCACAACTTGGAGTATAAGGTTCACCCTCTCCCCTCCTTGAACCTCCCAGCCATAAACTCGTGGAAGGGCATCTGGAGTTCCCTACCCGTCCTCTCGTCCACGATCATTACTCTGTCCGTACATGCGTAACATGGGTCTATGCTACCGATTATTATTGGAGCATCTGCCAGCGTGTAGCCCCTCAGCATGACGGGTAGGAGGGCGTTGTTCCTGTAGCTCGGCGTCCTGACCCTGACTGCATACGGCCTTATCGAGCCGTCTGAGACCACGTAGTAGGCCAGCTCCCCCCTAGGTGCCTCAGTCTTCCCCAAGGCCTCACCCTCGCCGAACTCCGAGACCTCGGACCTTATCTCACCTTTCATCTCAGTCAGGGCTTCCAGACACTGGCGACACATATCCGCTGAAATGAGCGCTTCCTTGACCCTGACCACCATCCTCGCCCAGACATCTTTCCCCTCATCCACCACAACATCCCAGCTCAGGTCCTCGTAGGCCGCGTAAGGGTCATCCGCCCTGACATCTATTCTCCACCCGCTCGCCCTAGCCGTGGGTCCGACGGCTCCCCCATCCACGGCGTCGGGGAGCCTGAGGACGCCCACATCCTCTGTCCTGGCCCTCAGGACGGGGTTGTCGTAGACGGCGTCCAGCACCCTCTTAAGGCCCGCCCTGAGGTCTTCGAGCCTGCTAAGCGCCTTCTTAGCCTGCCCCTCTGAGATGTCCCTCCTGACTCCCCCTATGGTGTTCATGGCGTAGTGGCACCTGTTCCCGGTTAGGAGCTCCAGGATGTCCTGGACGTGTTCACGCTCCCTCCAGACCCACATGAACAGCGACTTGAAGCCGACGAGGTCTCCGGCCACTCCGAGCCAGAGGAGGTGGCTGTGTATACGCTCCAGCTCGGCTATGAGAGACCTTATGTACAACGCCCTTTCAGGGACCTCTATGCCGGCCACCATCTCGACAGTCCTCGTGAAGGCCGTTGTGTGGGCGTGGCTGCATATCCCGCATATGCGCTCGGAGAGGTATACGCCCCTCCAGTAGCTCCTGTCCTCGAACAGCTTCATTATGCCCCTGTGCTTGAAGCCCATCTTCAGGTCTGCGTCTACTATCTCCTCGCCATCCACCCTCAGCCTGAAGTACTCACCCTCTATCAGGGCCGGGTGGTAGGGCCCGAGCGGCACCACGGCTGCCTCAGGCACCGTGGGCTTCGCCTTGAGCGGAACCCACCCGCTCTCGACGGGCTTAGGCCACTCGTAGGGTAGGAATAGCCTCCTCGGGTTCGGATGACCTTCAAACGTGACCCCCAGGAGCTCCATGGCCTCCCTCTCAGCCCACTCGGCCTGAGCCGTCATCGGTGTGAGGGATGGAAACCTCGGGTCCTCTCTCGGTGCCCTAACAACAATGTTGATGTGAAGACTTTTCTCCAAGTGGTCTAGACCGAAACTATAGACTGCCTTGAACCCGTCGATGCCTAGGTCTATAACGTTTATGTGAACGAGCCTCGCTTCAAATTTCTTCAACAAGAGCTTAGAAACCTCCAGAAGTCTTTCCTTCCTCATCTCAACGTATACTCTACCCTTACCGGCATCCCAGTAACTCAGTAAGTCCTCACTTAGCTGCTCCTTAAGAGCTGCAAGAACATTTTCCTTCACGCCCCACCCCCCTCCATGATGCTTAAATAGTATTCAGCTACTTCGCTGACAGCCCGGCTGATATACGATTTCCCGGGAGCTCCCGCTAGAATGCACAGGACAGCCAGCACTACCATCGGTATCAGCATGGCCGTGGAGGGCCTCCGGAATTCGCAACTGGGTTGGCTGGGCCTCCACAGAGCATGGATACCCACGTTCATGAGTGTGATGAAGGTCACCAGGGCAGCTATGAAGTATATTAGGCCATACAGCCCGTATACACCCAAAACCTCTACCTTAAGTGTTAGAGGGTCTAGAAAGAATGATTTGCAACATTCGAGCACTAGGTGTTTGCTCATAAAGGCGGCCGTTGGCCAGAAAAGCCCTCCAAGCGATATGGCTGCTAAAAACCACAGAGCTACGGGCAGAGGAGCCCTACGAGCAGCGCCAGCCAACTTTCTGTAGTCTCTCACTCTTAAAGAGCGCCAGAACACGCCACTTACCATGAACAGCAGCGGCTTGAGAATGGAGTGGTTAACGATGTGATAGAAGCAGCCCTCCATTCCTTTGACCGCGTATTCCGAACTTAATCCCAACGGCATTGCCAACACGTAGATGACGCCAAGAACTACGTAACCCATCTGCACTATACTGGAGAAGGCCAGTATTCTCTTCACATCTTTTTCGACCATCATTCCGATGCAACCCGTAACCGTACTCAGGAGAGTTAGCAACATGAGAGTCTGAACCATGCTGTATGAACAACTAAACGAGAGCGGGTGGAGACACCTGAGCATAGCCAAGAAACCCGTTTTTATCATAACCCCAGACAGGAGGCAGCTCACCGGGGCAGGAGCCTCAGAGTGTGCCGGTGGAAGCCATATCAGACCAAACGGGAAAAGACTAGCCTTCGTCCCGAAACCCAACATGAAAAGCAACCCTGCCAGGAAGGCCGCATTACCGCTTATTTTAATGCTGTAGAGCGTGTGTACATTTACGGACGCTATGTGCGCTAGAGACATGCCTAGCGATGACACAACCACAAACAGACCGGCTATGACAAAGATGGACTCCAATATTGACACAGCCAGGTATATCACAGCTGCTCTCAAAGCCTCTTTGCCACGTTCACCGTACAACACTAGAACCGCGCTGAAGAATGAGGAGATTTCGAGGAAAAGTAGCATCAAGAGTATGTTTTGCGTGTAGCACATCCCCACCATCGACCCAGTGAACAGCAGAAGAAGCGGATAATACGCGCCATGCAGGTCCTCTTCCATGTAGCCAGCTGAGTACACAGCCACGAGGAAGGCCAGCCCAACGATGAGTTCCGCAACTAGAACCCCAGGTGGGTCCACGATTAAACTGCCAGTCGTATTCACGGATAACGTATCATGACGAACGAAGGTAGCGTAGAACGCTAATGTGTTGAGTGCAAGCATGGCCGCTAAGACTGCCACAGCAACCACAACACTCGCCTTCTTAACTCTATGCAACAGGTATGACACAGCTGCACCGAACGTAGAGAAAGCTACGATCCCAGTTGTAGAGAGGATCGTAAGCATAGCCGTCATCTTTTTCCTCCCTCCCTGCGGAAAGGGTGTTTTGGAGCATACATCTCCTCGCCTGAAAGGTAGGGGGGCTTCGCAGCCCCGCCTGTAAACACATCCTCAAGCTTAACCTTGCTGGGAAACACTACTGGTAGAGCAGACACGAAGAATATGAAGAAGGTTGCCACCGATGCCAGTTCCACGAGGGCGAACAGCGTTATCGGGTCAGTCACATAGAAACTCGCGACCGAGACGGCTCCCAGCAAGATTATAGCTGAGACTAAAGCCACCTGGCTAGACCTTCTTGGACGCCTATGCAACCCCCACCACCTCCCAAACCTCGTCGAGCGGTATCCTGTGCATGTAGGCTCCGAAGTCGTCGGGCTCGAAGCCCATCGCCACGGCCAGCAGCTCCACGTAGTTGGCTATCGGTATGTTGAACCTCGTACCCTCCCTCGCCAGGGTGAGCTGAGCCTTCTCAAGCATGTTGAAGCACGCAGGACAGAAAGTCACGATGACGTCCGCCTCCGACTGCTTGGCGTCCTCCAGCTTGAGCTTAGCCCTCTGGTGGACGGCCCTGGACTCGTCGAAGTACATCATCGGAACCCCACAGCAGAGCCTCTTCAACCTGCCCACGGGCTCGGCTCCGAGGAGGCTTACGAGCTTGTCGAACTTCTCCGGAAGCCTCTTCGTCTCCTCGTCTCTGAACACCCTGCACCCGTACTGTATGTAGACCTTCACGCCCTTGAACACGGGCTTAACCCTCCTCTTCAGACGTCTGATGCCCACATCGTCGTGCAGGGCCTCGATAACGTGTCTGACGTCCAGCTTACCCTCAAAGTCCATGGAAAGCCCCCTAAGAGCTCCACGAACCTCCCCCATCTTGGTCTCAGACTCCTTCAGCTCCTTCAGAGCCTTGATGAACGTGTCGTAACAGCCGTTGCACAGGACAAGCATGGGAACTCCAGCGCTCTCAGCTATGGCCATGTTCCTCGAAGCCAGTATCAACCAAGCGTCGGGTCCAGCTATCCTCGATATCTCAGGGTCGGGGCAACACGTGGCGCCCTCGACCTCGAGGAGCTCCACGTTCAAGGCCTCGAAGACGAGTCTCGTGGCCTTCTCGACGAACGGCTGCATGACTGGGATGGTGCATCCCCAGAACACCGAGTACCTGAGCTTCTTGGCCAACTCCCTAACCCTCCTCCCGCTCTACGGATATGCTCATCTTCCTGTCCAGCCCCGTCTTCCTGAACACCGTCCTAAGCTGCTCCAAAGCGTCCTTCCTGGAGAACGCCGTGGGAGGCGTCGGCTCCAGCCCTATCTCCTCCCTCTCGTCGGACGTGAAGTCCGACAGCTCGTATATGTGCCCCACCCTCGCCAACGTCTCTATCAGACCCCTAAACGTCTTGGGGGGCTGGGGCAACTCCTTCCTGAGAGGATACAGGGGTCCCTCCTCAACCTCGGACAACTACACCACCCCCAAACAGCTTCCTAGCCTCCTCCCTCGGGGCCAGGGACATCGCACCAGTCGTGCAGAACTTAACGCAGTACGGGTCCCCGCCGCAGAAGTCGCATTTAACGGAAACCCGCAGCTCCTCGTCGAACCTGGGTATAGAGACAGGACATGCGTAGTTACAAGACCTACAGCCTATACACTTCATATGGTCTATCAAAACCAAACCGGTCTCCTCATCCTTCGTTATCGCATCCTTGGGGCAGGCAGCCATGCAGGCAGGGTGCTCACAGTGGGCGCAGTGTATCCCTATGAAGCTCCCATCCTCCGGTCCACCCAGGATGGTCACGAAGCTCTTCTCTATGTCCAGCGTTCCGTAGTGCTTGTAGGCGCAGGCCGCCATGCAGTAGAGGCATCCGCTGCATTTCTCTGGGTTGTAGAGGAGCACTAGCTGCATGAAAGCTCTTTAATATGAGAGAGAGTTTGATACTTAAAGCTTATACCGAATAGATGATTCGACGGAATACACTGTTCTCTTCAGTTTAAACGCGAAACGAGGCGTGCAAGATGCCGTGTGAAGGCCATGAGAAGCTCGTCGCATACTGCGGCCTATACTGCGGAGACTGCTTCTTCTACAAGGGTGAAATAGCCGACCTAGCCAAGCAACTCAGGAAGAAGCTCAGGGAAGCTAAGCTGACGAAAAACTACGTGGAATTCGCAAAGTTCGCCAAGGAGTTCAAGGACTTCCCGAAGTGCTACGACGTCCTGGCGGCCATGATGAAGATGAGATGTGAGGGGTGCAGAGAAGGTGGTGGGCCGCCGTTCTGCAGGATAAGGAAATGGCTGTCTCAGAAGGGGGTTCGAGGGATGCTGGGAGTGCAGCGAATACGAGGCCTGCAGGAAGCTGGACTTCTTGAGGCCGACGCATACTACCTGCCCACATAAAGAACCTGAGGAAGATCAGAAGGCTGGGCTTAGAGGAGTTTCTAAAAGGAAAGAGATATTGGTTAGCCTGAGACTTCAGCCGAGAACCGCTCTGACTATGGCCTCTATGTATGTGCTGAGCTTCGTCGTGACGGCCTCGGAGGCCATGTGGGCAAACTGCACGGCTGGAGCTGGGTATACGCCTATCAGTATGATGAGAGCCGCCATGATGCACATCGGAACCAGCATCGAAGCCGGAGCCTCCTTGACCTGGCTGAGGTCCCTCGTGGGCGTCGTCACCAGGTTCTTGAGCATGGGCAGGTAGTATGCCATCGAGAAAGCGCTGTTGAGGACTCCAAGGACGGTCAGTATGGGCATACCGGCTCCGACGGCGGATGCGAACAGTATGAACTTGCTTATGAACCCAGCCGTTCCAGGAACACCGCCCAACCCGAGGACAGCGATGGTCAGAGCCATCATCGTGATGGGCATGCGCTTGCCCACGCCCTTTATCTCGTCGAGGTTTCTCGTACCCAGCTGGTGGACTATGGCGCCTGCGGCGAGGAATGCGAGGCCCTTCATCAGCGAGTGGTTGAGTACGTGCAGGAAGCATCCCCTCAGCCCGAACTCGGTGGCTGCGGCGACCCCTATCAGCATGTACCCTATCTGGGCTATGCTGGAGTAAGCCAACAGCCTCTTGATGTCCTTCTGCAACAACGCCATCACGTTGCCGACTATCATCGTGACAGCCGCGAAGAACCCGACCGTGACCTTGAACGTGGCGAGGCCTCCGTCCACCATCGCGGCGTTGGGTATGAACACGACGTACAGCAGCCTGATGAACCCGTAGAGACCCGTCTCTATGACCATACCGGACAGCATGGCGCTTATCGGGCTGGGAGCCTCAGGGTGGGCGTCCGGAAGCCACGTGTGCATCGGGACTACGGCCGCCTTTATTCCGAACCCTATGAACAAGGCTGCGAACGCTACGAGCATCCAGAAACCTCCATCTACCTCTGAGAGGGTTTCGGACATCTGGGCGAAGTTCAGCGTACCCGTCATTCCGTACAGGAGCGCCGTGCCGAACAGTATCATCGTCGCGCCTATGGCGCTCATTATCAGGTACTTGAAGCCCGCCTCTATGGGAGCCCACCTCTCCTTCCTGAAGGCGACGAGCACGTAGGATGAGATGCACATCAGCTCCCAGAACACGAAAAGCGTGAACATGTCTCCCGCGAACGCAACCCCTACCATGCCTGCTGTCATGGACAACAGTAGGCTGTAGTACTCAGCGAGCCTCGTGTCGTGCTCCATGTACCTCGCCGAGTACACCGTACACAGCAGGGCGAGGAACACGGTGCATGCGGCCATGAAGACGCTGAGGGCGTCCACCTCGAAGCATGCTGCGAGCGGGGGGCCTGCACCTATGGTGAACACCACGACTCCTCCGTCGACAGCCACGTAGAGGTTGTACAGCGTGTACAGGGCTATGGCGAGGATTATGGAGGAGAACACCTCCTTAGACCTTGAGCCAACCCTCTCGTCCAGTAGGCCGAAGAACGCCGCCGCGACTGAACCAGCCATCAGGATTAGGAGAGTAGCCGGGAACACCTCTTACCACCTCAACCTCCTGAGCTCCTTTACGTCGAGCGTCTTGTAGTGCCTGTAGGCGTTCAGTATCATGGAGAGTCCCACGGCTATGACGCATCCTCCGATTATTATCGACATGATGGCCACGGCATGGCCGAGGGCGTCCACGTGCGGAGGCCACCTGGAGGAGAAGGCTATGAAGCACAGGTTGGCCGCGTTCAGCAGTATCTCGACTCCGAAAAGCATCCTTATCATGTTCCTCTTAGCTGAGAGACAGTACAGACCGATGAACACGAGGGCGAACGCAAACATCAGGTAAACATACGTGGGCAGCATCTCCTCACCTCCTCCTGACAGGCCTCAACAAGGCTATACACGCGACGGCCGTCACGAACAGCAGGAAGGCCTGCGTGATCATGTCTACAGTCCTGTCGCCCCACATGAACCTGCTCACCCCACTGCCCACGGCCAAGGGAGGCTGGTTGGACACCAGCTGGCCTTCGAGTGGGGTGGGCTTCGGAAACTCGGGTCCAAACCGGCCTATGGCGTACGCGGTCGCCATGGCCGCCACGAGGAGGATGCACAGGACCAGGGCTCTGTAAGCCGTTCCCAACGTCTATCGCCTCCTGGTCAGGTATATCGTGGCCACGAACAGCACGAGGACGGCGCCCGCGTATATCGCGAGCTGGAACACGGCCACGTAGGGGGCAGACAGCATCCAGAACAGCATGGCTAGGACTGCACACATGCCTCCGAGGCTCACGGCTGCGGCCAGTAGGTCCTTGACCTCTACTGCCAGGAGTGCGAGTGCGATTGCGGCTAAAAGTAGTGCGAGTTGTAGGGCGTCTCCGACCAGCAAGGGGTAACCCTCCTTAATTACCTTTCAGACATAACCTAAATCTTATTTAACGTTTACCTTAAAGCCGGGTATGGTGGTGTTAGAAAACCTTTTAAGATGGCCTCGTCTCTCTTATAAGAGACCCACTCGGTGAAAGGGTTTGTGGACTCAGTTGCTCACGAACCTGGCACTAATATT
>CBFDTC010000044.1:0-9117 GCA_965612785.1 Candidatus Bathyarchaeota archaeon
GGCCTCCTGGTTGCTCTCCACGGAAACGACTATCCACCCGAGGTTCATCTCAGGCATCATGTCCGAGTAGTCTGGACCCGTGGACCAGTACCACCCGAGCGTCCTGTTCACGACCGCCATCAGTATCGGCGTCCTGTACGCAGTTGCCTGGGCTACGCATTCATGCATGTACGCAAGCCCCTGCGAACAGGTCGAGGTGAACACCCTCGCCCCGGCCAGGGAGGCCCCTATGGCCGCGGCCATGGCGGAGTGTTCGCTCTCGGCGTGTATGTACTCCGCATCCATCTCTCCGTCTGCTATGAACTCGGCTATGTGCTCGACTATGGATGTCTGGGGTGTTATCGGGTATATCGGTATGACCTGGACTCTCGAAAGCCGGACACCGTGGGCTACCGCTTTGTTGCCTGTCATCACGTCCTGGGTGGGCATGGAGGTTAGACCTCCCGGACCATCTGGATTGCCTTAGCGGGGCACTCGTGGGCGCATATCCCACAGCCCTTACAGAACCTGAGGTCGAACACGGGGCCCTTCTCCCCCTTGGACACGGCTCCCTCCGGACAGTACTCGACGCAGAGCCAACACTTCTTGCAGCGTTCCTCCAGGAGCTTGGGCGTCAGCACCCTCCAGTCTCCGACGTACAGGCCTCCCTGAAGCTTCCCGTACACGAGCATTCCCTTGACTTCCTTAACCTCCTTAACGAGCTGTCCTAGTGAATACAGACCTCAACCCTCCTTACGACAGCGTTCTCGAAACCCAGCTCAGCGGCCCTGACGTTCCTCTCAGCCACTTCACCCCTGAAACGCTTCATTATGGCCTTCTTGACGGATTCGAGCCCTACCAAGCCGGTTGCCCTGACGAACGCTCCCAACACAGCCGTGTTTGGTATGGGCCTCCCCAGAACCTTCATCCCTATCGAGGTCGCATCCACCACGCAGACCTTAGATGCCTTAACCTCAAGGTTCTTGAGCACCTCCTCAGGGCCCCGAGTCGTGTTCTGGACGACGACTCCGCCCTCGAGGAACCCGTACGTCACGTCGACGTAGGATGGCAGGTTTGGGTCAAGGATTATGAGGTACTTAGGCCTTCTGATCATGCTCCTCGTGGACTCCTCCTCCCTACCTATCTGGACGAACGAGGTTACGGGCGGCCCCCTCCTCGCAGGCCCGTAGAGCGGGAAGGACCTGCAGAACTTCCCTTCGTAGGATGCGGCCAGGGCTATGAGTTCGCCGAGCAGAACTACCCCCTGTCCACCCCTCCCATGAATCCTGATTTCCTCCACCTTTACTCCCCTTAAACTAAACACGCCCAAACCGATAAATATTTCCAATTTCCACCCGTTGCATACGAACGTACCAACCTTTGATGTTGAATTTTTTACGAAAGTTCCGGCAAACGCAGAACATTCCACAACACGCCGCCAGCGACGTCAGGCCACACCAACCTTATCTTACGACACTGCCTCGTTAGTATGAAGCCGACATGACTTTCAAGGTTGCCGTCAGGGGCATATACGCGACGGCTGTGACGAAGCTCCTCCTGGACGCCGGCTTCAGGATAGTCAAGCCCTCAAAACCGATATGCGAGCGTCTCGGCGTGGAATGGTGCGACGAGGACGAGGACGCAGCCGTTTCCTCCAGGCCTGACGGCCACAGGCTGACGGTGTTCGGCGTCGAAGGAGCCGTCGAGGAGGTGGTCCGCACGCTGGTCGCGGCCATACCGGACGTCCTGCCGAGGCCGAGGGGTTTCCACGGGTGTTCCGGGGTGGGTGTGGATCCCTACATGACTTACGAGTTGGAGCTCACGAGGAACTCCAAGATTTTCTTGGATGGGGTTAGGGCTTCCGTGACGCCGACCATACCGAGACACCACATGCTCAAGATAGTCAACCCGGAGCTCGTGGACGAGGCCGAGCGTCCCGGCGTAGACTTGAAGGCTGAGGGGGAGAGGCTTCTGGGGGAGCTCGTGTACGGCAGGGTTAGGGTGGGGTCGAGGATGTACGTGGAACACGTGAAGCCCAGCGGGTTCACCGTGAGGCTCTGGGGCACGGTGAGGGAGTTTGACAGAGAGTCGTGTACGATCACCCTGGAGAGGAGGTTCGTGGGGGGAGGCTTCTACGACGGTCTCGGCGTCAGGAAGGAGTGGGGTGACTGGGGCGTCACCCTGGTGAGGGAAGGTTGTTGGACGCTCGTCCACATGTACTACTCCGCCTCAGGTAGGCTGAAGGGAGAGTTCTACAACGTGAACACGCCCATAGAGGTCTACCCGAGGACCTGCAGGTACGTAGACCTCGAAGTCGATGTGGTCAGGCTTCCCGACGGGAGGGTCAGGGTGATAGACTTCGAGAAGCTTGAAAAGGCAGTCTGGAAGGGCTTCGTCACGGAACCCCTGATGGAGAAGGCCCTCACGGTTGCCGAGAAGCTCAGGAGGGCGCTCGTCAGGGGAGCTGAGCCTCTGGAGGCTTTGGAGGAGGCTCAGCCTCCCGAGTGTTCATCACGCCCTGCGGGTCAGCATCCTCGGGTGGCCTCACAGCCCTCCGAATAGCGTTACGGCCGGCGTGGGGTTTGTGTCTTACGTTCCGTATTCCCCCAGGGAGACTCTGGAGAGCCTTTTTAAAGCCCTGAGCTTCTCACGGTCTCCAACCTCGGCCCTCTGTATGGCGTCCCTGAGGAACTGGATGACGCTGTCGTACACGTCCCTCCTCACAGGGTACGGTACGCCGTCCTTACCCCCCACGGTGAAAGAGTACTTCACAGGGTCCCTCCAGCTCGGGGGCTCTCCGTATATCAGCTGGGAGAGGAGTGCGAGGGCCCTGACCGTGGAAGGGCCTAAACCCCTCACCGCCACGAGCTCCTCGTAGTTCCTCGGCTGAAGCTCGTATGCCCTCTTGACGGCGTCCCAGTTCACCCTCCTCGGCATCCTCAACACCTCCATCCGCAGGCCTGCGTCCCTCACGTTCGGGTCCCACTCGGACAGCGACCTCTGCCAAGCCGGCCTCAACGACTTGAGCATCCTGGCAAGCCTCCTCGGTCCATCCATCACCAAGTCCCTCGAAGCCCTCCGACACCCCTCGGAAGCCCTGTCGGTCATGTTCAGGGCAACCGGCATACGTCTGTCGCAGACGATGGCCCTGTGGGGTTCCACGACGAAGCTCTCCAGCCCCTCCCAGCACCAGTGGTACCGCCTGGCGTACCTGTCCTCAGGGTTCATCCCCTGCTGTACGACGACCCACCGCCCACGCTCGTCGAACACGATCGTGTGGTGGTACAGCGTGTACCCGTCCTGGAGGACCGCGTTGTCCACCTTGGCCGACATCCTGCTCGTGTACACCAGACGCTCTATCACACCGTCTCCGAGGCCCATCTCGACGCCCTTCCTGACAACCTCCTCGGGCGTCCTCATCGAAGCCCTACCCTTCCCCCCGGCCACGGCTACACCGTGCTCCTCTACGCTCAGAGCCTCTCTCAAAGCCGCGCACGTCACCGTGGTCGTCCCACTTGAGTGCCAGTCATAGCCGAGGGCGCATGAGAGGGACTGGAAGAAGAACGGGTCGGCCAGGCGTCTTAGGAGTTCTTGGGTCCCGTATTCGTCTATTATGACTTCGGCTACGGCCTTGGAGAGCTTGACCATGCGGTTGAAAAGCCACCTCGGAGCCCTCCCGTAGTGTAGGGGGAGCTCCGCCACGCCGGTCCTCAACCCATTATTCCAGCCTCAACCGGGTGATATAAACGCCACTCAACCCCCTCGAAGGGACATCGCCACGGCTACGGCTGCCTCGAGGGCCCTGTACCTGTCCTCGGCGAACGGGGCTACGAGCAGGTCTCCCTCGCTGGGTTTGAACCTCTCGATTATGGCCTTGGAGAGGGCTGGATGATCTTTGGAGAGGTCGTCGTAGACAGACGGTATGCTCAGCTTTCCTTCGGTGAACGTGATGTTCACAGCCCCGAGGGCTCCGTACCTGACCGCCACATCCCTCTCCTCTACACCCGTCCTGACGTGTCGGGCACCACCCCTTATCTGTATGACGACCGTGTGGGGTCCAACTCCCAGCTCGGTTAGGTTCACCTCCTCAATCCTGACCACCCCGTGCTCCCTCATCCAGCTTTTCACGACCTCCCTTCCTCTCATCGTCAGCCGGCAACCGAGCTTACCGGCCTCCAGGAGTCCTTCACGCCCCATTCTCGTCAGCATCCCCCTAACACGGCCCTCAGTCATGTCCAAGGCCTTCCTGAGCCTGTAGCGTCCCATAGGCCCCTCTTTGTCGAGGATTAGGAGCAGGAGCACCTCCTTTATCCCAAGCTTCAACCCAAAAATATAAGGGGAGTTTATTATGGATAAATGTCACCAGCTTACGGTCTCGTAGCGCCACATGTAGATTCCGCCGTCCTCGACCGTGGCGTCGGGGTGGTTGCATCCCACAGGTCCAAGAACCCACTGAGATCCGTCCCAGTAGTACCACTGCCAATACTTATTTGCTTGGTAGTCGTTCCAAACCCCATTTATTGCGTCTATGAAGATGGCCTTGTCGTCCGGGTATCCGTATCCTGGGAGGTTCCAGACAGTGTAGTTTAAGACCGCCACCTCGGAGGTAGCGTTGAACAGCGTCGCCCCGAGGGGGACTCTCGTATCGTTATACCACACGACAGTCCCGTTTCCGTAGTCTATGCATATGTTGACGAGGACCGTATACTTCTCCAGCTCCGACAGCGTCTGGTTGTAGAGGCTCTCCGTCTCCTCTAAGTTCGAGAGTACCTGATTGTAGAGACTCTGTAGCTCCGCCAGGTCTGACAGTGCCTGATCCAGCTTCGACTGTGTCTGGACGTAGAGGTTTGCCGTGTTCCTGTAAGACTTGTAGTAGTATCCTAGGAAGCCTGTGGAGATCAGAGCCCAGCACAGGACGCCTAGGAAGGCCCACTTCCAGCCGTTAGACTTCATGCAGACCACTCCTCTCCAAACCCTTAATCACGGCAGGTGCGGCCCAGAGGAGGATCTGACTGTTTCCAGCCACATGCATCGCGGAGAAGGGTACGCCCTGTATCAGGGCCACTGCAAGCTTCACACCGAAGACTGCGGCGAACGCCACGTTCGTGAGGAAGTCGTATATGAGCGTGCAGAGACATCCGATTATTGCCAGCTTGGCCCCAAGCGACAAGTAGCCCCTGAAGCCGCCTGAGTTCAGGTCGTTCAGAACGTCGTTCCGCAGCATCCTCCCCGCAAAGGCGTAGACGAGTTCCGACGAGGCTGTGGCCGTGAGTATGGGGAGGCAGAACCCGTATGGGTTCAGCGTTCCGTAGACGGCCCATGACAGGACTGCGACGGGGATTGCGACCTGCAGTCCGTACAGGGCTCCGCTCACCATGACGATGGTGTCCATTAGGTTTACGTTGGGTATCGATGAGAGGGCGTAGTTGGATGCGACTGACAGGGCCGTCAGCACGGTGATTAGGGCTATCCTCCTCGTGGGCCGCACAACATAGGTAGGAAGATTTTCCTAATATAAGGTTTACTCCACCACGCCCAAAGCCCTCTCCAACTCGGCGTACAGGTCCACCAAACCGTCGGCGGTCTTGGCTGAGACGGGTATCGGGGAGAACTCGACACCTAGTGCAAGGACGGCCTGGATTATGTTCTCGCTCATCACCCGACCCATCCCAGCAAGCGTTCTGCTGAGGTCCTCCTGAAGCTCCTCCGGACTCGTCGACCACCTCAGCTGGGTTTCGAGCTCCTCCCTCGACAGAAGGTCAACCTTGTTCAGGGCGTGAACCTGCGGTACGAGGAACCTGTTGTGGACGGCTGCTGCGAGGAACACGGACATGACGTAGTTTAGGGGGTTCTTCGAGAACAGGGCGTCGAATATGTACAGAACCGCAGACTTCTCCCCGCCAAGCTCCTCCACCATGTACGGGCCGACGTCCCTGAACGCGAAAAGCTCCATCTGTCCAGGCGTGTCCACGACCACCAGGTCGGGCTCGACGGACTCAACCTCCTCTCTGATGTCGTCCACGTAGTCGGAGAGCATGTCACACGCGAGTACCATGGCCCCGTTGGGCCCGAGCATACGCTCCCTCATCAGGTCCTCGACCCTCACGTAGTCCCTGACGTCCACGTCCGGCGTGTACGGTAGCACCATGGCCCCTGGGTCGAGGTTCACGGCTATGACGTCGACGCCTGACAGCCTCAGCCAGCTGGTAAGCGTGGAAGTCAGGAGGGTCTTCCCCGACCCAGCCGGCCCTACGACGAAGACTGTCGGAGTAGTCAGAGCGTCCGAACCTCCCCTGAGGCTATCTTGAGGAACATCTCCCTACCTTCAGAGTACCCCCGAGCTATGAGGACGTCGTCGGGCATCAGCTTCAGGGAGTCCGGTGGGTCGTATATCCACTGGCTTCCCCTCCTGACAGCTATTATACGCATGCCTATCCTGTCCTCCAGGTCTAGGTCCGCTATGGACCTGCCGGCCATGACGGAGTCCTCGGAGACCCTCGCCCTGACGACAGTCTCCTCAGCCTCCTCGACGACGAAGCTCAGTATGGGCTGCGTCTCTATGCCCTTGAGGACCACCTCAGCCATCCTCGAAGCCGCGTCCGCCAGCTCCTCGGCGGCCGAGCTTATCCTAAGCACGCTCAGGAGTGACACGGGGTCCCTGGCGACTGAGCAGGCCTTCAGGGCCATCTTCTCCAGGTTGAGGTGGAGTTCGTCCATCTTCTCCTCGAGTTCGAGGACGTCCTCGGCTATCTCCCTGTTGTTGAGCAGGAGGGCTGTGTAGGCGAGGTCTATCATCAGCTCCGAGGATTCCTTGACTTCCTTCAGGGTCTCCTCTATCTCCCTAAACTCCCTCTCCAGAGTCTTCATCCTCTAAACCCCCCATGGCCAGCGACTTGAACTCCTCCACGCCGGAGTAGGAGCCCCTTATTATCACCCGGTCGCCTGGCATGAGGGCGAAGTCGCCTTTAGGGTCTATGAAAAGCCTACCCTCCCTCCTGACGGCAATCACGTCCACGCCTATCTTCGTCTCCAGGCTCAACTCATCCAAAGTCTTACCGACCAGCTTTGAACCCTCCTCAACCTTGGCCATGGACACGGTCTCCTCGCTCCTCCTCAAAGCCCTCTTGACAGCCGGCGAGACGGGTATGCCGAGCAGGACGGTCTTGGCTATGTCCGCCGCTGCGTTCGATATCCTGTCGGCGGCTATGGCTATCTGGCTTACGCCGCTTGCGAGCTCGGCCTCCCACCTGCCCCTCGCCGCCATGGCTGCGTGGAGGAGGAGCTGGTAGCTCATCTCGTTCACACGCTGTTCGAGCTTGACGACCTCCTCCGCGAGCTGTCGGTCTTCGAACATCACGGCGGAGTAGGCGAGGTCTATCATCAGCTCTGAGAGGTTCTTCATCTGGGTCAAAAGCTCCCTTACGGAGACGGGCTTATACTCCATGTGGGATCCCGGGCTGGGCTTCGCCACTATATGGAGTGAGGCGGGAGATATATACCTTATCTTCCGTTAGACCGTTATTCCAAACAGTTTTAGGGCGTTCTCAGTCGTCACATCGGCCACCTCAGCCTCGCTGATGCCTTTGAGCTTGGCCACGGCCTTCAGAGCTCGGACCACGTCAGCAGGCTCGGCTGTGAAGCTCCCGTACTTCACGGGTGTGTCCGTCTCCAGGAGGAGGTTGTCTATCGGCGTCCTCGCTATGATTTCACGGTGGGCCTTGCTGTACTCCACGGCCGGTGTGGCTGAGACGTAGTAGCCGAGGTCGAGTATCTCGTCCAGAACCTTCCTCGGGCCGCTGAACCAGTGGAACACGACCTTCCGGAGTCCGAAGCTCTTGACGGTTTCGAGGCACTCGTTCCAGGCCCCCCTGCTGTGTATGGAGACGGGTTTGTCGTACCTGGCGGCTATCTTAAGCATCCTCTTGAAGACCCTCATCTGCCTCTCCCTAACCTTCTCATCCTTCCTCGCCTGCCTGTACCAGAAGTCGAGTCCCACTTCGCCTACGGCCACGCACTTCTTCACGAACCTCCTGACCGCCCTTATGTCCTGCTCCACGTTCCCCTTCTCCACCACCGTCTGGGGATGAACTCCGACAGCTGGGTAGGCGAAACCCCTGAACTTCCGGCATATCTGGATGGTCTGGAGGCAGGACTCCCTGTCCATGCTCATGGCGACTACAGCCACTACGCCCGCGGATGCTGCCCTCTCCAGGGCCTTGTCCACGTCCTTAAGCTCGTTCAGGTGGGCGTGCGTGTCCACTACCATGTACAAGACATCTCACTTACGAGGCTAGTCCTTTATCCCCTCCAGGACGCTTATGACGTTCCATATGCGCACCCGAGTGTAGGGAGGCATGTTCGGATCCTGAAGTATCTCATCCAGGATCGATATGGCGTTCGACGCCCTCACGCCGAACGTCACGGACTCGTCCTTGAGCATGCTGGCAGCCTGGTCCGCAGTTCTTCGGATGTTCCTCGGGGTGGTTACGTCCTCGGATATGGTCTTGAGTATGGCCAGGGCCCGTTCTATGCGCTCCATATACTCCTTCTTCTTCCTCCCAGCCATGTAGGCCACCCCCTTTAAACCACATCGTTTATTGTGTAATGCGGAATTTAAAGGTTAAAGCGGGCTTAGAAAGCTAAATAAGAGTTTACGGCTCCAGGAGCTATATGGAGAGACACGTCGGCATTCAGACATGAGTTGGAAAGGCTCCCAGCGACCTAACCGTGCCACGTAGGGAGTGGCAGACTCTGTAATGAGGCTGTACTGTCACATGGCGAAGTATCTTCAGTAACGTTTTCCTGCCTCAGCGTCTTGAAAGATGATTGGGATGAAGGGTAAGGTTCTCCCGTACGTCGCCGCCCTGATTACTGCAGCCCTGATAGCGTCTCTAAGCGTCGCCCTGCCGGCTGGCATAAGGGTGGTGAGGGAGATCCCTAATGTTTGGATCGGAACTATCCACATTAGGGCTGATGGAAGCGTATACCCTCCAGACGCTCCAATAAAAACCCATGATAACGTAACCTACACGTTAACAGGTGATATCATGAGCTATGCTGACGGGATTGTGGTTGAAAGAGATAACATAATACTCGATGGAGCAGGCCACACCATTCAAAGAAAGAGTAATGTGACAG
>CBFDTC010000045.1:0-8264 GCA_965612785.1 Candidatus Bathyarchaeota archaeon
AGCAGGAGGTACGGGGTAAACCCTTGCGGCGAGGGGGGCGAATACGAGACGCTTGTGTTGGACGCCCCCGTGTACAGGAGGCGGATAGCGATAGTCAGGTCGAGGACAGTCTGGCTGGGGGATTCCGGGTACCTCGTAGTCGAGGAGGCCCGTCTGGAGGAGAAGGCTTAAATCCACCCTGATGTCATGGCTTATTCGAGGTGCAAGGGGTGGACGAGCGCCAAACAGGATAGTTAAGCCCCCCGGCAAACCTTCTCCCAGCGAAGTTCCGAAGGCCCTGAAGGCTGAGGAGAAGATCAAGTCCTACTGGTACATCGCCACGCCGGAGAGAGAACTCGTGCCCGTGGACGAGTTCGACTTCACAGGCTGGGAGACGCTGAGGCTTTTTGCGGAGTACGAGATGAAGAAGGTCAGGGTTGTCAGGGAGGAGCCCCCCCACACCAAGTTGATGAGGAGGCTTGAAATCGCAGACTACGAGCCCGCCTCGGACCCCGGAAACCTGAGGTACTACCCGAAGGGCAGGCTCATCAAGTCTCTGATAGAGGAGCTCGTGACGAGGAGGGTCGTCGAGTACGGGGCGATGGAGGTCGAGACACCCGTCATGTACGACATAACCCACCCGTCGCTGTCGAGCTACTTCAACAGGTTCCCAGCCAGGCAGTACACGATAGACTCCGAGGGAAAGACCTTCTTCCTGAGGTTCGCAGCATGCTTCGGACAGTTCCTCATCCTCAGCGACGCCACGATATCCTACAGGGCCCTACCCGTCAGGATATACGAGCTTACGAGGTACAGCTTCAGGAGGGAGCTCCGAGGAGAGCTCGTCGGGTTGAGGAGGCTAAGGGCTTTCACGATGCCCGACTGCCACGCCCTCTGCAGAGACTTGGACCAGGCGAGGGAGGAGCTGATGAGACGTTTCAAGCTCTCGAGGAGGGTTCTCGGCGAAATCGGGTTGGAGCCCGGGGACTACGAGCTGGGCATAAGGGTCACGAGGGACTTCTACAGAGACCACGGCGACATACTCTGGGACCTGGTCAGGGAGTTCGGCAGGCCCTCGCTCGTGGAGATGTGGGATGAAAGGTTCTTCTACTTCGTCCTCAAGTGGGAGTTCAACTTCGTGGACAGCCTTGGCAAAGCCTCGGCCCTATCCACGGACCAGATAGACGTGGAGAACGCTGAGAGGTACGGCATAACCTACGTGGACGAGAACGGGGAGAGACGACACCCAATAATACTGCACTGTTCTCCGAGTGGAGCCATAGAGAGGTGCATGTACGCGCTCCTGGAGAAGGCGCACATGAGGATGAAGAACGGGGAGACGCCCATGCTCCCGCTCTGGCTGTCCCCCACCCAGGTCAGGGTGATACCCGTCTCAGAGCCGTACATAGACGGAGCCGTCTCGGTGGCTGAGAAGCTTAGGGACGGCATGGTCAGGGCAGACGTGGACGACAGGGATGAGACGGTTCAGAAGAGGGTTAGGGACGGGGAGAGGGAGTGGATACCGTACATAGTCGTCTACGGAAAGAGGGAGCAGGAGACCGGCGTCCTGGCGGTCAGGGTCAGGGAGCTCGGAGAGGTTAGGGACATGACGGTGGAGGAGCTCGTAGCCGAAATCAGGGAGAAGACTAAGGGAAAACCGTTCAAGCCCCTGCCGCTTCCGATGCTCGTGTCGAGGAGGCCGAGGTTTAGAGGATAGAAGTTTGGGGCTCAGAGCTCACTCCGCTCAACATCCCTGAGGGTTCAGGTTATCCGGTGCTCCTCACAGCCCCTGAGCGGCTCACCCGGGTATGTTTTCATCACTCCCGTCAGAGCCGGGAGTAGGGTTCATCGCCCATGGATTCAGTCCCCACGGTGGGGCTTAAACGTTTAGGCTCGGGTTAACGCCTTGAACCTCCAAAGCTCAGCCTTACGCTGCTTCTTCGTCCTCTTCTTGTACTCCTTGTAGTGCTCCTCACACAGGTATGCCCTCCTACCTCCTTCCACATCCAGCCCGGCGGCCTTAACCTTGTCCAGCGAAAGCGACCTAACGGCCTCCCGTTCACATCCCTTGACGCTGCAGGTGGCTCCTCGCTTGACCCTGCCCAAAACTCGACACCATGATAGGGCTGGAGGGAACGCTTATCAAACTTTCCACACAACCCATAACGAATGCGCGGCGGGATACTCGTCTCTAAGGCCGACCCGCTAAGCCGAAACGTCCTGAAGGCCCTGGCCGAGGAGGCCGAGGGAGCATCGGACAGGCTTTTCGAAGTCCACGGCGTGCCCGTCATAGTGGTCGAGGAACCTCTCGTCCCCGAACCCTCGGAGAGGCCTGACCTGGATGGGCTGGCTGAGAGAGCGGGCGTGGACTACCTGGCTGTGGTTTACAGACACGAGTCCGCTAAGGCGATACCGTGCCTAACCGTCCACGCCACGGGAAACTTCGGCGAGCCCGCCTACGGCGGAGAGGCCAGGCAGCTGCAGAGGGTTCCGGCGAATGCGATGAGGAGGGTCTTCCTGAGGCTTCTGGAGGGAGCTCCGGAGGGCTACAGGGTCTCGCTGGAGGCGACCCACCACCCGCCGACTTCGTACAGGACGCCCATGTTCTTCGCGGAGGTTGGGAGCTCCGAGGAGCAGTGGAGCGACCCGAGGGCCTACCGATGTCTGGCCGAGGCGGTCGTCGAGGCTCTCAGAGACGTGGAAGCCTCCAGGGTTCCCGCCGTGGTCGGGTTTGGGGGAGGACACTACGCCCCGACGTTCTCCAAGATGGAGACGGAATACGCTTTCGGTCACGTGTGCTCGAAGTACTCCGTAGACCTCCTGGACTTGGAGCTCGTGTCCCAGATGGTGGAGAGGACGGTGGACGGCGTCGAGCTGGCTTTCGTGGAGAAGAGTCTCAAGGGCCGTAGACGGCGTATGGTGGCCGGACTGCTGGACGAGCTCGGCGTGGAGTGGAGGCTCGTCTAGAAGAAGTCGCTGAGGGTCGTCTGTCCCTCCCTCTCTGGCACAGGCTCCTCGAATATCAGTATCTGACCGTAGACTCCGTCGTACCCCGGCACGACCTTAACCCTCCCCTCCCTGACCCTTATTACGGCCTCGGCTATCCTCTCCCCGGCGACCCTGGCTATGTCGTCCTTCGGTGCGTCCAACAGGACGGTGAACTCGTCTCCGAACTCTTTGATGAGCTTCATGTAGGTCTCCCACACACGTCCGCTGGCCAGGCTCCTCGAACCCGTGACCGCGGATATTATCTCCGAGAGGGGTAGGAGGTGGACGTAGTCCACGGCTCCCTCAGGTCTGAACCCCATAGGCCTGTCAGCCAGCTCCTCAACCCTCTGCTCCACACCCTTGGTCAGCCTCCTACGGCACACCGGACACACGTTCCCGAGCTTGATGGCCTCGCTCGGGGGCATCGAGACTCCGCACTTCCTGTGGCCCGTCCAGTGGTACTTACCGTATGCTGGGTTGACCTCTATCGTCATCCTGAACCTCCCGTCCCGAAGCCTTATGGCCTCCACGACCTCACGGTATGAGACCTCACGCAGCTCGAACACGTTCGCCTCCCTGCCTATCCTCCAAGGCCAGGGGGAGTGGCTGTCGCTGTTCGACACAAGTGCGTACCTGTCGAGGCTGCTCAGCCTCCAGTTCATCGGGGGATCCGAGGAGAGGCCTGTCTCGAGGGCGAATATGTGCTTCGTCATGTCCTGGTAGCAGTCCTCAACCCTGTCGAACCCGCTGAACGCTCCGAACAGGCTGAACCAAGGCGTCCAGACGTGGGCAGGTATGACCGCCACGTCGCTGGAAACCTCCATTATAGCCTCCACAACCTCAGGCGCCGGGGCGTTCAGCGTCGGCCTCCCGTCCACGGATAGGTCCCCAAACCTGGACAGAACCTCCCTCACCTGGTCAGCCACCTCCAAGTCCGGGATGAGGAGCAGATGATGTATCTTCCGCGTCTTACCCTCCCACTCGAACACGGTCGAGATTTCACCCGTCACCATGAACCTGACCTTCGACGTGGGCATGCGGGCTGGAGCGTATATGCCAGACCCCTCAGGAGCCTCGACGAGGTCCCTCCGGAGCTCCTCGAACCATGCGGGATGCGTAAAGTCGCCTGTTCCCACAAGGTTTAGGCCCTTAATCTCGGAGAACCTGGTTATCTCACCTATCTCCATGCGCATACTCGTGGCTCTGCTGTACTTGCTGTGTATGTGGAGGTCTGCGATGACCCTGACCAAACCTACCAACAAGGGGTTAGGCCGTATGGCCTAAATATGTTCCCGTGGACATTGTATGGTGTCCAGGATGTTCGACCAGAAGGCTTTGAACGTGTTGAAGGAGATGTGCGAGGCCTTCGGACCACCGGGGTTCGAGAGGGAGGTCTCCAAGATAATAAAGGAATACATGACCCCATACGCCGACGAAGTCCTGACAGACCGCCTCGGCTCGCTTACGTTCGCCGTGAAAGGCTCCTCCGAGAAACCCAAGGTGCTGCTGGCCGGCCACATAGACGAAGTCGGCTTCGTAATAACGGGCGTGGACGAGAAGACAGGCTTCCTGACGTTCGCACCGCTGGGTGGATGGTGGGATCAGGTTCTGCTGGGTCAGAGGGTGGTCATAAGGACACGGAAGGGAGACGTGATGGGGGTCATAGCGGCCAAGCCCCCCCACCTGCTTCCGGAGGAGGAGCGTAGGAAGGTCGTCAAGAAGGAGGACATGTACATAGACGTTGGAGCCACGTCGAAGGAGGAGGTCGAGGAGCTGGGGGTAAGGATTGGAGACCCCGCCGTTCCCTGGTCGCCGTTCATGGTCCTCAGGGACGGTAAGGTGGCGATGGGCAAGGCGTTCGACGACAGGATTGGTGCTTTCATATTCATGGAAGCCCTGAGACGGATAAAGGAGCAGGGTATAGACCATCCGAACACGCTGTACGGAGCCGCCACGGTCCAGGAAGAAGTCGGCCTCAGGGGTGCCAGGACGATATCCCACGTCGTCGAGCCCGACGCAGCCATAGTGCTCGAAGTGGACATAGCGGGAGACGTGCCGGGCATAGAGCCGAAGAAGGCGCCGTCGAAGATGGGTAAGGGACCCACCCTCGTCACTTTCGACAGGACGATGATACCGAACCAGCCCTTCAAGGAGCTCGTAATCCAGGTGGCGGAGGAGGAGGGTATACCGCTCCAGCTCAGCCACTGCGCCACAGGGGGTACAGACGCAGGCCAGATACACCTACACGGAGCCGGATGCCCGACCGTCGTGATAGGCGTACCCACGAGGCACATACACAGCCACGTCGGAGTCCTGAGCCTCGAAGACGTCGAAAACGCAGTCAGGCTCGTGGTAGCCCTCGCCAAGAGGCTGGACTCAGAGACGGTCGAGAGCTTCACGAGAGTCTAGCCAGACCTACCGAACTTAAGCGAGAGAGCGTAGAAGACGGAGCACAGCACGCCTGCCACAGCGGCCGCTGGGGCGTCGAGCAGGGCTGAGGACGCCAGTCCGAGCAGCTGGAAGGAGAGGGCTGAGAAAGCTGTGAGGAGGGTCATGGAGCTTAGGCTCCTCGAAAGCCTCGAGGAGGCGGCTGCGGGCATTATCATCACGACGTACATGAGTATGGCCCCCACGACCTTGCAAGCGAGCGAGACGGAGGCGGCGACGAGGACGAGCATCACCGTGTTGTACAGCCTCGTCCTCAGGCCGTGGGCTGCGGCTCCCTCAGGGTCGAAGCAGACGTACGTGAACTCCCTCCTGAACACGGCGAAGAGTATGACCGTGGCCGATGTGGTTGAGGAGAGCATGAGGAGCTCCCTGCCCGTCACGAGGAGCGGGTCTCCGACTATGTAGGACCATACCAGAGGCTGCATGGCCGGCGGTATGTAGTACAGGAACAGCGATGCGGAGCACATCGAGAGGGCGAAGGCAACCCCCACAGCGGTCTCCATCCTCGCAGCCTCCAAAGCCCTCCCACCCACCAGGCCGGCGAGCACGGCGACCAAGACCGAGAAGAGGAGGGCGAAGACCTCAGGTGGGAGCGGGACTCCACGGAGGCTCAGGAAAACCCCGAGGGCGGCTCCTCCGAGGGCTGCGTGGGCTGAGGCGGCCACCAGGAAGGACAGGCCTCTCATCTCCGTGTATAGGCCTGCGGTTCCGGCTATCATCGAAAGCAGACCCATAGAGACGGCTGCCCTGAGAAGGAAGAGCGGGAGCATGAGGCCTCACCAGTGGTCGGCTATCGCCAGCGACGGGCCGTACGTCTTCCTCAAAGTCTCGGGCTGGAGGACGTCGGAGGGCTGTCCGAATGCGTAGACCCTCCTGTTCAGCAGAAGGGCCATGTCGCAGTACCGCCTTATCAGGCCGAGGTCGTGCGTCACGATTATGATGTTCATCCCCCTGACCTTGTGGCACCTTATCAAGTGCTCCATTATCTCAAGCCTCCCATCCACGTCCACGGATGCAAGACCCTCGTCGAGCATCAGGAGCCTTGGGTTGGACGCCAGCGCCCTCGCCACGAGAACCCTCTGCTGCTGTCCTCCCGAGAGGCTGCTGAAAGGGCTTTCCTCAAAACCCTCCATTCCGACGCATCTGAGAGCCTCCTCAACCGCCTCGAAGTCTTCAGGTCTAGGCGTCCTCGGTGGAGGTCTCTTGACGAGCCTGCCCATGAGCACGACCTCCCTCACGGGGAGTGGTACGTTCCTGGATATCCTCTCGTGTTGGGGTACGTAGCCCACCATCCTCCTGACCCTGTTCCCCTCCCTGACTGGGTCGAGGCCGAACACTCTGACCCTCCCCCTGAAAGGCTTGACGAACCCCAGGATGGTCTTGAGGAGCGTCGTCTTGCCAGCTCCGTTGGGACCCGCTATCCCGAGCGAGAACGAGTCCTCTACGCTGAAGGAGACGTCCTCCAGGACGGTCTTGCCGCCGACCCTGACCGTCACGGAGTCGAACTCAACCCCCACCAAACTTCCCCCTCCCCACAGAGACGGCCAAGGAGACTGCGGTCGAGGCCGAGGCGACGGCTAGGGAGACGAGCAGCGAGCGGGCTGGAGCTCCGGGCTCCGTGGTGAACTCGTCCGAGTGGCTTATGTTCCACTCCAGCATGTCCGTGTACCCCCCGAAGTCCCCGGAGAGTATCCTAAGCCTAAGTACGGGCACACCCGTATCCCTCGAGAGCTGCCTGGCGAACTCCCCGACCCTACCCCGCTCGGACTCGTCCGAGACCACGATGAGGTCTACGTCCCGGCCTGCCTCATCGTACAGCCTCCACATCTCCCTCGCACCGAGCGGGGAGCTCCCCGTCGATAGGACGCCCACCACCTCGACGCCCAGAGCCCTGCAGAGGTAGGCCTCCACGGGCTTCGAGACGATCGCCCTAAACCCCTCGAGGGGCTTGGCCGAGGAGAGGTTGAGAACCCTCTCCGAGAACTCCCTCAGCCTCTCCCTGTAGTACGCCTCACCCTCGGGGTCGAGTTCGCACAGCCTCTCGCAGAAGGCCTCAGCCACCGCCACGGCGTTCTCAGGGTCCAGCCAGTACCCGTGTATGTTCAGGCCTACGCCCGGGAACTCCCTGAGCTGGCAGCCGTGCCTCCCGTAGTCCTCCAGCGTTAAGAACGAGACCTCCCCAGACAGGGACTCGTAGAGTTCGTCCTCGAACGGGCAGTGGCCTGGACCCGTTATCATCACGATGTCCGCCTCAAGAGCCCTGGACAAGACCTTCGGAGTGAGCTGAAAGGAGTGTGGTTCAGCCCCCTCCGGCAGGAGCGTGTAGACGCTGACCCTTTCACCCCCCACCTCCGAGGCTATCAGAGCCAGCGACGGTATGGAGACGGCGACCTTAACCGAGGAGGCTTGGGGGATGGGGCACGGCACAGCGAGCAGCAGGGACAGGAGAATGACCGTGAGCATGGCATTCTCGATAAGCGTCCGGCCGCTATTAAACATTCCCCGAAAACTTATTAAATATTTTTAAGATCAGTGGCCTGAAGTTATTAAGGAATGGCGATCATAAGCGTTATGCTCCCCGACGAGCTGGCTGAGGAGCTGGACAGGGTCGTCTCAAGCTGCGGGTACGCCAGCAGGTCTGAGGCAGTCAGACACGCCCTAAGAGCCTTCCTGGCGGACCTGGGTGTCGAGTACGGGGGCTTTACGACCGCAGTGGTGGTGGCGGTGTATGAGAGGGCTAAGGCGAGGAGCTCACTGAGGGTTCAGCACGACTTCACGGACATAATACACACACTCATACACGCCCACATGGACGACGGAGCGTGTCTGGACGTTGTCGTCGTCAGAGG
>CBFDTC010000046.1:0-7958 GCA_965612785.1 Candidatus Bathyarchaeota archaeon
GCCTCTGAAGGTGTCGTGGGTCTCCGACGTGGCTCCGTCGAGGCTTATCTGTATGTACCCGAGTCCCGATTCCTTGAGCTTCCTGGCGAGCTCCCTCGTTATCAGCGTCCCGTTGGAGGCCACGGCCGTGTACATGCCGTAGTCGTGGGCGAGGGCTATCACGTCGAAAACGTCCTTCCTCATCAGGGGCTCCCCACCAGAGAGGGCTATTATCGTGACACCCGCCTCAGCCAGTTGCTTGACGACGTCGAGGGCCTCCTCCGTGGTCAGCTCGTCCGGGAGGGGCTTCCCCGCAGATGCGTAGCAGTGCTTACACCTGAGGTTGCACAGGTAGGTGTAGTCCCAGACGACGAGGAACGGAGCTCCTGGGACGAACGGCTTCCTGACGCCGAACTTGGCTATGCCTGTGACGACGTTGACGAGCCCCCTCCTCCAGTAGGAGTCCTTGAACTTCTCCTTCACCTCGTCCGGGGTCAGGCCGAAGGAGGAGGCGCCGGAGTCTATGACACGCTTGACGGCGGGGTAGACTATGTGGCTGCAGGTCCAGCAGGCTGATTCCCTCACGCCTGTGTAGAGTTCGAGGGCGACTTCGAGCCTGTTTTTACCGTCTTTTTCACACATGCCCGAAAACTTTTTGAGTACGGCCCTTATCGGAGGCTTGTCCACCATCGACTTCAGGAGCTCTATAACCTTCGGAGTTGAGGCCTTACCTCCTGACATAAGCTCTCGCCCTCGCACGACACTCATCCATCCTCCTCTTTATGGCCTCCCTAACCCTGGCGTCCTGGGACTTAACGAGGCGTTCGACGAAGCCCACGACAAACCTCCTGACCAGGAACGGGGTGTTGCGCATGTAGTCCATCGCCAACTCCTTAATCCACGTCACGCAGTGCTCCCAGCACTTCATCATAAGCTCCCAGTGGACCTCGGTCATGTCCTCGACTCCGAAGCCTTTCTCGTTCTTCAGCCTCCCTATCGGCACGAAGAACAGCGGGACTATCAGGCTCTTGTACTTCCTAAGCCTGTCCATAAGCTCGATCGTCTTTATCACGTCGTCCTCGGTCTCGCCCGGTAGACCCATTATCAGCGTCCCGCAGGGAACCCAGTGGTTGTCGCTACATATGCCAAAAGCCTGCTCAACCACGTCTGGCCATTCTTCAGGCTTGAAGGGCCTAGGCTTGCCGGACATGTGCATCCTTATAATCCTCGGGCTACCGGTCTCGACTCCCGTTTGCCCGGATATCCAAGGTATCTCTGACCCTGCCCCGAGTAGGTTGGATATGTCCTCGACGAGGTCCGGAGCCTGAGCAACGGAGGAGAGGGCGAAGTGGCTCTGGGCCACGCCCTTCACGCCTTCGAACTCTTTCACGCTCTTCCAGAGCTCGTACACGGCCTCACGGTTCACGTAGGGGCCCCTACCCTTGTACCTCAGGACGTCCTCGGCGTGCATGACTATGCGGTTCTTCCCTCCCCTGACGTTCACCTCAACCTCCGCCAGTATGTCCTTCAGGGGCCTGGACCTTAGCCTCGCCAGCGTCGGAATACAGAACTTACAGCCCTTGCCGCACCCCCTCGCAACCTCAACTATGCCGCATATCGTGGGCCTCCTGATCAGAGGCATCTCGTCTACCTCGACTACCTCCCCGTACACGACTTCGGGCACGGGCTCCCCGTTTATTATCTTCTCGAACAGAGGCGGAACGACTTTCTCCCCCTCCCCTATGACGACGACGTCTATGCCCAGCCTCCTCCTCGGCTCGGGGTCCTCAAGCTGCCAGGCTCCAGGCCCGCCGACGACTATCTTAGCACCCCACCTCCTCAACGCGGGGTTGGTCACGAGCTCCCTGAACTTCCAGGCTATGAAAGACTCCTCGGGTATGAGGCCGTGGGGGCCCGAGAAAGTCGTCGTGGCCGGCCCCTTCCCCAACGGGTCGTTAGACGCTATGCCCACAACCTTCGTCTCAGGGCCTACGAACTTCTCGACGTTCCTCGGCGGGACGACCACCACCTCATCCTCGGTGAAGCCGTAGTCGAGCAGAGCGGCCTCGATCTTCCTGATCCCATATGTAGCGTACAGGGCCCTGCCCTCGCTGTCCGTGGGCAGGGGTGGGCAGAGGAACCTGAAGAACATGGTCGCCCCTCCAGGGAAGACACCCTTCTTGGGGGCGCACGCGCAGAACCCTATGAAGGTGTGGTCGCTGTAGTCGCTCGCCAGGCAACGCTCCATGGTTAATACTATCTTGTATCCCCGTCCCATAACTGAAGATTATTTTAGCTTCCGATATATAAGATTTTTCTCAAGCTTCGAACCCGTTCTAAGGTTAGAACACGAAAAATCTTACATACGGTGGCGGATAGCTGTTAAATGGCGGGTTGACAGCCTATCTGCTCAAAGTCCCCCTCAGGGACTACAAAAGGCTCGTACTCCTCGTCGTGAGCGTGGGGTTAGCCGTCTCTCTGTTCGTGGGCTCGACGATAGGCCTAGACTCGGTCGGCAGGAAGGTCCTCGAGGAAAAGCTCGAGGAGGTCTACGTGGACTACACGGTCGTCCAGCACAAGGATGTCTCCAAATGGGCGGATGTCAAAGATAAGCTGCTTTCGCTGGAGCACGTCACAGGGGTCGAGACGGTCATAGCCTTCGAGGCCAGGACTGTAATTCAGAAAGACAGAAACTTTACGAGCGTCTTCGTCAGAGGGGTTGGTCCAGAGTTTGATGACAGGTTCAACGTAACCATACTTGAAGGCGTCTGGAACCTCAGTGAAGGCGTGGTCATCTCCGAGGGGCTCGCTGATGGGATGGACCTGTCCGTCGGGGACAACGTCACCATCTCGGTGCTGGGGGCCTTCTACATACCCGAGGAGGAGCCAAGAGAGGTGTGGACATCCAAGGAGCTTCGGATCGTTGGTGTGTGCAGGCTGGGTGAGGACGCCGTCGAGGCCCTCGGAGAGCCCTACGAGGTTCGGACGTACGGATCCATAGTCCAGCCCATCTGGGACAGCTACGTCATAATGTCCATCGATGACTGTCTGGACTTGGCCGAGGAGTTCGTGTCGGACGTGGGGATCGAGGAGTACGAGGTGCTGTCGGCGAGGCACAGCGTCTTCATAGATCGTGAGGCGGTCGTGAACCTGTGGAACGTGGATGCCACGCTTAAGAACCTGGACGAACTGAGGACGAACATATGGCTGGCGGTCGAGGCCTACGACGCCGAGGTTGAGGACCACCTCAGCTGGCCCATACAGGATTACGTCTCTTGGTACAACGGGATGAAGAACGTGTTCGGAGCCCTCTCCCTACCGGTCTACCTCGTATGCTGGTTCCTCGCCTCCGTCTCGGGACGCCTCATGGCGACGGACAAGAGGCGTGAGATAGGCCTCCTTAAGGTTAGGGGAGCCTCGAGTAGAAGCGTCTTCGCAACCTACATGCTGACCTCACTAGTGATGGGCCTGGCGGGAGGGGGACTCGGCATAGTCCTCGGACTCTTCTCAGGGGCCGCCGTGGAGTCCATGCTGCTGAAGGAGGCGACGTTCGTGGTCTCCCCGAAGGCGTTGAGGCCTGAGACCGTCTACACGGGTCTGGGGATAGGGTGTGCCGTAGCCCTCCTCTCTTTCATCATGCCCTCCAGGATGGCTTCGAGGGTCTCCCCGATGGAGGCGACGATGGAGTACATACCCGAGGAAGTACGGGTTAGGGGCCCCTCGAAGTGGGCTGTGGTAGCCCTCGTGCTGGGCGGCTACAAGGTAGCTGAGTGGATAGCCGGGCTCAACCCGATGGAGCTCGTAGCCCACATACCTGTGAGGAACTTCCTCCTCATGATAGTCATTTCGGTACTGATCTTCCTCGACGTCTTCATACTGAACTTCATAGGACCCTTCCTCTTCATATACGGTGCGACCAAAGTCCTTACGGAGAGCGAGACGAAGTTCTACACAGCCATCTCCACGCTGATGAGAGGCTTCCTCAGAGAGATGAGCGAACTCGTCTCCAGAAACCTGTCCAGGAGACCCAAAATCGTGGCGGGAATAGCCTTCATCATAGCCCTAACCATAGCCTTCGGGGTCACCACGACCATGGCGTCAGCCGGCATAAGGGACTACCAGGTCAGGAACGCAAGGATAACCGTGGGCTCAGACATACAGGCCACCGCTCCAGCCACACTCGGCATAGGATACGCAGACAACATCTCAGCTGTCGAGGGAGTCGCGGAGGTCTCACCGATGGTAAAGGCTGAGTGGGTGGAGTGGTCGTACGCAGGCCACTACACGCACGGCCACGTCTACGCCGTGGACTTGGACACGTTCCTCGACGTCGCCTACCTCGACCCCGGACTGGCCAAGGGCGGGAGCCTGAGGGGTTTACTGGAGAAGATGAGGGGGGACGAGAGCTCCGCCCTCGTCAGCCTCCACGTCTACAAGGAGATGGGTATAAGGCCTGGTCAGACGGTTACGATAACGTTCGTGAACCCTGAAGACCCCTCCGAGAGCGTGGAGGCGACCTTTAACGTCGTCGGGGTCGTGAAGGGATTCCCAGGGACGAGCCTGATGAGGGACGAAGACGCCCTGATAATCAGGCTCGACCGCTACAACGAAACTCTCCGGGACCTCTACGAGCCGCCGTGGATGAAGCTCAGCTTCCTCGTGAAGGTGGAGGACGGATACGACGTAAAGAAGGTGGCTGACACGCTCAGGGAGGACGAGAACCTCCACTACGTCGAGAGCTTCGAGGAGCAGGTTGAGGACATCACGGAGAACCCGACGGCCACGGCCGTACTGACGTTCCTCGACTTCGAGTACGCATACACAGTCGTGGCCGCCACCGCGGGCTTGGCCGTCTCCTCCATACTGAACATACACGCGAGGGTGTACGAGATAGGCGTCCTGAGGGCCCGTGGGGCTAGTAGGAGGCAGTTCCTGAGGGCCCTGTTCGGGGAGTCGCTGGCCATAATCGTCGTATCGACGCTCATCGGCCTCCTGACGGGCGTGGCCACGGCCAAGGGGATACTCAACCTGTTCGCATGGCTCTCCCCGATAAGGCCGAGGCTCCTGGCCACGCCTAAACTCGCCTACCTCGTTCTGGGGGCGTTGGCCTCCCTCGTGGCATCCACACTCGTGCCCGCCTGGCTGTACGCCAGGAAGACGGTTGTGGAGACTGTTAGGTTCAGGTAGGTGATGCGTATGGGTGTCGAGGTGAGGGCTGAAGACGTCGTGAAGGTGTACAGGACGGGTAAGCTGGAAGTCGTGGCGCTGAGAGGCCTGAACATGCACGTCAAGCCGGGTGAGGTCGTCTCGGTGATGGGTCCGAGCGGGTGCGGCAAGACGACGCTGCTGAACCTGATAGGTGGGTTGGACAGGCCTACCGCGGGCTCGATATACGTGGACGGGTGGGACGTGGCTAAGGCTTCGGAGAGGGAGTTGGAGAGGTACAGGCTCCTCAAGGTAGGCTTCGTGTTCCAGTTCTTCAACCTGATACCGACCCTGACGGCGCTGGAGAACGTGGAACTCCCGATGGCCATGGCCGGGGTGTCCAGGTCCAAGCGTAGGAAGAGGGCTCTGGAGCTGCTGGATATGGTGGGCCTCTCAGGACGTGTGAACCACAGACCGGACGAGCTCAGCGGAGGAGAGCAGCAGAGGGTTGCCATAGCGTGCGCCCTCGCCAACGACCCTCCGCTGATACTCGCCGACGAGCCCACGGGCGAGGTGGACAGGGAGGCCGCCAAGGGCATCGTGAAGCTCCTAGTGGGTTTGGGGAGGGACTACGGCAAGACTGTCATCATAGCAACCCACAACCCGGAGGTTGCGAGGAGCACGGACAGGATACTGCGCATAGAAGACGGCGTAATCGTGGGCGAGTACATACCGGCGGAGTTCGTGGAGGCCGTCCCGGCGACGGAGGAGAGGTACGTCAAGGAACTCGAGACGAGGATGAGGTCGCTCCGGGAGGAGGCGAAGAGGCTTGAGGAGGAGTTCAGGTCCGGTAGGATGAGCGCCGACGAGTTCGCGTCCAGGTACATGGAGGTCAAGAAGATGCTCGAACTCCTGGAGGCGGAGGCCAGGAAGCACGGCATGTGAGGGAGAGGTGGGGTTGGTTAGGGTCAGGGTTAGGCTGATGGGCTTCCTCTCCACGCAGGCGGGTGTTGAGGAGACTGAGGTGGAGTTGAAGGGCCGTACGGTCGGAGACCTGATGAGGGAGCTCGTGGGGAGGTTCGGGAAGGCCTTCAAAGAGTCGGTCATAGACCCGGCTCTCGGAACACCCGCTCCGAGGGTCATCGTGTCCGTGAACGGCGTCGAGGTGGGCTGCCTCAGGCAGCTGGACACGGAGCTCAGGAACGGGGACGTGGTGGACATCATACCCATCGTGCACGGCGGCTAGGAAGCTTTACGAAAGGGGGCGCCGATAGTAACCTGAAGCGTGTTGAAGCCTCCGCTCTGTACGACCTGCGGCTCAGACGTGGCCGTGTACCACAGGCCCTACTCAGGGGAGAAGCTCTGTAAGTCCTGTTTCATCGAGTCCATCGAGGAGAGGGTTCGGAAGGCCATATGCAGGTACGACATGTTCGAGCCCGACGACAGGATAGCCGTGGCGGTCTCCGGCGGGAAGGACAGCCTAACCCTGCTGAGGATACTGCACAAGATAGAGCAGAGGTTCCCCAAGTCCGAGCTGATAGCCGTATCCGTGGACGAGGGCCTCGGAGAATACAGGACCGAAGCCCTGGAGAGGGCCTCCAGGCTCTGCAGGAAACTCGGCGTCGAACACGTCGTCAGGAGCTTCAAGCAGGTGTTCGGGTACACGGTCGAGGAGGCAGCCGAGCTGGACGAGGAGCTCGGACCCTGCACGTACTGTGGTGTGTTCAGGAGACGGATTCTGAACGTGGTGGCCAGGGAGCTTGGGGCTGACAAGCTGGTCACCGGCCACAACCTCGACGACGTCGCCCAGACCATACTGATGAACCTCCTTAGGGGAAACCTCCTCGAGTTCATGAGGTTCGGGTTGGATGAGGCACCTCACCCGAAGCTCGTGAGGCGGGTCAAACCTCTGATGCTCGTCCCGGAGAGGGAGGTCGCATTCTACGCCTACCTGACGGGGATAGGCTTCCAGAGGAGGACCTGCCCATACTTCACACTCGGCTTCAGGAACGAGGTGAGGAACACACTGAACAGGCTTGAGGTCATGCACCCAGGCATAAAGTTCTCGATACTGAGGGACTTCGAGAGGCTGAGGGATGCACTCGGAGAACGTCTCAAGCCGTCTCTGAGGGAATGCAAGAAATGCGGGGAGCCCACCACGGGCGAGGTCTGTCAGGTATGCAGGCTGTTGGAGAGGCTTGAGGCTAGAGCTTGACTATCAGGAGAAGCTTCTGAGTCAGCTCCTTGTACCTGTTCCTAATCGTCACCTCGGTGACGTTGGCACCCCTGGCTATTTCGCCCTGAGTTCTGTGTTCACCCGTGAGCGTACAGGCTATGTAGGTCGCAGCGGCGGCCATGCCAGCCGGCCCCCTACCGCTCGTCAGCCGAAGCTGGGAGGCCACGTTGAGTATCTTCACGGCTATCGTCTCCACGTCTCCGGAGAGCGAAAGGTGGTTGACGAACCTGGCAACCCAGTGTTCGGGCCCTATGAGCTTTGGCTTTTCCCCAAGCTTCCTGATGAGGAACCTGAAGTTCCTTCCAGCCTCCTTCTTGCTTATGTTGGCTGCCTTAGCCACTTCGTCCAGAGTCCTTATGACGTTGCACTCCCGGCAGGCCATGTATATGGCTGCGGCCGCCACCCCTTGGATTGAGCGTCCCCTGATGAGCTTGCTCTTTATGACCTTCCTGTATATGACCGAGGCCGTCTCGAGGACGTTCTTCGGGAGGTTCAGCTTGTTGACGATTCTCAGGAGCTCCGAAAGGGCGTAGGCCAGGTTGCGCTCCGTGGCTCCGTACACCTTCGACCTTGCGTGCCACTTCCTCAGCCTGTACAC
>CBFDTC010000047.1:0-7672 GCA_965612785.1 Candidatus Bathyarchaeota archaeon
GAAGGAGCCCACAAGAGGTTCAACGCCATACTGATCCACACGGCGGGACAGCCTCCGAGGGCCACGAGGTACCTGATAAGGAGGCTCAACCAGGAACTCGGGCTACCCGTCTACCTGTTCACGGACGCAGACCCATGGGGGATGCACATAGCCATGGTCATAATATCGGGCTCGGCTAACGCCGCTCACATAAGGGGCCTGACCACACCGGACGCCAAGTGGGTCGGTGTGTGGGCCACCGACATACTCGAGTACAAGCTTCCCTCAGAGCGTCTGACGGACAGGGATGTGAAGAGGCTCTACGAGCTGAGCAGGGACCCGAGGTACAAGGGTGAGCCCTGGACGAGGGAGATAAAGACCTTCCTGAAGATAAGGCGGAAGGCGGAGCAGGAGGCATTCGCAAGGTACGGCCTTGCGTACATAGTGGACGAGTACCTGCCGAGGAAGTTGGAGGAGGCTGAGGCCGCTTGAAGCCCGAGGAGCTCCTCGCTAAGGTATTTGGGGCGATCTTGGGAGGCATAGGAGGACTGATAATCTACGGTTCTCTGACTGTTGGCAGAGCGGCTCTACCGTTTCTTCCTGTAGGTGCTTCCCTCGTCGTTTTAGGTGTTGTTTTGGCTATGCTGCCCAAAAAATAGTTGCCACCACCTCTTAACTAACTTTTATTAGAGTCCCACGCTTTTCGTTTCATGGGGGATTTGTGAAACACTCCGAGTTTAAGGGGGTTATTCTGGCGGGTGGAGAAGGTAAGAGGCTCAGACCCCTAACCTACTACTTCCAGAAGTGTATGATACCCGTAGGCTCCATGCAGAAGCCCCTTCTGGAGTACATCGTCCGTCTCATGAGATACCACGGGATAAAGGACATAATCATGCTCGTAGGCTACAAACACGAGCAGATAGAAAACTACTTCGGAGACGGAGCCAGGTTCGGCGTCTCAATACAGTACGTGGTGGACAAGCCTGGAATGAAGGGAACCGGCGGGGCCTTGCTGAACGCCTACGAGGAGGGCTTGCTGAGCCCTGATGAACCCATAATCATACACTACGGCGACATAATCACTAACATCGACCTATCCGACATGATGGACTTTCACAGACGCATGGACGCCGCCGTGACCGTGGCGCTCGCCAGGGGATACCGACTCCGCGTCGGCGTTGCGGACTTGGATGACGATGGGAGGATAAAGAAGTTTGTGGAGAAGCCTGTTCTCAACGTGTCCGTCAGTATAGGGGTCATAGCCGCCGACGGGGTCATGCACAGAGTAGCCTCCCGCATGGTTGGGGAGGCTGTCTCGATAGACATAATGCGTGACATAATCCCCGCCCTGATAGAGCGTGGCCATCCGGTCTACGGGTACGTGACCGACGCTTTTTGGTACGACTTGGGCTCCATAGAGAGGTTCGAGAAGCTCTCCAACTCGATGATAGACGACAAGCTGGGCTTCCTCCTGAAGCCTTAGTGCATGGTAAAGCTCTTAACAGGTTGGCCTGAACCATAGATGGTGAAGTATTGAAGGCCATCATCCTGGCCGGAGGTTTCGGGACGAGGCTCAGGCCGCTCAGCTGCACAAGGCCGAAGCTCCTGTTTCCACTCGCAAACCAGCCGATACTCGACTGGACCGTCAAGGCCCTGGCGGAGAACGGTGTGGACACCGTGGTGCTGGCTGTGAACTACATGGCTGAGGCCATAGTCAGGCACATGGGTGCGTCCAAGTACGGCGTCAGCATCATATACTCCAGGGAGGAGAGGCCCCTCGGTACCGGAGGCCCCATAAAGAGGGCTGAACACATCCTCGGCAGGGACGAGCCCTTCCTCGCCATGAACGGCGACGTGGTGTGTGAGGTCGACTACAGGCGCATGGTGGAGTACCACACGGACAGGGAGGCCGTGGCGACCGTGGCCTTGGTCGAGGTGGAAAGGCCTGAGAGGTTTGGTGTGGCCCAGCTGGATGAGGAAGACCGGATCATCAGGTTCGTCGAGAAGCCCAAGCCCGAGGCTGCCCCCAGCAGGCTAGTGAACGCCGGCATATACACGTTGAGTCCTGAGATATTCGACTACATACCCCCCGGGAGGCCCGTGTCCATAGAGCGGGAGGTGTTTCCGAGGTTGGCTGAGAGGGGGTTGCTGTACGGGTACAAGATTTCGGGGCCGTGGATAGACATAGGAGTCCCAGAGGACTACCTCAAAGCCAACGCCATAATGCTCGACAAGGTGGCCAAGGAGCCTGTGATAGGCGAAGCCTCTGAGGTGGAGGCTGAGGTAGTCGCCCCCACGGTCCTCGGAGCCGCTGTCAAGGTGGGCAGGGACTCGGTGGTCGGCCCCTACGTTTCTGTGGGGGACGGTGTGGTCATAGGTAGGGGGTGTAGGATAGAGAATTCTGTGATATTCCCTGGAGCGTTTATAGGGGACTTCACGTCCATAAGGAACGCCATAGTAGGCGAGAACGCCGTCCTTGGGAGATGGGTTAAGGTGGAGGGCACATCCATAATAGGGGACTACGTGAACGTGAGCGACAACGTCACGATAACGAGCGGGGTCTCCATATGCCCATCCAAATCCGTCTCCGAGAGCATACTCAAGCCCGGAAGGGTTCTGTGATGTTCGAGAACAGACTGTTCGGAACGAACGGCATAAGAGGACTGGCAAACGTCGAGCTAACTCCCGAGTTCGCCCTCAAAGTCGCCGCAGCCATAGGAACGTTCTTCGAAGCCGGAAAGATCGTCGTGGGATGCGACGGTAGGACGAGCAGCCCCATGCTGAAGAGCGCCGTCATATCGGGGTTGACCTCCACGGGATGCAGGGTCTACGACGCAGGGATGGTTCCGACACCCGCCCTACAGTACGCGGTCAGGGCGTATGGGATGGACGGCGGTGTGATGATAACGGCGTCCCACAACCCCCCCGAGTACAACGGCGTGAAGGTGATGGCCTCGGACGGCGTCGAGCTTCCCAGAGAGCTCGAAATGGAGGTCGAGAGGATATTCTTCGAGGATAGTTTCAGACGAGCTGAGTGGAACTCCGTCGGAGACGTCTTGAAGCTTCCAGGCGTCTTGGAGACCTACGCGGAGGCTGTGATGAAGCACGTCGACAGGGATGCCATAAGCTCCGCCAGGCCCAAGGTGGTGGTGGACGCAGGCAACGGCGTCTCGGCCTTGGTTTACCCCTCGATCCTCGGTAGGCTTGGATGTCGGGTGGTGGCCATAAACTCCAACGTCGACGGCAGGTTTCCTGGGAGGCCTCCGGAGCCGAGGCCTGAAAACCTCACGGCCCTCTCGTCCACGGTGAAGTTTGAGGGAGCCGACCTCGGTGTGGCCTACGACGGAGACGGGGACAGGGCCATATTCTCCGACGAGAGGGGTGTGATACACTGGGGTGACAGGAGCTTCGCCCTCGTGGAGAAGGCGTTCCTGTCCGAGAACCCGGGGGAGGTCGTGGTGACCCCTGTGAGCTCCTCCAAGGTGGTCGAGGACGTGGCATCCGAGTACGGCGGCAAGGTCATATGGACTAAGGTTGGAAGCGTGACCGTCTCCAGGACGATGCTGAGGGTCGGGGCGAAGCTGGGCGGCGAGGAGAACGGAGGGGTCTTCTACGGACCCCACCAGCCCGTCAGGGATGGGGCGATGACGACGGCGCTCATCCTGGAGATACTGGCCAAGGAGGGTCGAAAGCTGTCTGAGATGTTGGAGGAGCTTCCCAAGTACTGCCAACTCAAGGACAAGGTTCCGTGTCCAGAGGAGCTTAAGCAACCCGTCCTGGAGGAGCTTCGGAGGAGGGTTTCGGGAGCCCGTGTTGAGACACTCGACGGGGTGAAGGTCTGGTTCGACGACGGGAGCTGGATACTCGTCAGGCCGAGCGGCACAGAGCCGATATACAGGCTCTACGCCGAGGCCTCCACTGAGGAGAGGGTGGCCCAGGTGGTCGAGGAGTTCAAGCAACTCCTGTCCGAGATAATATCGTCCGTCAGATCCTGACGATGGCCTTAGCCATAGAGAGAAGCGCCTTATAGGGGTTCTTAGCCTTCACTACGCCGCTGGCCACGAGCACGCCCTCGGCCCCAAGCCTCAACGCAGCCTCGACGTCCTCCCCACTCGTTATCCCAGCCCCGCACAGGACGGAAACTTCAGGCCTGACAGACTTCACAGCCTCCACGGCTCCTGATATGACCTCAGGCTTGGCTTTGGAGACGGCTATGCCCGTCCCTATGAGCTCCGGCGGCTCTATCGCAACCATGTCGGGCCCGGTCTCAGCCACCTTCCTACAGGTCTCCACGATGTCGGCGCACACCACGGTCGTCAAGCCCACCTCCCTCGCCCTCGCCACGGCCCTGGCCACGAAGTCGAGGCTGACACGTCTCTCGGAGTGGTTTATCAGTGTCCCGACGGCTCCGGCATCCCTGACAGCCTCGGGCAGTATGTGACCCGTGTAGCTCCCGTACTCGACCGGGTCTATGTGCTGGGCCAACACGGGGACACCCGTCTCGTTCACGACGCGGTATATGTCCGTGGGCTGGACGGCCACGGCTATGCAGACGTCGCTCTCCGCCGACACCCTCTCGGCGACCCTGGCGAGCTTCACGGCCCCCTCTCCTACGCCCTCCCTGTAGGCTTTGAAGTTCACGATGATTATCGGGGTCTTGAGCGTGGGCGGGGACATCAATAATCGTTTGCGGATTCCTTATTTAAGCCAACCCGGTGTCCAAACTCTAATAACGGTCTGGTGCGATCTCTCCATAGCCGATGATACTCAGGGAGCTCGAAGGCCTCGGATACCACGTATGTATAGGCGGCTTCAGGACGGAGCCCGTCGCAGACGTGGACGAATTGATAGAGTTGCTCTCAGCCGAGGCTTCTCCACACACGTTCCAGGTCTTCGACGCCGACAGGGTGGCTGGGTGGAGGCACCTCTTCTTCGCAGCCCTGAACGCCGTCAAGGCCTTCAGGGACGGGTACAACGTGTCCAAGTCGCTGGGAATCGAGGTGCTCGTATACGCATCCTGCCAGAGGCAGATCAGGGAGGCGTTCCGCATAGTCGGGGTTAGGCCGGGATGCTCGAGGATGGCGCTCGTAACCCTCTCTGAGAAGCGTCGGGGATGCCTAGAAGCCTACAGGAGGTGTGCACGTCTGCTCGGAGCCGAGGACGACTCCGTGTTGGAGGTTTCGGGGGAGAAGTTGGAGGTCATAAAGGAGGTCTACGGCGTAACGCCGCAGGAGATGGAGTCCAGGCGTGGTGAGGCTCCTGGCGAAGCTGTTTCGTGGTTGATAGTCGAGAGGATGGCTCTGCTCTCGGTTAGGGTTTGAGAGGCTCCCTGAGCTCCTTTTTGACGGAGAGTATGTCGCTCGGCCTTAAGACGGATACGCCGGTTACCTTGCCGACGACTTCGACGAGGATGATCTTGTCAGGGTTCTCCAAGTCTACCTTCCTGTCCACGTCCTCGGCCACAGCCCTTATTATGTCCATGCTCCGGAGGTTCGTGAACCTCTTCTCCACCGTGACCCTGAACGTCTCTCCAGGCGCTATCTTGCCGACGAGCTCCATGGCAGCCTGCTTTATGGCCTGGATGTCCGTGGGGACGTTCCGCTCTATCGGGATTACCCTACTCGTGTAGCGGAGCTCCCACGGACTCCTCCTCAGTATCTCCCTGAACTTCTCCACAACTTTAAACGGGTTCAACCTTGTCCAGACGAATATGAGGCCTGAAACGGGGCTCCTCTCAACAACGGGTTCCTCGTCCCCGAGGTCTCTGAGTATGCTCCAAACCTCGGAGCAGGCCTCGGATTCCTCCCCCCTGCGTGTGGTGACTATAAGGTTGAACTGCTCTTTCATTCTCAGCCACTATTAAGGCTTTAAGGTACCTTAAAGGCTTTCCAGAGTTGTATTAAGACATTTTGCTGTAGTAGTTCTTTAGTTTAGGCCATCAAATACACTATTTCAGTGTTGGTCTAGGTAGTCTTAGGTACTTCTCATAAACGCTAGGGGCATTGGATGAGCCAGACACTAGGCTCGATTTACTAGAACATGTTCATACGGGTCGCGCTATCGATCACTGAAGCCAAGCCAATGCCTTTTTCAGAGAAAGTTATGCAAGGGAACCATAAAGCTGAGATGTTGAAGATATTGGCGGGAAAATTAGCCAGAAAGTTTTTGAGAAAAAAGGAGTCATAATAAAAAGCACTTAGGTTTGGACGCTGCGGCTTTTTTCTGTACTTGAGTCAGTTACAGTTCCCTTGAACAATACCCCTAGAGGCCGTAATGCGTCTATACAAAGGGTGCTTAACACAATGTTCCAACTAGGGTTTTGAAATTATCCCTAGGATAAACTTGAAAAACCCTACACATCTTTTATGAAATAGTGAGTGGTGGTTCTTATGAAGGGCTGGTGGGGAAAGATACTTAGAGTCAATTTAACGAACAACAAAGTTTGGGTGCAGAACATTTCTGCAGACATAGCTAAAAACTTCATTGGTGGTAGAGGATTAGCGGCTTGGATTCTTTGGAATGAGGCTAAAAACATAGATCCTCTTGGTCCTGATAACAAATTGATCTTTGCAAGCGGTCCGTTTAACGGTCTTCCAACTCCAAGTGGCGGAAAAATGGTTATTGCTGCTAAGAGCCCACTTACTGGCGGTTATGGCGATGGTAACATTGGAACAATGGCTACCGTACACTTGAGAAAAGCCGGCTACGACGCCCTTGTTGTTGAAGGAAAAGCTAAAAATCCGGTCTATATTTATATTGAAGACGATAACGTAAGCGTTCTTAGCGCTGAAGGTCTTTGGGGCAAGACTACTTTTGAAACCGAGAAAAAACTTAAAGAGATTCATGGTAAGAATGTTGGCGTTCTCAGCATAGGCCCTAGTGGAGAGAACCTCGTTAAGTACGCTGTGGTGATTTCTCAAGAAGGAAGAGCTGCTGGAAGGCCTGGTATGGGTGCGGTTATGGGAAGTAAGAAATTAAAGGCTGTTGTAGTAAAGGGAACTAAAGAAATTCCTGTTGCTAATAAGGAGAAGCTTAGAGAACTTTCACAAGAAGCTTATAATACGATTCTTAACTCGCCAGGATACTCGTTCTGGCGTAGACAAGGAACCATGGCCACAGTAGAGTGGACAAACGAGAACTTTGCTCTTCCAACAAGAAACTTTAGTGATGGCGTATTTGAGTTTGTCCATTCGATTGACGGCTTTACGATGGAGGGTATGAAAGTTAAGCAAAAGGGCTGTCCGTACTGTAACATGCCTTGTGGAAACGTTGTCTTAGATGCAGAGGGTCAGGAGACTGAGCTTGACTATGAGAATGTTGCCTTATTGGGTTCAAATCTCGGAATCGGAAAGCTTAACGAGGTTTCGGTTCTTAATAGAATAGCTGATGAAATGGGTCTCGACACAATTTCACTTGGAAACACCATAGGATTCATAATGGAGCTAAAAGAGAAGGGACTCATCAAAGATGATGCGCCCGTGTTTGGGGATTTCAAGAAGGCCAAACAACTAGCCCTAGATATCGCATACCGTAGAGGAGAGCTTGGTAACCTGGGTGCTGAAGGTGTCAAGGTGATTAGTGAAAAAGTTGGCGGAAATGAATTTGCAATGCACGTTAAAGGATTGGAAGTAAGCGGTTACAATTGTTTTATATATCCAGCCATGGCCTTAGCTTACGGTACAAGCCCGATTGG
>CBFDTC010000048.1:0-6922 GCA_965612785.1 Candidatus Bathyarchaeota archaeon
GCGGTCAGGGTTAGGAGGGGTTGCTTAAATTCTGAGAAGCGCAATTCTGTATAGATGTCCACGAGGAGGGCTCTCAAGGCCCTGAAGAGGATGGGCTTGAACGTGAAGCCGATGGAGGGAGTCGAAGAAGTCGTCTTCAGGGTCCACGGCAAAGAGCTCGTCGTCGAGGACCCGCAGGTCTTCGTGGTCGAGATGAGGGGGCAGAAGTTCTTCCAGGTCACGGGGAGACTGACCGAGCGGAAGGAGGAGGTTGAGATACCCGAGGAGGACATAATGCTCGTGGCCCAGCAGGCCGGCGTCTCGAGGGAGGAGGCTGAGGAGGCTCTGAGGAAGACTGGGGGAGACCTGGCTAAGGCCATAATCCTGCTCACGGGAGGAGGGTGACCAAAAACCTTAACCCTGGGATTAAGCTCCACTATGCGGGTGTACGTGGATGGAGGTCTCCCTGAGCGACTTCGAGAAGCTGGACATAAGGATCGGCAGAGTCATAAACGCCGAGAGGATACCAGGCTCCAGGAAGCTCGTCAAAATCGAGGTAGACCTGGGAGAACCCGAAGCGAGGACGCTCGTGGCGGCCATAGCGGGCTTCTACGAGCCCGGGGAACTCGTGGGCATGAACATAGTCGTCTTGGCGAACCTGAAGCCGAAGAAGTTCATGGGCGTCGAGTCCAGGGGCATGCTCCTGGCGGCCGACGTGGACGGGAGACCCGTCCTGCTGACCGTCGCCGAAGACGTGCCACCCGGGACGAAGGTAACCTGAGAAGGCTCACCCGCTGGACAGCTGCCTCAGGATGTCCTCCAGCTCCAGAATCCTACCACAGTAGTGGCACCTAAGCCTCAGGGGATTCTCGGAGTACACGTGTAGGATCGGCTGGACGGGCTCCCTCGGGGCGTTGGAGACGCAGTTTGGGTTCACGCACCTTATTATTCCCTTGAACGCCTTCGGAAGCGAGACGCGTTCCTTCTTCACGACCTTGTAGTCCCTTATTATGTTTATCGTGGCGTTCGGAGCTATCAACGTGATCTTGTCCACCTCCTCGGGCTTAAGCTCCCTGTTCTCGACCTTGACTATGTCCTTCTTACCCAACTTCCTGCTCGGGACGTTCATGACCACCGAAATCACGTCCTTACAATCCCGTCCTATCCCGAGAATACGGAGGACGTCCAACGCCCTCCCGGCGGTTATGTGGTCTATGACCGTCCCGTACCTTATCTTCCTGACCCGGAGCTCCGTCTCGGACGCCATGTCCATGGAATACTCAGCCGAAACAGGGAAAAGCTTAACCTACCCTAAACTCCTAAACGCTTGGGCGGACATGACGAGGGAAACCGTGATAGACGCCACCGGCATGATACTCGGAAGGCTGGCAAGCGTAGTCGCAAAGAGGCTGCTCAACGGCGAACGCATAGTCATCGTCAACGCCGAGAAGGCGGTCATATCCGGGAACAGGCAGAGCGTCGTAAGGAAGTACAAGGAGTTCCTCCAGATCGGAAGCGGCGGAGCCTCCGCGAGGAAGGGGCCGATACACTACAGGAGGCCCGATAGGCTGCTCAGGAGAACCGTCAGAGGCATGCTGCCCTGGAAGAAGCCGAGGGGTAAGCAGGCCTACAGGAGGTTGAGGGTGTACATAGGCGTCCCACGGGAGTACGAGGGCAGGGAGTTCGAGCGTGTTCCGGAGGCCGATGCGAGCAAGCTCAGGTGCAGCTACGTGACGCTCGGGGAGGTTGCGAGGGAGATAGGTTGGAAACCTCCTGAAGAGGTTTAAATACTCGGTGCGTAGGAGGTTTTGAGGGTTGAGCAAGGAGAAAGTGCTGGTGGTGAGCGGGAAGAGGAAGACCTCCATAGCCAGAGCCGTGATAAAGCCGGGGAAGGGCAGAGTCAGGGTGAACAAGGTTCCGGTGGAGCTGATCCAGCCGACCATAGCGAGGGACAAGATCATGGAAACCCTGCTGGTCGCCGGCGACGTGTGGAAGAACTTGGACATAAACGTCACAGTGAAGGGGGGCGGGTTCATGAGCCAGGCTGAGGCGGTCAGGATGGCCATAGCCAGAGGCCTCGTCAAGTGGACCGGAGACGAGGAGCTCCTGAAGAAGTTCATAGAGTACGACAGGTCGATGATAGTCGGAGACCCGAGGAGAACAGAGCCTAAGAAGTTTGGGGGTCCAGGGCCGAGGCGTAGGAGGCAGAAGTCCTACAGGTGACCTGGAATGCCCAGGATGGTCGTCCCGATAGTCAAGCGTGGAGACAAGGTCAGGGAGGGTAGGGGGTTCTCCAAGGGCGAGCTCAAGGAGGTCGGCCTGTCCCCTTCGGAGGCCATGAGGCTCGGCATACCCGTCGACAAGAGGAGGAGGACGGTGCACGAGGAGAACGTAAGGAGGCTTAAGGAGTACTTGGAGGAGGCTAAGAAGACGGGCATAAGGTTCAAGAAGCCTAAACAGACCGCCAAGCCGAAGAGAGGCCGTGTGTTCCGAGGCCTAACGTCAGCCGGGAAGAAGATGAGGGGTCTCAGGAAGAGGGGTCCTTAGAGCCCGCTGGCACACGTACACCCGTCAGGAACGGATCGAGCTTCTTCATGAAGCTGACGAACACGTTCAGCTCAGCCGAGTCCTCAAGTCCTTTCGGGAACACCCTGAGGGCTACCAGCTTCTCCAGGGCGTGTTTCGACAGCTTCTCTGAGGGCAGTGTCGCCAGGACTATCTTCCTCCTGTTGGAGGTTGGAAAACGTTTGTCCCTGGTCAATATTAATGCTCTGTATCTCCTCATCCACTTGACTATGGTCTCATCCTTGGCGTTTTCACCCAGCACGTCAGCCACGTAGACAACGTCGAATCCAAGTTCCTTAAGTTTCTCGTACACCTTCCTCGATATGTTTACATCTACGAGTATCTTCAACCCGACCAAACCTTAACATATACGTAGCCTAATAAGGGTTAAGGAATCATGCCGCTCATAAAGGAGCTCCAAGAGAAGGTCAGGGAGATAAGCGGAGAGTTCCACAAGAAGACCGTGTGGACATCCGCCTTCTTCTACGCCCTCCTGATGGAGCAGATCGGACAGTGCGCCATAAAGTACATGCACAACGGCAGGAACGCACCCGGAATAGACGAGGACATAGCCGACATCATAATAGCATGCATATGCTACCTGAACTGGCTCGGAATGGACGCCGAGGAGGCCGTGAAGAAGGCCCTGGAGAAGCACAGGAGGAACGTGCAGGTGCTCAGCGAGGTGACGTCATAGAAAACTTGCACGAAAGTCGACGAATGTTAACTTATCCGTGTAAAATGTACTTGTTCATGTAAATATTTTTGTCCGGAACATCGAAAATATATAAAGCTATTTCCACAAACAAGCCAAATTTCTCGCCTATCTCAGCTTAAAAAGCCCCGAAAGTTTTAAATAGGGATAAAGCAACAACATTAAATGCGCACCGCAGAGCGTAAGTATGCCGAGGGTAAGGTGCGCAGGATATACGGAACCGAGGGACGCCTCGGGGACGCATATCCTCCGCACCGACCTCGGGGACGCCCGAGTGAAGCCCTCGGCTAGCGCGCATCTGCGGTGCGCATTTATTTTGTATGTACCCCTGTTCTGCTGATCGTTTTGGGGAGTTGATTTAAGAGTGTTAGTATTTCTTTCTTACTTTGAGGCATGGTCGAGTACCTGGATATGGTGTTTCCGTATTCGAGCTATAGGCCGTATCAGAGAGAGGTCATAAGGTTCGTATATGAGGTCATAAGGGACGGCCGTATAGGGCTTCTGAACTCACCCTGTGGGACGGGTAAGAGCGTGGCCGTCCTTTCCGCGTTCTTCTCAGCCTGGAGTGAGGCTCTGGTTGACCGTCTGGTTGTGGTCGTGAGGACGAAGTCTCAGCTCGAGGTTTACGGGAGGGAGCTCAGGAGGATATTCGAGAAGGGTGTGAACTTCTCGGCGGCCATATTCAAGAGCCGGATGGACATGTGCCCCCTCGTCCTGGAGGATGAGAGGCTCAAGGGGATGGGCTGTAGGGAGTTCCTACACTACTGCAAGGACATGATGAGGGGGGTCTACGGGTACACATGCCCCTACTACAAGAGAACCTACTCAGGGAGGTCTCCGAGCAGCAGGACGATCAGGCTCATAAGCCGCATGAGCGAGGAAGGCGTTTTCGACCCCGACGAGGTCATGAGGATGTGCATCGACGAGGGTGTGTGCCCGTACGAGTTGATGAAGCACAAGGCCAGGTACGCCGACGTGTTCGTGGGAAGCTACAACTACATCCTCGTCAGGCCGGTAAGGACGGCCGTTTTCGAGAAGAACAGCATACCGCTGACGAGGATAAACTGCGTCTTCGACGAGGCACACAACCTCCCGGAGTACATCATGTCCACACTCTCGGACGAGATCACGACGATATCGATGGAGAGGGCGGTCAGGGAGGCGGAGAAGTACGACGTCGAGGGGTTGAACGTCATCGAAGGAATACTGCGCGTATGTCAATCCATAACCGAGCGGGTGTACAAAGAGAGGGGGCTGGACGAGGAGAAGCTGATAGACCTCACCGAATTCTCGAAGATGGTCTTGAAGGAAACACGGCTGCCCAACATGGAGACGCTACTCGTAGAGCTCTCCAGGATGAGGGACAGGGGTGATAGGGTCGCCAAGATGAAGGGGATGAAGGGGGAGGCGCCGAGGTCTTACGTCAGGAGGTTCGCTGAGTTCTTCAAGGAGTGGTTCGAGTGCGAGAGGGCGGTGTACACGCGGTACGCCGTGGCAGACATCACGAGAAACGGCGAGGTCTACGGCAGGTTCGGCATGTCGTGCATGGATGTCTCGCTGGCCGCTGAGCCCATAAACACGCTGAGGTCTGCGATACTAATGTCCGGGACGATGTGGCACATGGACTACTACGTGGATGTCCTCGGTCTGGACAGGAGCCGTGTCGAGTCCATGTCGGTGGCAGACCCGTTCAGGGATAACAGGCTCATACTCGTGGACAGCGCTGTGACGACGAGGTATGAGGAGCGTGGCGAGGAGGGGTACAGGCTGTTGGCTGAGCACCTGGAGTGGGTCTTGGAGGACATGGATGGGAGGATGGCGGTCTACTTCCCGTCTTACGAGGTCATGAGGGAGGTGTTGGGCAGGCTGAAGACGACGAGGAGGTGGCTGGCGGAGGACAGGGACACGAGCATCGAGGAGGTCGTGGACTTCCTGTCCAGCAACGAGGAAGCCGTCATCTTCGGGGTGGCGAGGGGGAAAGTCAGCGAGGGTGTGGACATGACCCTGGAGGGGAGGGGCCTGTTGTCAGCCGTGGTGGTGGCTGGTCTACCCTACGCCAAGAAGTCGGAGCTCAGGGACGAGTACATAAAGTTCTACGAGAGAAGGTTCGGAAGAGACGGGTACAGGTACGCCGTCGAGGTACCCTGCGCAGTAACCCTCGCCCAGCTCGTCGGGAGACTCTGCAGAAGCCCTGAGGACAGGGGAATCATATTCATACTCGACCGGAGGACGTTGGGGAGGTTTAGGAGCAACCTACCCGAGGACTGGGCTGAGAGTATGAGACCCTACTCGACGAGGGAGGAGATGAGGGAGCTTGTGAAGGAGTTCCTCAAGGCGGATTAGCACATGACCCTGACCTTGGAGGCCGGCACCCCCATCCTCAAGAGCTCCTCGATGGACAGACACTTCCCACCGGCTGCCTCTATCTTCTCGACGGCCTTCTTGGAGAACCCGAAGGCCGCCACGGTAACGGGGTGGTCTATCACCCCTGCGCCGAGCACTTTCCCAGGGACGAGTATCGTCTCACCCTCTTTGGTGTACCTGTTTATCCTGCTGACGTTGACCTCCACACGGCGTCTCTTGGGCTTCATCAACTTCTCAGCAGCGTACTTCCACAGACGCTCCCCCGTCTCCTTAGACCTCTTCTTGAGCATCTTCACAACCCTTATGAGCTCCGGGTTGGTCGGCTTAGCCTTGGCCAACTCCAACCGCCTCCCTGAACGCCTTATCGAAGTCGTCAACCTGGCTTAACATCACATCCACGGCCTCGGCCACGAGCTCCTCCGGTGGGAGGTTCCCCACAGACTCGACTGTGAAAAGGAACGAGTTCTTCTCGTACCCGACCTTTATGGCCGGCGGTACCTTGGGGCAGGCGTCCTCGCAGAACTTGCAGAGTATGCAGTCCAGCTCGTCCACGACGGTCAGCTTCCCCTCCTTCACCCTGAGTATCTTCCTCGGACACTTCTCGACGCACTTCCCACACCCGTCGCACTCCTCCAGGACCTCTATCACGGGCAGGTTCTTGTAGACGCACATCGACACGGGCTGCCACTTGGCGTGTTCCCTGCCCCTTCCGAGTCTGGCGTAGGCCATTATCCTGACCTTCTGTCCGGGAGCCAGCTTGACTATGGGTATGTTAGGGCTGACGGGCTTCACGTCAGGGTCCTCCGAAACGAGGTCTCCAGAGTAGACCGTCTTAACCTCATCCTCAGCTTCTGCTGTGAGGGTCAGGGTTACACGACACTTCTCGCACCCCAACTCGCTGCCGCAGTCGCATTCCTCTCTCAGCCTGTACTTACCTGGAGGAGTCTTCAACGGTATGAGGCCGAGCCTGTGGGCGAGCATTTCGTCCCTGAGGACCGAGGTGTTCTCGAATATGAACACGTCGTCTATGGCCAAGACAGGGACCTCCGATATCATCGCCCTCCTGATGGCGTTCGCCAGTGGGGTCGAGACGCCCCTCAGGATGAACTTGACGGTCGTGGGGTTCTTCTCTACAACCTCGATCTTCAACCGTTAGACCCTCCTACCTCTCCTACCACCCTTCTTCCTCGTACCGTCGTGCGGTATCGGCGTAACCTCCTCTATCCTGCCTATCTTGAACCCAAACCTTGCCAAAGCCCTTATCGCAGCCTGGGCTCCTGGGCCAGGCGTCTTGGACTT
>CBFDTC010000049.1:0-6583 GCA_965612785.1 Candidatus Bathyarchaeota archaeon
GTTCGTGGAGAGAAGGGAGGAAAGGAAGTGAAGCATACTATGTGGTTCTACATGACGCTGAAAAAGGCGCATGAAAGGATTCCAGGCGCAACCGCGACTTCGTACTTAACGAATGTTAGCGCCCTTGTGGCTACCTTAATGTTGGGCAGGGGTGAAATAGAGACCAGGGGCGTCATAACTGGCGAGGGCCTTTCTTCAGAGGAGGTTAGGAAATTCCTGACAGAGATAGCCAAAAGAGGCGTACCGATTCATGAAAGAATAGAGACGACGGCGTTTCCGTGAAACACTTGAAATTACTATCCTTCGATTTTTTCTGGTTTGAAAAGGCTGTTGGAATTAAAGAGCTCCAGAAGCTCCCTTTTTACCTCATTTTCTAGATGTCCCTCATCTTTTATGATCGTTTCGAAGGTTTTGAATATCTTTGCTAGTTTTCTCCAGTCCGGTACATAAACCCTGGAAAACCAGAGTCTGATCCCGTCTATACCGTAATCTTCAATCATATCTCTGTACTCCATGATCCTATCCTCAGCAATTATGTGGGCCCTGCCCAGCGGAGCCTCTTTCTCCGGGGCTTCGAGTACCATGACCCCGTCGGCGCCGTGGGCGAACGCATAGAGTATGTGCTCCAGCCTCAACCTGCTCGCTGAGGGGAGGGGGATAACCCTGACGCTGCTTGGATAAGTTAGCCGTGCAACTCCTGCTAGGTCGGCCGCCGTGTACACTATGTTCTCCTCCATAAAGACTAATATCTTCCATTCAGCATTCGAATCACGCAGGATACCCCTGATCTGGGCGTACAGCTGCTCTTCTGTAAGGCCTCGAAGGTCTAGGACGCGCTTTGGGCAGGAGGGGATGCAGGCGCCGCATCCATTGCACACTATCTCGTTTACGACGGCCTTTCCGTCTTGTATCGATATGGCCTGCTGAGAACAAGCGTCCACGCACACTCCACACCCGTCGCAGAGGTCTGGGTGCTTGAGAAAGGCCTTGTTAGGTTCGATCGCCCTGGCTTTTGAGAGGAACTCCACAGCCTTCATGGCAGCCGCCTCGGCCTCAGCCGTGGTCGTTTGTATATCCTTCGGACCCATCGCCATGCCGCATCCGAATATACCTTCCCTCTTAGTCGCCACGGGATCGAGCTTGGGGTGTTTCTCGAGTATGAAGCCGTCCTCGTCTACGGGAACTCTCAGAATTTCTGCCAGTTTGAGGGTGTCCGGGTCTACGACGACCGGGGGACACAGGACCACGAGGTCGACTGGGTTCTCGACCATCTTGTTGATCATCATATCCTCTCCTCGGACTATGACCTTGTCCCCTTCGGGGACTATTTCAGCCACTTTGCCCTTAATGAAACGGACTCCTTTCTCCTGCGCCTGTCTGTAGAACTCCTCGTACCTCCTGCCAGGAGCTCTTATGTCGATGTAGTGCACCCAAACATCTATTCCCCTATCCCTCAGCATGATCGCCTGTTTCAAGGCGTAGAGGCAACAGACCCTGCTACAGTATGGAACTCCTTGATTCAGGTCTCTTGAACCTGCGCACAGCACGTAGGCGACGCTTTTCACAGGCCTACGGTTACCTGGAACCACTATCTCACTGCCGGTAGGCCCTCCCACATGCATGAGCCTCTCCATCTGTAATGAAGTTATGACGTTCGGGTACTTACCAAACCCAAACTGCGGCAGCTTTTTTGGGTCATACAACTTGAAGCCCGTTGCCACTATTATCGCTCCAACGTTTACTTCGACGATTTTTTCTTGGTCCTCTAAGTCTATAGCCTTAGCTGGACAGACTTTCAGACATTCCCCACACTTTACACAGCTGTCAAAGTCTACAACTGCCGCCAACGGGACGCTCTGAGGAAACGGTATGTATATCGCACTCCTGACCCCCAACCCCTCGTCGAACTCGTTTGGAACCTTGACAGGACACACTTTGCTGCATACCCCACAGCCCACACACTTCTCCACGTCGACGCCCCTCGGTCTGAGTCTTATTTTACATTTGAAGTCCCCAGGGACACCGGACACCTCGCATACCTCGGCGCACGTGTACAGCGTTATGTTCGGGTTTGTGGAGACCTCAGCCATCTTAGGCGCAAGTATACATTGAGCGCAGTCGAGTGTTGGGAAAACCTTAGGGTACTTTATCATGTGACCGCCTATTGAGGGGCTTTTCTCCACGAGGTATACCTTTAACCCGTATCCTGCGAGTCTAAGGGACGCTGTTATGCCCGCCACTCCTCCACCCACAACGAGTACTGAACGCCTGACCTCCATCTTACCTGGCTTGAGGGGAACGGAGTTCTTGACTTTCTCAACGGCACCTCTGATGGAGTCTAAAGCCTTCAGAGTTGCGCCTTCAGGATCGTCTGCGTGAACCCATGAGCACTGTTCTCTTATGTTGACCATTTCCAGCATGGCTGGGTTTAGGCCCTCACGTTGCAGGTTTTCCTCGAACATCTTCCTATGCATTTTCGGGGTGCAGCACGCCAAGACAACTCTGTCCAGCTTCTTCCTCCTCACAGTATTCCTTATGAGCTCTATGCCGGGCTTCGAACAGAGGTACGTATAGTTTTTAGCTACCACCACCCCCTCCCATCTTGACGCTTCCTCCACAACTCGGGGTACGTTAACTACGTCAGATATGTTTCCACCGCATTCGCAGACGAACACTCCCACACGAGGCTCCATGCCGAGCGCCTCTTCCTCAGAATATCTTGAGCTCGTGTGAGATGACCCTTTCTCCACGGTAATCTGGGAGTAGCACGGGTGCCTTTCTATCAGTCTCTATTCCCGCCTCCCTCAACATTCTTTCATACTCCTCAACGTGTCTGAGAGTTAATTTTCCTACCGAGACCTTCTTCACACGCTCAGTCGCGTTTATCCCAGCTCTCCTTCCAAAGACGACGAGTTCCAGCCACGAATTTCCCATGAGCCTGTTTCTTCCATGAACCCCTCCGGTGACTTCACCGGCTGCGTAGAGACCTGGGACGTCTGTCTCGGCCTTTGTGTTTATGGCAACGCCGCCGTTCTGGTAGTGCAACGTGGGAAAGACGAGTATGGGGTCCTGGGTTATGTCTATCCCGTGTCTTGCAAAGAGCCTAACCATCGCTGGAAAGGCCTTCTTTGTGGCTCCTTCGCCGTGTATGATGTCTATCATAGGCGTATCAAGCCAGACACCTCTCATCCCAGTCGGGGTTACGACACCCATGTCTCTCTCATAGCATTCCCTTATTATCATGGATGCGAGAACGTCTCTGGGCTCTAGGGGGTTGACGAATATCTCCCCGTTCTTGTTCACTACCTGAGCTCCACCCCTACCCCTGAGCTTCTCTGTGCAGAGGAGGCCCACGATGGCCTCGGGGTACGCTGCACCCGTCGGGTGGTACTGGGCGGTGTCCATGTGCACAAGTCTACATCCGACCCTGTAGGCGAGCACGATTCCATCCGCCGTTGCTCCGTAGTGGTTCGTGGTTGCGAACCCCTGCAGATGTAGTCTCCCCAAACCCCCTGTCGTCAGTATCGTCGCCTTCGCCCTCACGACGTAGTACTCCTTCGTCTCCATGTTCCATAGGACTGCCCCGGCTACCTGACCCTTATCATCCATGAGGAGCTCTATGGCCGGTGTGAACTCCAGCACAGGGACCCCGGCGTTCTCAACCTCGTCCATGAGGTTCCGCATTATCTCAAGGCCCGTGTAGTCTCTGCAGCAGTGGACCCTCTTTATCGAGCAGCCACCACCGTAGTCCGTCTGGAGAGTCCCGTCCGGAGCCCTGTCGAACATGACTCCGAGATCCATGAGCCAGCTTATCATGAAGGGTCCATCCGTCACGAGACACCTGACGAGCTCCGGGTCGTTAGTGAAGCCGCCTCCGCCCATCGTGTCGAGGAAGTGCACCACGGGGCTGTCCTCTGGCCTGGTTGCGGCCTGTATACCTCCCTGGGACATCTTTGAGTTCGAGTCTCCGAGCCTAAGCTTCGTGGATATGAGTATATCCTCGGCCGGTATGCCGCTCTCTATGGCCCAGAGAGCCGCCGTGAGGCCGGCCCCACCGGACCCTATTATCAGTATCTCCGGGTCGTAGTCCACGGTGGAGAGGTCTATCTCTTTCGGGTCTATCAGTGAGTGGGACTCAAGGAGGTCGGCGATCTCATTATACATTAGGTCCCCCTTGTTCGGTCCAACCCTGACACGCCTCTTTGCGCCCTCCCTGTAGTCTGGATGATACTTGTGAAGTACCGCCTCTCTTTCCTCCAGAGTCAGGAACCTGTAAGACTTCTCGAAGATGTGCTTAAGACGCTCGTCCCTCGTCTTCTCGACAAGCTCTATGGACTCCCTCATGTAGTCTGGGTATCCCTTAACCAGGCTCATCTTTTCACAACCCTCATCTCGTACAGTCTCTTAAGCTCATCTACACTCATCCCGACGAGTTTATCCAATTCAGCGTCGAACACACCGCTCCTTATCTCCTCAACCCTCCTCTTAAGCTCCTCCGACTTCGGGAGCATGTACTTTCCGTAAAGTCTCCTCGCCAAGAGGCCGACGTAATAGGGCACTATCCCGGCTGGACACCTGACGGCGCATAGCCCACAGGCTATGCAGTCGAATGACAGCTCAGCAGCCTCCTTTATGTCTCCCCTTAGGGCCGCTTGGACGTAGTCCATGACCGGTATGTCCTGGGGGCACGCTCTCGTGCATGTGTTGCAGGAGAGGCACCTAGCTATCTCTGGGTAGAGCTGGAGGAATACGTTCGGCGTCGGCCTCAGCTTCCTTATGTCGTACGTCTTCTTCTTCGCCGGCGCGAACGGTATCATCGTCAGGTACATCCCGTCCCTCACGAGTTCCTGACACGCCAGCGCAACCTGAAGCCTGTAGTCGCCCTCCATCCTGTATATGGTTGCACAAGCGCCGCAGAAGCCACCCCTGCAGCCTGCGCCCCTTATGAACTTGTATCCTATGTACTCCATGGCCTTCATTATCGTCAGGCCTTCAGGAACCTCGTACTTCTTTCCCATCACGTATATCCGAACCTTCCGCACTTTGTCGGGAGGGCGGGTCATATCAATCAGTCTTCCTTCTACTTCAACGATAAAGTTTCTTCTCAAGCACAGGACGGGGGTCTATGCGGTTCATCTCGAAGCCGCATTCCTCCATCGGAAGCCCGAACGCAAGCGCCATGAGCTGGGTAAAGTATACCACGGGTATCGGCTTAAAATTCCTGTACCTCCTTCTCACGACCTCCTGTCTGCCGAGGTTAAACTCGCATAGGGGACAAGCGAGGACGACCACGTCAGCCCCCCTCTCCGAAGCCTGTCGAAGAATTCTGTACGAGAGTTCTGCCACGACCTCGTCTCCCACGAGGCCGTGGTAAGCGCCGCAACACTTGGCCTTGTAGGGTATGTCCACAACCTCCGCTCCGAGGGCTTCCAGTATATCCTCCATGATCGTCGGGTTCTCCGGGTCGTCTACGCTCACTTCTCTCGGCCTTAGGAGTAGGCAGCCGTAGTATGGAGCCACTCTGAGTCCATCTAGGGGCTGTCTTACGCATTCCGAGATTTTCCGTAACCCCAAGTTTCTCAGTATCGTGAGAAAGTGGACGACCTCGACGCCGCACTCGTAGTTCTCTTCCTTGTCCATGAACTCGTTGAGCTTCCTAAGTCTCTCAGGATCCTCACGGACTGCCGCATTCTCCCTCTTGAGCGTGTTATAGCACATCGCACATAGAGTGACGAGGCGTGGCTCGTCCACCAGCCCACCCTTATAAGCCTCCTGACACCTTATCAGAACTCTAAGGGGGGCGGTGTGGTGGATGAGGTCATCGCTGGTGAGGGAGTACACAGCCCCACAACAGTTCCATCTCGGGAGTTCCACGAGCTCCACGCCGAGCGCTTCGGCCGACGCTAGCGCCGTCTTCTCGAAGTTCACGGCTGAACTCTTCAGCGTACACCCAGGGTAGTAGGGAAACCTCATCCGTCGACCACCCTTACGATGTGAATTTTCTTAGGCTACTCACAAGGGCTATTTGCGGGGCCTCCCTGAGCCTATCGTCCGGTATGGCTGAGAGGTTCATCCGGTCTACCCCCCTCCTGAGAACAAGCTGTCTCAACGCTTCCATAACCTTGGCGACGTCCAGTCCCCTCGGACACCTAACCGTACAGTTAAAACACGTACTGCACACCCATATCGTCTTACAGTTCAAGACTTCTTCCCGCCCGAGCTGAACTAACCTGATCACGGTTGATGGCAGAAGATCCATTTCGAACGTCAGCGGACAGGAGGACGAACACGCGCCGCACTGAAAGCATAGGTTTAGGTTCTCCCCACTGAGCTTCCTAACCTTCTCGTAGAATCGCATGTTTTCCTCAGTTATCCTCAAAACAGTGTCGTAAGAAGCCATCTTCCCAACCCTCTCCCGCCAGCTCTTCAGTAATAGTAAATTTACGATTAATAAATTTGCAGACTTAAGTCGAGGTACGTGAGGATGAACGCCTCCGTCTACCGATGGACTTTTTCCTCATCAACAGCTTGTATATAGACGGGTTCACCAGGACAGTTATCATCGAGAATATGACTATGGCGG
>CBFDTC010000050.1:0-6329 GCA_965612785.1 Candidatus Bathyarchaeota archaeon
AAGATAATCTCTGAGGGGGATGTCTGGGGCTACAACATCGTCTCCAAGATAAAGAAGCGGTACGGGGTGAAGATAAGTCCCAGCATCATATACCCAATCCTATCCGAACTGGAGTCGAAAGGTATGATAAAGAGCCGTATAGAGTTCGTCGGTAGGAGACGCAGGAAGGTCTACAGCATAACCGAGGAGGGCCTCAAACTCGTGGAGGCGTACCGCAACGTCCTGAAAGCCGAAATCGAGGGGAGCTAAGCCCCGAGAAGTCTGTCGAGGGTGCTCACGACTTCATGTATCGTTCTGGCAAACGGATGCTCAGGCCTCTCCAAGGCGAATATCTTCAGCCTACTCGCCAGCAGGACGTCGCAGTAGCATGGTATGATGCCTATGACAGGCTTCTTGAACATCTCCTCTATCCTCGTCAGCGTCCTCCTCCTGTCGTCCTCGGAGAACAGCATGTACGGAGTCACCTTGTTCAGCACTATGGCAGTCTTCTTATCAAACGCGTCGTAGAGCTCCACCAACATCCTCCGCGCCCCAGCCACGTCCAGCTCGTCCATCGTCACGACTATCACCGATATGTCCGAGCTGACGACGGCGTTAACCGACGAGTAGTGGACGCCTGGACTCGTGTCCAACACCACCCTGTCCAAGTCCCTGAGGTCGCGCTTCAAGTTGAGCATCTTCTTAAGGGCCTTCATCTGCCACTTCTTCCCCTTCTCGCTGTACTGCCTTATGGCGTCTATGGACGGGTCCGCGAAGCCCACCAATAGCCTACCCTTCAAGTCGTACTCGTCCGTGACGTCCACCAAGACGTCCTTTATCGAAGCCCTACAGTCGAGGAAGTCGTTCGTCCACTCCGTGACGAGCTGCCTCCTCGTGGCCTCAAACACTGTGTAGAGGCTTGGCGCCCTGAAGTCGAGGTCGAGCAGGGCTACGCTCTTACCCATCGACGCGTAGGTTGCCGCTATGTTGAGGGCTATCAGCGTCTTCCCGGTTCCGCCGCGGCTTGAGTGTATGCATATCACCTTGACCATACATCACACCTCCACGTAGAAGTACACCTTCCTGCCAACCCTCTCTTTCTTCAGGTAGCCCATCCTCACGAGCTGGTTGAGGTAAGCGCTCTCCATGGCCCTCGTCCTACCCGTCTCGTCGGCCACCTCGTCCGCCGTGGCCCTCCCGAGCTTACACACAGCCGTGGCGGTCTTCCTCAGGTGGTCTGGCAGGGATAGGAGCGTCATGACGTCCAGGTAGCCTGGCTTAGCCGACTCGACTCCTACGATCTTCTCCAGCTTCCTCGCGACCTCGTTCACCCCTCCGGCTTCGATGAGGTCTATCTTGTAGCTCTCAGCCAACCTCTTACCGACCTCGCTCATCCGTGGGACGGCGACTATTATGGCCCTCGTAGGCTTGACGTCGAACATCTTCGCGAACATCCTTATGATCGTCTGTTCTCCGGGTTGTTTCGGGAAGTGGACGTCCACCACCACGGTCTCCCCGTCCCTCCTCGCAACGACGTCGAACGTGTGTTCCACACCCGACTCTCCCGCTAGCTTACCTGGGGCCTCCACATCGTACTCGTGTTCGGCGAAGAACTCAGCCAGTGGGGCGATTATTATGTTCTGCACCACCTCCTTAAACTTCCTTTCGCTTATCCTGTAAGAGTAGACCTGCTTGAAGACCGCCTCGTCGTGGAGGAACCTGCTACCGCAGTTCAGGCAAGCGAACCCCAACGCCTCCACGAACTCCTTAACCCTGTGGCTACACCCTGGACAGACATCCCTCTTAACGTCCTCCTTGGTTCCAACCCACCCGCATTCTCTGTGTTGGAGGAGCTTCACGTCCAGGACGTTCATGGACCCGCAGTTTGGACATGCGACAAGCACCCCGCACGTCTCCCTGTCGAGCACTCCGAGTTTGTGAAGCTCCTCTAGGACTTGCTCCACGACCTCACGCTTCCCTATTATCTTCTCAACTGGATACCTGTAGCCGTCTGGGTGGAGTGTGGGTCTTAGTACGCCGTCCTTGTTCCTCATCAGGTAGCTTAGGATTAGCTGTACCTCTCTCCTAAGGTACACCTTCGAAGTCATCAGTAAAGCCCCTTCGTCGTCGGCTGGTCTTAAACCCGTAGATGTGTTTATGGCTATGTATTTAATACATTTACGTCTCCCAAGGTCGGTCCTCGAAGAATCTAACCAACTTTCGGACCCCTTCCACCACCATCTCCCTCGGCATGGCGTAGCACATCCTGAAGTTCCTGCGGTACGCCTTCCCGAACAGCTCTCCAGGAGCCACGGCGACGCCGTACTCCAGCATAAGCTCCATCAGCCTCACACCGTCGATGTCCACGCCCCTCAGAGACGGGAAGAGGCTGAACCCCCCAGGCGGCCTCGGACACTCCAAGCAATCGAACCTGGACAGCTCCGAGACTATGTGGTCCCTGTTCCACCGACACGTCTCGACTACCTCAGCAACGTTCTCCTCGTACCTCTCGAGAACCCTGACGCATCCAACCTGGGCGAACGTGGCAGGAGAGCTGACGCTGTGTTGCTGGATGACGAGCATGTCGTCTATCAGCCACTTCGGGCCTGCGGCGATTCCGACTCTCCAGCCAGTCATGGCGTAGGCTTTGGATAGGCTGTCCACGACGAGGGTTCTCTCCTTCATGCCCGGTAGGGACGCTATGCTCATGTGTCGTCCCTCGTAGACGTACGGCCAGTCCACCTCGTCTGAAACCACGGTCAGGTCGTGGTCCTCAGCCAGGTCGGCCACAAGCTTGAGTTCCTCTTCTTTGAAGACCCACCCGGTTGGGTTGTGGGGGCTGTTCAGGACGATCAGCTTACACCTGTCTGTAACCGCCTCCTTCAAGGCCTCCTCATCCAACCCGAACGGCCTCTTCATAGGAACCTCGACCGCCTTGGCCCCCATGATCGTCGGCAGAGCCCTGAACGTGACCCAGCACGGGGCTATCATGACCGCCTCGTCCCCCGGCCTGAGCAGGGCCGTGAAGGCGGCGTATATGGCGAACTTAGCCCCTGGGGTTACGATTATCTCCTCTCTGTCGTACTCTAAGCCCCTCGTCCTCCTCAGAAACTCGGCTACGGCGTCCACGAGCTCCGGGATTCCCCTCGGAGGAGAGTACCTGTAAGCGCCTTCTTCGACGGCCTTTATCGTGTCCTGGATCGCCTCCTGAGGTGGGTTGAACAGGGGTTCGGCTACGTCGAACCTGGTGACCTTTATGCCCTTTTTCTCCGCCCTCCTGACGTATTCGACTAGGTACACCGGTGAAACCGGTATACCGGAAAGTCTGGACATACCATGAGAAGATAACGGTTCCGCAGTATTTAATGGAACCCCCGCTCTTCTTCGATGAACGGCTGTATGTACGGCTTAAGCCTCTCGTGGAGCTCCCTTATGAACCAAGACGCCTCAAGCTCGACTCTCCTTATGTCGTCGATTCTGTCCATGTCTACCCAAGGGGCTCCGGATACGTCCACGGCCACGACCCTGAAACCGTCCAGAACAGCGTTCCTTATGAGGGAGGAAAGCTCGTTAACACAGTCCTCGGAGACGTACCTCGTGTAGGCGTCGTACATGCCGACGCTCATGGCCATCACCCCGGCGTCCACGTGCGTGTAGTTCTCCAAACCCTTACCTATGTCGAGCACAAGCCCCCTGTCCACGAGAACCCTCGTCGCCTCCTCCTCGTCCACGAGCCTCGGGTTCGAGTCAACACACACGGCTACGTCCGCGTCACAAGGGTTTCCCAACGACTGCGGTATGTCCGGTGTGTATATGTGGTCCGACATGGACACGTAGAACCTTTCTCCCTTGACGTGCTCCATACCCACGAGGAGGCTGTACCCGTTGCCGAGCTCGGGCCTCGTGTTCACCACGAGCTCCACGTCCACGTCGGCTTTTGACACGACCTCCTCGACGTGGTTGGCGTTGTGCTCGTTCACGACGACGTAGAACTTCTCCACCCCAGACGCCCTTAGGGAGGCCATCGAGTAGGCGATCAGGGGTAGGCCGAAAACCCTTATCACAGGCTTCGGTAGGCTTATGTGGCCCTTAAGCCTCGTCCCGAAGCCGGCTGCTAAGATGATGGCCTCCCATACGTCGGACAAAAAAGGTCACCTCGTTTTCCGTCTTTTCGAGTTAAATTTTTACACGTGGAAACTTAAACATTTACAGGTACATGCCCATAACGGGCTGAGGAATTCTCCTTCTCTTGGAGGTGGTGTTCAAAATGGGTGTTTCGTGGAAGGACATAGGCAAGCTTCAGAAGGGGATGCACTTCACCTCTTACGTAAACAAGCCCTTAGAGGACGCCCTCGTGTACCTACTCGCCAGGGTTGAGTTCATAACCGCAGACCACATAACCATCCTCGCAGACTCCCTCGCCTTCGTCTCAGCCTACCTAATGTTCACAGGCCGGGTCTGGCTCGCCATAGCCACCATGCTGGCAGTGACCATACTCGACGGAACCGACGGAAAGCTCGCCAGACTCAGGGGCAAGCCCACCAAGATAGGCAAACTCGAACACTCCCTCGACTTCCTGTACGAGCAGGCGTGGTACGCGTCCGTCATAGCCTACACATACCTATCCACGGGGTTAGCCTGGATACTGCTCGTAGGTCTCGGGTGGCTGGTGGTGGACGGCTACGTCAGACACGTGTACAACCTGGGGTGGATAATCGCCGGAGGCCCGCTGAAGAAGTGGAGCAAGGTGGGCCGTGTGGTGGCCCTCGTGGACGGCAGGAGGAACGTGTACGTCTGGTACACAACCGCGTCCTACATAATCGCCAGGACGCTCTGGCCCGCCATAACGCTCTCGTTCCTGCACGCCCTGGCCACGGCCATAGCGTACACGGTGTTAACCTACAGGAAAATCGGTGAACTCTCATCTGCTAAATGATTTTAAGGCCTAACGTTCCCAAAAATTGATGTTCATGTCAAAAGATTTAGCGAAAGCCGTTCTGGAGGTGTCGACGGCTGAGGCGGCGTTTTTCATCGTGGCTTGGTACTTTCAGTCTACAGTGTCCGTGGGGTATGGATGGTACTCTAAGGCTTTCATGATTCTGGTCGGAGCGGTCGCCACACTTCTTCACGGAAAGCCGCGGGAATACGGCTTAACGTTTAGAAATCTTAAATTCAGCTTAAAATGGTGCATCTACGTAACCCTAATCTTCCTCTCAACATCGTTAGCCGCCTTGTTCGTCTCGATGTTCTTCGGATTCTTCAAGGCGGTAAGCCTGCGTGCAATCCTCGTCGATTTAGTGTGGTTCTTCTTGTTCGTGGGCTTCGCTGAAGAGCTGTTCTTCCGAGGCTACGTCCAATCCAGGCTCAACGAGGTTTTCGGAAAAAAGTACAGAAAAATCCTTTGGGTTAACTTCGAGTGGAGTGAGGGGACTCTGATAACCGGGGTGTTCTTCTTCGGGCTACCGCACATCCTCGTGGGGGTTAACCCGTTTACAGGCCGTGCGACGATCACGCCGATGATTGTAGCGATGGCCGTCTTTGCCTGTTTCATGGGCGTGGTCTTCGGAGTCCTGGCGGAGAAGACGGGAAGCATACTCCTACCCACCGTCCTCCACGGGCTGATCGATTTCACCGTGTTCAGCCTCGGCAGACTGACATCCATGACCATCTCAAACGCCGCCACGGGGGCAGCCATGTTCATCTTCTTCCTCCTGGTGTTTGAGAGACTGTTGCTCGAAGAGGTTCGTGGATAAACGCCACGGTTATGCGACTCGGCATTCAAGACGACCTTATCTCGTTGTTCCCAAAACGATACGCAGAAAAATCGTGTTGATCGGAGGGGGTTCTACATCCATGCTACTTGCTGTCTGCTAAAACCTTTCTCTTGAGTTCCTCAACCTTAGCTCTGGCTTTCTGAACGGCCTTAACCTCATCCCTCAATTTCCTGAGCTCAGCTAAGTGTGGAAACACTATCGCATCCTTAGGACACAGCTTCGCACACGTGTCGCATCCAACCATGCAGTTGTAAGGACGCGCTACGACGGGCTTCATCTCCTTAAAGTCCCAGTCGTACACGTTCCTGCCGGCACACGTCAGGAAGCAGAGTCCACAGCCCACACACCTGTCGTAGTCTACCCTCGGGTACCAGGGAATCTCCTCCCTCGGCTTATCCCACCATGGAATCCCTGAGTAGTCTCTGACCGGTCTACCCAGCACATCCTTGCCTACCAACAAGGGTGATCGACTCATGTCAATCACCAAAATGTGGTGGAAGGCTCAGCACTCAAGATCTTCTTCACCCCGTCAGAGGGGCTTTGTCATCATCGCCGTGGATTCCTCCTCGGCGTCTC
>CBFDTC010000051.1:0-6295 GCA_965612785.1 Candidatus Bathyarchaeota archaeon
CGGGCACCAACTTGTATGGTTTTTCACTCATTTTTCCACCATACATTACAACAAAACATTCACATAAAAACTTTATCAAAAACGAAGACTAAAGTTAACACTCGAAAATTTATATCACCACAAAACCTACTGTCAAAATGGTCCCATGAACAACCGTGTAGCTGTGGTCAAGGCAGGGACGGACGTCGGAAAGTCCGTCGAGGAGGCTGTGGAGCTTGTGGGTGGCTTGAAGGTGTCTCCTGGTGAGAGGGTTCTGGTCAAGCCGAACATATGCTACATGAAGAACCCCCACAACATGGTCCTGACAGACTTCAGGATAATAAAAGCGGTCGTGGAGATGGTGAAGAAACAGACGGACAAAGTTCTCGTCGTCGAGTCGGACAACATCTCGGGAAGCGCCGAGAAAAGGGCGCTCGAATCAGGCCTCCTAGAACTCCTTAGGGAGCTGGACGTGGAGTTCATGAACCTATCCACCGACGAGGTGGAGGTACACGAGGTGGCCGGAGCCAAGCTCCAGATACCGAAGACCGTCCTGGAGGCAGACCGCATCGTGAACCTGCCCAAGATGAAGACGTCAGGCCCGACTCAGGTAACGCTCTCCCTGAAGAACCTCTTCGGCCTCCTGGCAAACCAGGACAAGAAGAAGCTTCACAGAGTCCTCGACGAAGTCCTACCGTACCTCGGGAAGGTGATAAGGCAGGACATGATAGTCGTAGACGGCGTAGTGGCCATGGAGGGAAACGGGCCGCTCGTCGGAAACCCCGTCCAGCTGGGCGTAGTGGTGGCAGGCGTCGACCCCGTTGCTGTGGACTCGACCTGCGCGAGGATAATGGGGTTCGACCCGAAGGAGGTTAAGCACTTGGTTAGGGCCGTTGAGATGGGTGTTGGGAGCATGGACGCCGAGGTCGTTGGAACACCTGTCGAGGAGGTTGCCAGGAAGTTCCTGAGGCCCTACAGCGTTAAGGCTGTGTTCAGGACGTTCAGGATTCTGCCGAAAATATACCTGTAGAATTCATCATCGGCTTACTCCTCAGCCGACTCTCTTCTCAGCACTTCCACTCAGCCGAACGAAACGCAAATCAGTTTAATTTTTTGACCCTGAAATAAATGTGTTGATGGACGTTTTCGAGGCGATTAAAGGTAGGAGAAGCATAAGGAGATTCACACCGGAAGACGTGGACGACGAAACGCTCCTCAAGGTACTCGACGCAGCCAGGTGGGCCCCGTCAGCCGGAAACCTACAGCCTTGGAACTTCATAGTCGTCAGAAGCCCAGAGAGGAAGAGACGTCTGGCAGAGGCAGCCCTCGGCCAACAGTTCATAGCGGAGGCCCCCGTCGACATAGTCGTGTGCGCCGATACGAGGGTGTCCAGCTGGGGATACGGCTCCAGAGGCGAGAAGCTGTACTGTATCCAGGACACGGCCGCGGCAGTTCAGAACATGCTGTTGGCGGCCTACGCCCTCGGCCTCGGCACGTGCTGGGTTGGGGCGTTCGACGAGAGGCGTGTCGCCGAGGTTGTCGGACTGCCCGATGGGGTTAGGCCTGTCGCCATAATCGCCTTGGGCCATCCGGCTGAGAGGCCTGCCCCGAGGCCGAGGAGGGGTTTGGAGGAGGTCGTTCACGTGGAGGTCTACGGTAGGAGGCTCCTACCCAAGCGTTCTTAGGAAATCCTCGACCACGGACACCACGTGCTCCACGTCCTCCACGGTGTGGCTGGATGAGAGGAACATCAGAACTCTGCTGGGTCCCACGTAGGCGACGCCATGTAGGAGCATCCACATGTGAAGCGCCCTCAGCATCAGTCTATCCCTCGCCGAAAGCTCCAGAGGCCTCTTCGGCCTCTCCCGTGTAAGATGTATCGAGAGCATCGAGCCGACACCAGTCGTGCATGCGTCGAACCCCACATCCTCGAACACCTCCTCAAGCCCCCTCCGCATCCTCTCCCCAAGCCCGTCCACATGTTCGTATACGCCGCCCCTCCTGAGCACGTCGATGGTCGCCAGCCCGGCGGTCATGGTGGCTGGGTTGGCTGTGAAAGTCCCGCCGTGGAACGACCTCTCCCAGGAGTTCGGGTGCTTTCTGTGGTCTATAAGCTCCATGTACTCCCTCCTTCCGCAGAGCGCCCCGACGGGCAGCCCTCCCCCGAGTATCTTGCCGAGTATCGTGAGGTCCGGGGTCACGCCGTAGAGCTCCTGGGCGCCCCCCAGGGAGACCCTGAACCCGGTTATGACCTCGTCGAAGACGAGCAACGTCCCGTTCTCCGTGCAGAGCTCCCTCAAACCACGGAGGAAGTCGGGTTCGGCCGGTATGGAGCCCGCTGAGCCGAGGACGGGCTCCACGACTACGCATGCCAGGTCGTGTTTCCTGAAGGCCTGCTCGACGGAATCCAGGTCGTTGAACCTGAGTACGACGGTCTTTTCGACGGCCTCCTTCAACAGTCCGAGCGACTCTGGTTTTGCGAACGGCGGTTTGACGGCCTTGTGTAGACAGTCGTATCCGCCGTGCCACCCACCCTCAAACTTGGCTATGTAGCTCCTACCCGTGCAGGCCCTGGCCAGCCTGACGGCGTACATGGCCGCCTCGGTTCCAGAGTTCGTGAACCTGACCAGCTCGGCCGACGGGACTGCTTTCACAACCTCCTCCGCAAGCTTCACCTCCAGCTCGTGGGCGTACCCGTAGTGTGTGCCGTGCTCCATTTGGCTCCTCAGCTTCTCGACGACTTCGGGGTGGGCGTGGCCGAGTATGAGGGCGCCGTGTCCGAGCCAGTAGTCCGTGTAGATGTTTCCGTCCACGTCCCTAACCCTGCATCCAGAAGCCTCCGAGACGTAGAACGGGTGCGGCTCGACGTCCCTTATCAGGTACGAGACGCCTCCCGGCAGGACCTTGGACGCTCTCTCGTACACGGCTTTGGATGTGGGAGTCCTGCGCTCGTACTCCGAAGCGAGTTTTGAGATCAGAGCCTCCAGACTACCCAACCCAGGACACACCTCCAAAGAGCTGTACGGCAGTCGACACAGTTGTCATCCGTGCTGCGCCAGCGGGACGGCGAACTTCCTCTCGACGAGCGGCCTGTGTATGGTGTTCATGGTACAGAACGGTATTATCCTCCCGTCCGGCACGGCGTAGTGGATTATGCAGCGTTCAACTCTCTGAAGGTCGAAGTTGTAGGGATCCATGAAGTGCATCGACCCGAGCATTATCATTCTGTAGTGTAGCTCGGCGAGTGCATCGTAGCTCCCCGACATTATCACGGGCATCAGGTACTTCGCCAGGAGGCTGAACTTCACGTGCTTGAGGGCCGCCGACGTTATCTTCAGCTTCGCCCTCGTCTTATGTCCCTTGGAGGCAAGTTCGTACGCCTCCTCGAAAGCCTTGAACAGCTCGTCCACGTCCGCGTACTGGGTTATCGGGACGATCTTACCCTTCTCGACGAATATGTAAGTCGCCATACCGCAGTGGGGGTGGCATCCGAACTCGACGTAGTCCTTTCCCGTCATGGCCTCAGCCGCCTTGGACACGGGTATGACGCAGGGGACGGGGTACCAGTCGTCCTCCCTGACCGCTCCTCCGGTCTGCTCCTCGCAAAGCCTCATCAGGTCTGGTATGGTTATCCTCATCTGCATACGCTTCGAGTAGTCTATACGCCCGGTTATGGACACGGGCTGGAAGTTCACACACCTTACGATGTCCCTGTTCTCCACCGCGAACCTTATTATGTCGCCTATCTGGTTGTCGTTGAGGCCCCCGACCAACGTGACGACAAGGACGACGCTCTTGAAACCAGCCTTCCTCAGGTTGTCTATCGCCCTAACCTTCACGTCAAAAAGGTCCATACCCCTGGCGGCTATGTAGGGCTCCGGCGTGACGCCGTCGAACTGCAGGTACACAGCGTTGACACCGGCCTCCCTTAGCTCCTTACAGTAGTCGAGGCTCTTAGCCATCCTGATGCCGTTCGAGTCCACCTGGATGTGCCTGAACCCATGCTTCCTCGCCATCCTCACGATCTCAGGCAGGTCGTCCCTGACCGTGGGTTCCCCACCTGAGAACTGTATGGCCGGCGGTCTGACCGGCCTGTTGGAGGCGAGGTTCCTGAGCATGGCATCAATCTGCTTCAGGGAGGGTTCGTACAGGTATCCGGATACACCTGCGTTGGCGAAGCATATAGGACACCTGAGGTTACACCTGTTCGTCACGTCTATTATGGCGAGCACGGTGTGGCTCTTGTGGTTCGGGCATATCCCACAGTCGTAGGGGCATCCCTTAACCGTCTCGGTCCTCGGGTTCTCCAGCTTCTTAGCCATGTGGTCGTACTCTAAGGCCCTCATGTACTGCCTGTAGCTACCCCAATACAGGTCCTTGTATTCACCATGCTCAGGACAGGTCTTCCTAATCCAGACCTTACCGTCCTCCTCGTAAACCTCAGCATCCACGACCGACAGACACTCTGGACACAGGCTCTTCGTCCACTTGATGTGCCTCACGGTAAATAGGTTATGACCGGTTGGAATAAAAGATTTTTAGCTCGGGCTTCCGTAAACCTTGAACAATGGCTGAAGAGGCTGGAAGAGACGCCTTCACACGCCTTGTGTTCATCGGGTTCACGCTCAACCTCGGCGTCGGAGTAGCCACAACTCTCTTGCCCATATACCTCAACAGGCTCGGATACACAGGCACGCTGATAGGAGCCCTATGGTTCGGATACACGGTCGTGTACGCCCTCTCCTCCCTGCTCTCAGGATACGCCCTAACCAAGGTGGACGAGAGGACGATGCTCACGTCATCACTCACCCTGTACGCGGCGGCTGGGTTGGCCGCTTTTCTGTCCAAGACAGGCCTCCCGGTGGGCATGTCCTACCTGGCCATGGGAGCGGCCCTCGGACTGTTCACGACGGCCGCCTACACGGCTGTCTCCGAGGTGTCTCCGGCCGAGAGGCTCACGACCATGTTCGCTGTGTACTACACGTCCGTGCTCTCCGGGTCGTCCCTCGGCTCGTACCTGTCGGGTCTCATCTCATCCAGGTACGGCTTCAGGCTCCCGTTCCTGATCCTGTCCGCCCTGGCGTTCTCGGCCATACCCGCCTCCCCGAGGGTCGGCGGCTCTTCGAGGCGTCTGGAGGAGGGCTTCAACCTCCCGAGGCTTCTCCTAACCTTCTGGAAGGACAGGAGCTACAGACTCTTCCTCACGGCGCTCACCTTGCACAGCGTGGGGTTCGCATGTCTCTACCCGTACATACCGTTGTACGCGAAGCTCTCGATAGGCATGAGTCAGGAGGCCATAGGGGCCATGATGGCGCTGTGGAATATAGGCCTGCTGTCCACCCAGATTCTGTGGGGACGTGTCGCCGACAGGTTCGGGGCGAGGAGCGTCTTGGCGGCCCACCTGGCCCTGTCTACCGTGACTTGGATTCTCTTCCCCCTCTCCAGGACCGTGGTCCAAGCCTACTTGACCATAGCCCTAATAGGCGTCGTGGGGTCGATGGACATACCTTCGAGGAGGACGATAATAGTCAGCGAGGCCCCACCGGAACTCAAGGCGTTCGCTCTAGGTATGACCGACTTCACTACAGAGCTCCTGAGCTCCGTAGGCTACATAATCGGAGGCGCATCCTGGGACAACCTATCCGCCATAGCCCCCTTCATCATAGGCGCTGTGATAAACGCCGCGACACCCATAATCCTAAAGGCAGGTGGGGCCGCCCGGATTCGAACCGGGGACCCCGCGGGCCCAAGCCGCGGATCGTAGACCAAGCTGGACCACGGCCCCACCAACGTTTTTCCGAGCCTGCCTCGTTTAAACCTTAACCTCCACAATCCTTTCCCGATGGCTTTTAGTCTGTCGGACGTAATCTTGTTTTGGTGTCCCACGTTGAAGGTGGTCAGGGTTCTCCATCCATGCCTCGTGACTTTGGTGACCTGCGCGGGCCGTGGTGTGGACAACGTCCTGGCGGTTGCCTGGGCGACGCCTGTCTCGGCCGACCCTCCGATGGTGGCTGTGAGCATAAGCCCGGAGCGGTACTCCTACGGGCTGATAGAGGAGTCTGGGGAGTTTGTCGTAAACGTCGTTTCATCCGAAATGCTTGAGGCTGTCTGGAAGTGTGGGTCGCTTTCAGGGAGGGAGGTGGACAAGTTCGAGCTAGCCGGGTTGGAGAAGGCTCCGTCCGAGGCTGTTAAGCCGCCGAGGATAAAGGGGGCCCTCGCCAGCCTCGAGTGTAAGGTCGTCGGCAGGATGGAGGCTGGAGACCACGTCCTCTTCCTGGCGAAGGTGGTTGCGTACCACGTGGACGAGGAGGCGTTC
>CBFDTC010000052.1:0-5823 GCA_965612785.1 Candidatus Bathyarchaeota archaeon
CCTGCTGCGCCCCGTAGGGCCTGGGCCCTTGTCTCAGTGCCCATCTCCGGGCTCCCGCTCTCACGGCCCGTACCGGTCTCAGGCTTGGTGGGCCGTTACCCCACCAACTACCTGATCGGCCGCAGCCCCATCCTCGGGCGACGGTGCGGGGCATGGCCGCACCGCCCTTTCGGCGGGGAACCATTCCAGGCCTCCCCACCTATCGGGGATTAGCCCCAGTTTCCCGGGGTTATCCCCGTCCCGAGGGTAGGTTGGCCACGTGTTACTGAGCCGTCCGCCACGTCCCCGCCGTAGCCCGGGGACGTGCGACTTGCATGGCTTAGTCCCACCCCGATAGCAGTCGGGTCCGACAGGATCAATCGGAGTTCATCCGGCACGCAAGGCTGGGCGGGGGTTGCCGCACGTTGAGCCCGCATCAGACCTGAGGCTCGCCCTTGTGGGCGGCCTGCTCAGGTCCTCACGAGTGTACCCGCAAACGGAGGTTCGGGCCTTCACCCGGAGGCGTTCGCCTCAGTCCGGCCGAAGCCGCCGAGTTTGCGGGTGTCCATTTCTAATCAGTTGATGGGGATTATAAAAACGTTGTGTCGCCTCTGGTGGGGTAACTTTTAAAGGTTGTTTCTGTGGATTAGGTGTGTCTATGTACTTGACTCCGCTTAGGGTTTTAATGCTCGTGCTGGCCGGCATCTTCGTAGGTGTACTGACGAGCCTGATGGGTGCCAGTGGGGTCATGTTCGTCGTGCCCATCCTGACGATGTTCTTCGGCCTCTCCGTACACAGCGCCATAGGGACGAGCCTCGCCGTGGACGTGATATCGTCCCTAGCCGTCTCGATAAGCTACTACAACCACGGCAAGGTAGACCTCAAACCCAGCATCCTGATGGCCCTGTCCGCCGTGGCCGGAGCTCAGCTCGGCGGTAAGGTTGCCCACCTGACGCCGGAGCTCCAGCTCCAGTGGCTCTTCGCCCTCTCCATGATAGTCGGAGGCGTCTTCATGTTCAAGGGTGGATACATGCAAGTCCTCTCAAAACACGAGGGGCTCACGAAGATACTGGAGTTGGTCAGAAAGTACGTCCAGGGGCGGAAGAGCGTGTCCATCTTAGTCGGACTGATCATAGGAACAATCTGCGGACTCCTCGGAGCCGGTGGTGGGGTCATGTTTCTCATAGTCCTGATCTTCCTCTACGGCTACCCAACCCACACGGCCGTGGGTACATCCACGTTCATAATGACGATGACCGCAGCCTCAGGCGCCGTCAGCTACGTCATCCACGGAAGCATCTCAGCCGTGTCCATGGCACTGCTCGGCGCCGGGGCCATCGCCGCCGGAACTCTGATGCCCAAAATCGTCGTCAAGCTCGATACGAAAACGGTGAACAGGATAATAGGAACACTCCTGATACTGTTCGGCGTCATGATGCTGCTCAACGGACTGGTAAGCGGTCTTTTCGTGTGAACGTTTAAGTCCTTCTTGAATTCTTTAGAATGTTTCGAGGAGCATGCCCTGGAAACTTCTTAAAGCGAGGAGGCTTGAATGCTACGAAATCTGGCTTGTGTACGACAGGGCCGTTGAACGTAGAACCGATGTGGTGCGGCCGCCGGGATTCGAACCCGGGACCCCCGGCGTGGCAGGCCGGTGTCCTGGACCAGACTAGACTACGGCCGCCAACCTGTTTTTCTGTTTGGGGGTTTATTAGGTTTTAGGAGGTTGTCCACGCCATGAGTTTGAGTATCATCTGGTATGTGGCCACGTCGTCTGGGAGGCTTATCAGCGTCGTGTTCTTTACGTCGCTCAGCCTTCCGTAGAATTCCCTCATGTCCTCGTCCGTTCCGAGCATGGCTATCAGCGTCCTCACCCCGGAGTTGGACAGCGTTTCGAGCATCTGTACGCACTCGACCGACATCCTCCTCCACGGAACGTTCTCAGAGTACACGGGCTTGCCGTCGGTCAGGACGACCAGCCTCTCGGGTAGGTGTGGTATGACTTCTCTGAGGGCTACGTCCAGCCTGGTCTCGGGCTCCACGGCCTCTATGTTCTCGACGTCCTCGACGGGCTCGACCGTGGATGCGAAGCTGAAAACGAGTGTGTTGGGCTCCATCCTCTGGACTGCGGCGGCTATAAAGGACGCCACCCTTATCTTCTTTATCTCCCTCCACCTGGACCATAGGTTCCCCATGCTTAGGCTCCTGTCCACGAGCACCACGGTCCTCGGATGCTCCCTGAAAGCCCTCTTCACACCCTTCGAGTAAAGCCTGAGCTCCGTCAGCAGAGTCCTGGAGGATATCGGGTGGACCGTCTTCCCGTCGAACTCCGTGATGCACCTCTCAGACGAGGGAGGCGTGACCTCCTCCAGAAGGCTTAGAAACTCCTGGAGCTTCCAGCCAGCTATGTGGGACGCAAGCATGCTGGAGAGCTCCAGGTTCGTGAGGGGTCGCATCCTGTGTCTGCGTGGCCTCCAGGTCTCAGTCGGCTGGGGGGTCTCCCAACCACCCGTCAGCGTCACCTCCACTGTTTCGCCCACGACCCTGACTTCGACGTTCTCGGGCTTTCTGGGGACACCCCTCCTGGATATGAGGAGCCTGCCCGAGGACACGAGCTGCTCCACAGCCCTCCTGACCACGTCTGGGTCGCGTGTCGGGGAGAAGAGTCTGTGGGCTGGGGAGCCGTCTAGGAGCACGGTTCCGTCCGGGCTTAGGAACTTTACGAGGAAGAACTTCCTGTCGTCGCTGGGCTGTCTTCTGAGGAACATCTCAGAAGTTTTCCTCCACGTAGGCCAGGATCTTCCTGGAGGCCTCCTCGAACTCCTTCATCCCGAACGTGTTTATCACCCTGACCTTCACCAACCTGTCCACCACCAGTCTGCCGAGGTTCTCAGGGTCCCTGTACACATCCCTGTAGGCGGAGTACTCCTCGGCGAACCTGACGAGGGCCCTGACGCTGACCGGTAGGAGGTACCTCATCCTAGACACTTCCCTGCGAACCCACAGCAGAAGCTCGACCACGTCGCTGGGAACCCTGTACTGGGCCAGTATCTCCCTCACGGCATCGTCCCCGGTCCTGCCCCAGATCACTATCTTTCCAAACCTGTCCAGCATAGCCGGGTCGGGGATGTCCTGCGTCACGCTTTCGAGGTTGGCTGCGGACACGACGAGGAAGTCCCTCGGAAGCCTGTAGGTCTTGCCGTCTATCGGGTTCCTCACGATGCGGTTGTTCATCGCCTCGAAGAGTATCACCTGGGTCTTGGGCCTCAGCTTGAGTATGTCGTCCAGGAACGCTATGGGCAGGCCCTTAACCTCACCGAGGGCTATCTGCATGAGGCATCCCTGGTGTACGGGGTTCTCCCCGACGAACGCCGTCGGGTTGAAGCCAGCTATCAGCTCCCTCTCGGAAACCTCCTCGTGGCAGCACATGTATATGCCTCCCAGACACCGGTTGAGCTGAAGCAGGAACTCCGTCTTACCCTCGCCCTGCCCCCCGAGGATCAGAACGTTGTCCCCTACCTTCATCGCCCTTATCACGCTCCAAACCTCGTCGTCATGCCCCTTAACCACCTTCGTAACCTCCCTGAACAGCCTGTCCTCGTCGAAGGGAAGCGTCCTAACCCCCGGCTCGACCACCACAGCCTCAGCCGCCTCAGGCTTCCTGTACACCTCCTTCAGGAAGTCCAGATCCCTCTTCAGACCGAGCTTGACCGTCTCGACCAGACCGTCGGGTATGAGACCCTTACCCACCAGCGTCGGGATGGCCTTCATGGCCTCGGAAACCACTTCCTCGAGCTCCTCTATGGACTCGAGACCCCCTATGACGCTCCTTGCCTCGAACTTCAGGAACTCTATCTCACCCCGAACTTCCTCGATCCTCGCCCTAAGCTCGGCTCTCTTGGAGTGTACGTCCTGAGAAGCGGGTATGGAGGACATCGAGTCCTCGAGGGCCCTCAGCTCCTTGTACCTCTCCTCCAGCATGCTGAGAATCTCGGAGCCCCTCTTCACAGCCCTGTCAGCGGCCTCCGTGTACTCTTTGAAGAGCCTCTCGAACATCTGCCTCGAAACAGCGCCGGATTCGAGTAGCTTGATGAGTCTAGCCCTCCATGTGAGGAATTCCTGCAGACTTCCCACACTGCTGGAGCCTAGGGTCTCCAAAACTCACCAGAAGATTGTTTGGAGACGTGTTTTTTCAGGGTTTAAGCCGTTGTCTTGCCTCGTTTTTAAAACAACTTGGGTTTACTGTTTGAGATGTTTAAACTTATTTGAACCGGGTCGGCTGGGCCTTGTTTTAGCCGTTACACGTAGGGTTAAAGCGTGTGAGACGCTCCGAGGTTGTTGGAGACATACTTTAAAACGTCTGAGGCCACTATATTTGTGACTTGTGCCGGATGGTGGGCATCATATCGCCGAAGCCCGTGTCGGCGTACGACCTCCTAGTTCAATCCAGATGCTCCCTCCTCGAGCAGGCCAAGGTGGGGAACCAGGGCGACGGGTGGGGTGTGGGGTACTACGTGGACGGCGAGCTTAGGGTTCTGAAAAGCCCGGGTGCGGCCTACCTCGAGGAGGACGCCTTCAAGAAGGTTGCCAGAAGCGTCAGGTCTAGGATCATAGTGGCGCACGTCAGGAAGGCCAGCAACCCGAGGGGGCTTCCGAGGGAGCTCTTGATCTCCATGGAGAACACCCAGCCCTTCAGCCATGGGAGCTTCGTGTTCGCCCACAACGGCGTCATATACGTCCCAGACGAGGTCTTGGGGAGGCTTGAACCGGAGTACAGGAAGCTCGTCAAGGGGTTGAACGACAGCGAGGTGTACTTCGCCCTCCTCCTGATGGCGCTGGACAACGCTGGAGACGTGGCGGATGCTTTGAGGATGGTCGAGGAGGAGCTGCAGGAGGCCGTGAAGGCCTGTGGGAGGGATGTGAAGAAGCCTTACAGCAGTCTGAACGCTGTGTTCAGCGACGGGGAGAGGCTGTACGCCTACAACAGGTACCTCTCAGACGACGGTGAGTCCCTGTGCCTCAAGGACCAGCCCTACTACCAGATGGTGTACGCCAGGGTTGGAGACGGACTCGTGGTGGCCTCCGAGAAGATAGGCCAGCATGGTTGGACTGAGATGCACAACGGTGAGCTCCTGGAGGCCTACGTCGTTGACGACGGAGTGGAGTGGGTGGTTAGGCGACTCTGACGACACGCTCCTCCATGTAGTCCACTATGACCCTCATGTAGCCCCTCAGCATCCCGTCCACCTCCGGGTCTCCGGTGTCCACCCTCAGCACCTTTAGGCCGGCCATCTTGTCCTTCGTCGCCAAGACGATTATGTTCTCCCTTCCGACCCTCCTGAGGACTTCGGGACTTATCTGCTGGTTCCCCCTGCCGAGTATGAAGCCCTGCCCACCCAGCGGGGAGACGACCACCTTGGCCCTCGGATACCTATCCAGAAGCCTGAGCAACTCCCCCTCGCTCAGGTCTCTGCCGACCAGCCTCCCGTCCACGACTGCGTCCACGCCGAGCGGGGTCTTCTCAACCCCAAGCTGCTCGGCCACCGCCATCAGCGTGGTCCCCGGCCCGAGTATGTAGAGCACGCCTTCCTCCATCTCCTCCACCAGGTACCTCGCTATGGCACGCTTGTTCTCCTCCACGTCCAGCCTCGCCTCACCCCAAGTCTTCGACGGCTGCACGAGTGTCTCGACCACTGGAACCCTGAGGAAGCCGTACAGCCTGACCCTCAGCACACCCCTCCTGAACGCCTCCTCATCCACGTCGAGTACCTCCCTCTCAGCCAACGACGCCCTGCCCTCCAGGAAAGCGGACAAGACCTCGGCGGCCTCCTCGGGGCTGTAGGC
>CBFDTC010000053.1:0-5636 GCA_965612785.1 Candidatus Bathyarchaeota archaeon
GTCCAGACTACTCGGACATGATGCCTGAGATGAACCTCGGGTGGATAGTCGTTTCCGTGGAGAGCAACCAGGAGGCCCTGGACACAGTCATACAGCTCTACAAGGCCATAGAGGACCCGAGGGTGATGCTTCCAGCCATGCTTTCGCTGGACGGCTTCTACCTGTCCTTCTCCTCCGAGCGTGTCGAGATACCAGACCAGGAGGAAGTGGACAAGTTCCTGCCCCCCTACAGGCCCAGGTACAGGCTCGACCCGGAAAGCGATGCTTGGCCAACGGCCCTGCTTGCGAGGCCCCTCCACACCAGGTACAGGATGGTGTACGAGGAGGTAATGAAGGACTCGTTGCACATACTCGAGGAGGTTGACAGGGAGTTCGGAAAGAGGTTCGGGAGGAGCTACGGGGGAGCCCTCGACACTTACAGGGTTGAGGACGCCGAAGCCCTGCTCGTGACGATGGGCTCTATGACCACGGCCGCCAGGAGGGCTGTGGACGCTGTGAGGAAGAGCGGCGTCAAGGTGGGGTTAGTCAGAGTTAGGATTCTGAGACCCTTCCCGTCGGAGGAGCTGAAGAGAATCGTGGAGGGCGTCGGGGCGGTTGGCGTCGTGGACAGGGTCGTTCTCCACGGAACCGGGTGTGGGAGCCTGTGCATGGACGTCGAGTCATCCCTCTACGGGATGGACGGTAGGCCGAGGGTCGTGAACTTCGTGGCGGGCATGGGTGGACAGGATGTCTCGGTCGAGGACTTCGTAGGGATGGCCAAGAAGACGTTCAGGGCAGCCTGGGAGGACGTGGACTCGGACGTCGAGTACGTGTTAAGGGAGGAGGAGCTGGTAAGGAGGACCGTGCGGCTGAAGGGGAGGTACACGATATACCCCGGAAGCCTCGGGTGCGCCGGATGCGGTGCGAGCATCATCCTCAGGAACATCCTCAAGGTGCTCGGCGAGGAGACCATACTCGTCATACCGCCGTCATGCGCCATAGTCAACTACTCCGACGTGCTGGGAGTCCCCTACATGCTCGCCAACTACGCATCCACAGCCTCGTTCCAGACCGGAATAATCAGAGCCCACAGGGTGCTCGGCAGGAAGGGGGTCAAGGTCGTGGCGTTCTCCGGCGACGGCGGCACCGTGGACATAGGCCTCCAAGCCCTCTCAGCGGCTGCGGAGAGGGGGGAGCCGATAATCTGGGTCTGCTACGACAACGAGGCCTACATGAACACGGGAGTCCAGAGGAGCGGCTCCACGCCGGCGTACGCCTGGACGACCTCCACGCCCGTCGGTAGGGTCTGGAGGGGTAAGGCTGGCGTGAGGAAGAACATGGTCCTGATAATGGCGGCTCACGGCGTCCCGTACATAGCCACCGCCTCCATAGCCTACCTCAAGGACTTGAGGAGGAAGGTGGAGAGGGCCGTCGAGCTGGTCGAGGAGGGTGTGGGTCCTGCGTACATACACGTCCAGCAGCCCTGCCCCACGGGATGGGGGTTCCCGCCTGAGAGAACTGTGGAGGTTGCGAGGCTGGCGGTTCAGAGTAGGATGTGGGTCGTCTTGGAGGTGGACGACGGTCGGCTGAGGGTGAACGTAAAGCCGAGGAAGGTTCCGGTCAGGGATTACCTGATGACTCAGAGGAGGTTCAGACACCTCACGGACGAGGAGGTCGAGAGGCTTCAGAGAATCGCTGACGCCGGCTGGGAGACGTGGATGAGGCTTGAGGCCATGGGCAGGCTCCCGTGGTACACCTAAACGTTAACTGTCCGAACCTCCAACTTTTTTGGTGAACCTGAGTTGAGGGTGCTCCAGATACACTGCTCCAAGTTCTCCTACAGGGTCACCAAGCCCACGCCCGTCGCTGAGAAGCCGCCTAAGCCGAGTGGGGAGGAGCTCGAGGACGTGCTCGTCTGCTTCGTGTGTTTCGAGAAGTCTGATGAAGGACGTGTTGGGGAGGTTCTCGGGAAGTTCGTGGAGAGCCTCGAAGTCGATTCCTCCAGGATCGGCTGCCGGAGGGTTCTGCTGTACCCCTACGCCCACCTCTCGAGGAACCTCGGAAGCCCTAGGCTCGCCGTGGAGTTCATCGACAGGTTGAGGGAGGAGCTCCAGAAGAGGGGTTTCGAGGCGCACAGGTCTCCGTTCGGGTGGTACAAGGAGTTCACGATGGTGTGTAAGGGACACCCACTCTCAGAGGCTTACAGGGAATTCTAAACCTGGATGCCGTGGGCTTCGAGGAACCTGGAGGCGTCTGAGACCATCTTTCCCACGAGACGCTCAGGCAGACCCGTCCTCCCCCTAACCTCGTCCACGCCGAGCCTGACGAGCGTCTTGAGGGTGCACACACCGGCGTCGCAGAGCCTGAGAACCTGCTCCCTGCTGAGCTCCTTAAGGCAGGTCACGGGGTAGAGGCCGTACCTGTCTATCAGCTTCTCGATGCCACGTCCCTTCGGGGTGTTCCAGCCGAGGACCATCATCCCCACGCACCTGGCGTACCTGACCGCCATCTCGGAGAACTTGGCGTTTGAGACGAGTATGGCACGGTTAACCGGAAACTCGTTCACACCCCTCTCGTACCCACGTCGGATGTCCTCGAAGACCGACTTGAGCTTCAGGAGCTCCTCCAACCTAACCTTCGCGTGGGGCTGGGTGTGGTGCTTAACCTCAAGGCACAGCACCTCCCCGCCACGGCTTAGGATTCCGTCTATCTCATGCTCGACGCATTCGCCCCTGACGATCATCGCAGGCTTGGTCTCGTACCCGAGCTCCCTGAAAATGGCCCTAACGTACTCCTCGAAGTCCGGCTTCGACCTTATGGCCCCGAGGGCCTCCCTGAGGTCCATTATGGGCTTCAGGTGGGGCTTCAGCTCGCCGAGGTACTCGTAGACCATCTCGATTATCTCGCTCGTCGGTATCCCGTCATACAGCCTGGCCTCGATCCTGTCAGCGACCTCCTCAGCCTCCTCTACCGATGCGTGCAGTCTGAGGCAGACGGATATTATCTTGCTCCTGTCGTACGGCTGGAGGCTTCCGTCGGCCTTGGTCACGTAGACGGTCTTGGAACTCATCCATAAATTGGTCCGAACCGTAGACTTATTTGGTTTGGCTGTCGAGGGGCTGGGCTTCGACGTCGTGGAGGTGGTCGAGGGAGCGGCGAGGATACTCGTCCCGAGGGTGGACAGACCTACCTCCAAGGCGCCTGTGTTCTACAACCCCGTGATGAGCCTCAACAGGGACGTGGCCGTGGCGGCTCTCCAGGCCTACAGGAGGATGCTCGGCAGGGACGTGGTGGTATGCGAACCCATGTGCGGGACGGGTGTAAGGGGCGTAAGGTTCCTGCTGGAGGTGGAGGGCGTCGAACACGTCCTGATGAACGACCTGAACCCGAGGGCCGTGAGGCTTGCGAGGGTGAACCTGGAGCTCAACCACGTCTCCGACAGGGCCGACGTGGAGAACATGGACGCCAACACGCTCCTGATGCTCCACTCAGCGCCTGGAAGGAGGTTCGACTACGTGGACCTCGACCCGTTCGGATGCCCAACCCCCTACCTGGACTCGTGCGTCAGGGCCCTGAAGAAGGGCGGCATGCTCGCCGTCACGGCCACAGACGTAGCCGTCCTCTGCGGAGCCCATCCCGAACCATGCCTGAGGAAGTACGGGGCCGTAACGGCGAGGACCGAGTACTGCCACGAACTTGCGGTCAGGATACTCCTCGGAGCCGTGGCCTCGGCGGCTGCGAGGCATGAGAGGGCCTTCAGGGTTCTGTTCAGCCACAGCACAGACCACTACGTCAGGGTGTACGGCATCCTCAGGGGTGGAGCCCGCGGGGCGGATGAGGCGGTCTCGAACCTGGGGTACGTCCTCCACTGCCCAGAATGTCTGTGGAGGACGGCGGTCAGGGGCGTCGCCGTGCCTCTTCCAGCGGAGTGTCCAGAATGTGGAGGCCGTCTGCTGATGGCCGGTCCGCTCTGGGTCGGCAGGCTGTGGGATGGGGATTTCTGTAGGGCCATGCTTTCGGAGGCTGAGAACATGGGGCTCCCTTCCAGGACGGTCAGGCTCATCAGGACCGTACTCGAAGAGTGTGGGGGGCCTCCGACGTACTACAACGTGGACAGGGTGTGTCAGCTTGCGGGAACTTCCTCCCTGCCGATAGACCTGGTGGTCCAGAGGCTCAGGTCGATGGGGTACTGGGCCTCCAGGACGCACTTCCACCCAAAAGGCGTCAGGACGGATGCTCCTTTGAGAGCCTTGAAGGAGGCTGTGGTTGGCTAACCCCTCTCCAGGAGGGCTATCGTCTCTATGTGAACCGTCTGGGGGAACTGGTCGACGAACACCAGGTACGTGAGCTCGTACCCGGCTTTGAGCAGGGGTCTGACATCCCTCACCTGCGTCTTCGGGTTGCACGAAACGTAAACTATGCGTTTTGGCTTGGACCTCAGCAGAGCCTTGACGGCCCTCGGATGCATCCCAGCTCTTGGGGGATCTATAAGCACCGCATCAGCCTCTATCAGGCTTAGGTCCTCCACCCTGGCGTTTATGGCCTTGTAGCTGGACACCCCGTTCAGCTTCATGTTCTCCCTCAGGAGCTCCACGGCCTCGGGGTCGGATTCCACGCAGATGACGAACGCCCTCTTCGCAACCTCCACGGAGAACGTTCCGACCCCGGAGTACAGGTCGTACACGGTTCCGCCGTCGGCTTCGAGCAGGCTCACAGCCCTGTCGAGCAGTATCTCAGCCGTGTAGGAGTTGGACTGGAAGAACGTGTTCGGTGATATCAGGTACGTGTTCCCGAGAAGACGCTCCCTGAGGTAGGGCTCCCCGTGCAGGAGGTGGAGCTCCCTGGAGACGGACACGTCGGCCACAGTTGGGTTTATTCCCCAGTAAAGCGTGGAGACCTCTATGCCCCTGTCCAAGGCCTCCTGGAGGAACTCGAGGAACGTCCGGCTGTGGTCCTCCTCGCTCCTGTAGGTCACGACGGTCACCATGCGTTCCCCCGTGAACTTGCCCTCCCTTATGACAATGTACCTGACGAGGCCGACGTGCCTCTTCGTGTCCCAGGGCTGGAGACGCCTGGACTTGATGAACTCCCTGAACAGGTTCTTCAGCTCATCCGCCTCAGGCGACATGAGGAGACACTCGTGTAGGTCCACGTAGCTCCACCACTTCCCACGCTCCTTCAACCCCACGACCCATCCAGGACCCACGGCGAAGTCCATCCTGTTCCTGTAGTAGAACGTCTTGGGGGACTCGTGAACCTCGTCCGGCTCCCTTCCGAACAGCTCCGAGACCTGCCCAACCTTCCACTCCACCTGCTCCCCGTAAGGCATGTCCTGAAGCTGGCATCCACCGCATATCCCGAAGTACCTGCACCTCAACCTCGTCAAGGTGAATTCTCGCAGCCCAACTTATATTTCCCCAACCCGCTGTTGAAGGTGGGTTGTCCCGAAGATGGGTTGAGGAGAGACGAAGGGACGTCTACTGGAGGATGGCCAAGAAGATGGGATACCGCTCCAGAGCAGCGTTCAAGCTCATCCAGATGGACGAGAAGTACCATGTGTTCGACGGCGTGAAGAGGGTTGTCGACCTCGGAGCCGCCCCGGGAGGGTGGCTCCAGGTGGCTGCGGAGGCCGTGGGGAGCGACGGCGTCGTCGTCGG
>CBFDTC010000054.1:0-5632 GCA_965612785.1 Candidatus Bathyarchaeota archaeon
CCTCTGGAGGAGCTCCTGAAGAGGCGGGAGACCGTGATGGTCCTCCTCAAGTATGGGCTGCCGTGTCTGACGTGTCCGATGGCCAGGTTCGAGATGGGGAGGTTGAAGATAGGGGAGGTTGCGAGGGCCTACAACATAGATGTCAAGGCCTTGTTGGAGGAGTTGAACAAAGCCGTCGGCGACGGCTAGGTCTCTGCTGGGGACAGGAGTTCTTCGAGGAACGATTCGACCTCGGTTTTGTCCTTAAACCCCTTTAGGAGCATCCTCCCCGTGGCGAAGAGCGTTACCTCCTTCCCCATCCAGGTCCCCTTCACCATGATGCCGGAGATGGACTTCTCAACCGTGCACTTGGACAGAGCCCTGTCCATGGCCTCCCTAACCTTCCCGTGTCTGAGAATGACCACGAAGTCCCCCTCCTCCCCGCACGCCTCCTCTACACGGGCCACGAACTCCCTGACGAGGCCACTCATCCCCCCTCAACTCCGAGGCGTCTGGCTGAGGCCTCAGCAACCTCCTCAGCCTCGAGGGCATGCCTCTCCTCGAGCGTGGGCTTCTCCGGAAGCCACTCAGGCTTTTGACCCCTCTGCTCGTAGTACGTCCTCACGGCCCTCCTCAGCGCTCCGACGGCCAGGACCCCGCAGTGGAACTTGACGGATGGGAGCCCTCCGAGGGCCTTTGCCACGTCCTTCCAAGAGACCATCCACGCCTGTCTTAGGCTCTTCCCCTTAACCATCTCGGTCAGTATGCTGGCGGCCGCTATGTTGGCTGCACATCCGTAGCTCTCGAAAGATGCTTTCTCGACGACCTCGTCCTCGTTTACCTTCAGGTAGATGACTATCACGTCCCCGCAGACCGGGCTCCCAGCCTCAGCCCTGACCGTGGCGTCCTCCATCGGACCCGCGTTCTTCGGGTTCCTGAAGAGCTCCAGAATCTTCGGGCTGTAGGGTAGTGGGACGCGGGACAACTCGGTTTCACCCTCCCCCGAACTTGCTCAGGGGGCTCAGGCGTCTAAGCCTTTCCACCGCTTCCGGCAGTACCTTGAGGACGTACTCTACGTCTTCCATCGTGTGTGTCCTGGAGACCTTCATCAGTATGCTTCCGTGGGCCTCCTCGGGCTTCCTCCCTATGGCCGTCAGGACGTGGCTCGGCTGGAGCATCCTCCGTGTGCACGCACTCCCGCTGGAGACGTATACTCCCTTTAGGCTGAGCTCTATCGTCAGGGCCTCCCCCTCGCATCCGAGGAAGCTCACGTTGACGTTGTCTGGAGCCCTCCTCTCCCTCGGGCCGTTCAGGAGCGTGTTCGGGATTTCGTTCAGTATTCCGTCCATAAGCCTGTCCCTAAGCCTCCTCATGTGCTCCACGTTTGCCTCGAAGTCCCTGAACACGAGCTCTGAGGCCTTCAGGAAACCGACTATCAGGGGGACGTTCTCCACGCCCGGCCAGAGCCTCTGCGTACCTATCTGGCCCTCGAGGAGCCTCTCCACTTTCACGCCTTCCCTGACGTACAGGGCGCCGACGCCCCTGGGTCCGAGGATCTTGTAGCTGCTGAACGTGGCGAGGTCCACGTCCAGGTCCGCCACGTTCACGGGTATCCTTCCGTAGGCGTCTGACATGTCCGTGTGGAACAGCGTCTCTGAGTTCCTATCCCTCACTGTCTCCACGGCATCCTTCAGGGGTTGGATGGTCCCTATCTCGTGGTTCACGGCTGAGATGCTCACGAGTACGGTCTGCTCGTCCACGAGCTTGGACAGGGCGTCGAGGTCCACGAAGCCCTCCCCGTCCACAGGAGCCTTCCTCACCTCGAAGCCGTGCCTTTCGAGGAGCTTTGAGGCGAAAATTATGCTCAGCGGCTCTATTTCGGATACGACTATACGTCTACCCCTGTCCCTATTGGCCAGGGCGGCTCCGAGGATTGCCAGGTTGTTGGCCTCGGTCTCCCCGGGCGTGAAGTTCACCTCTTCAGGTGTGTGGGCTCCTACGTACCTGGAAAGCTCCTCGGAGGCCCTCTGTATGGTCTCGTACGCCATCCAGCCTGGCTTATGGGTTATGGTAGGGTTTCCGTAGGCCAGCTCCGTGAAGTAAGGAACCATAGCCTCGACGACTTCTCTCGGAACCGGTGCGGAGTTCTCCAGGTCGAGGTAGACCTCACGCTCCGGCTCTCCGTGAACCCTTATGAGCTCCTCAACGCTCTCGAGCAGCTCCTAACCCCTCCATACCCGTAAACCCATAACGCCGTTATATACTTAGCCGCCACATCTCAGACCGGAACAATAGGCCACGGTCGTGATACTCGGTGTCGTCAACCGTTCCTTCATGACGGAACACTATGGTAATAGGCTGACGGCCAATCTGACGGCCTGTTTCGGTGGTCCATCAAAGTTTAAATCCGCCCTAACCCGGTTTAGTATTGATGGTCAACCTAACTTTCATCCTCTCAGCTTTGGGGTTTACATTCGTCGTAGCCGGCCTCGGCCTCCTCATCTACGGTGTGGTCTGGAGGATGCGTAGGAGCGGGTTTAGGGGAGAGTTCGGGGGTCTCGTGATGATAGGGCCTTTCCCCATAGTCTTCGGCTCCGGGAAGGGGATGGTTAAGCTGATGACCATACTGTCCATAATCCTCATAGTCGTTTTCGTCGTCCTCTGGATCCTTCCGTTCCTCTCTGGAGGTGTTCCCGGATGAGGTGTGCCATATGCGGCTCGGAAGACGCCTACCTGGTGTGCAGGAAGTGCGGTAGGACGGTCTGCCCTAGGTGCTTCGACTTCGACAAGAGGGTGTGCGTCGAGTGCTCGGGGAAGGCTAGGGGACTGGGCAGGCTTGCCATCCCAGTCGGCTTAGCGCTACTCCTCACGGGGTTCGGCCTCCTCATGGCATCCTCTATAATGGCTACAGGTTCCCAAGCCAGCCAGGGAAGTCAGGGTGGAGCCGTCGTGCTCTTCCCGTTCTTCGTAGGCGTCCTCAGCGGGCCGGCTGCCCTAGCCTTACTCGGCGTCTCTCTGGCGATCATGGTTTTCGTCATGCTCATGCCCTTCCTGATGACGCCTGAGAGGCTGTTCACCATGGTTGAGAGGCCCGTCAGGTTGGAGGAGGCCGGAATCCTGAAGTCATCCACGTCCTCGGCGAGGGAGAGGGACTACGTGATAACTGTGGAGGCTCCCGGCGTCAGGGAGGAGGACGTGGATGTTCAGGTTTTCGACAGGTTCGTCCACGTGAGGGTCGTCAAGCCTAACGGCTCGGTGTTCACGAAGACCTATGAGCTTCCGGAGGGGTACGTGGCTGAGGACGTGGAGTACAGGTGTGAGGGGGACTTCATCGTCATAAGGGTGAGGTTGAGGAGCGAGTAGCCTTGTCGGGTCTGATATTCGCCCTCCTCCTCGGAGCCGCCTCCCTCACAGCCCTATCCTCCACACTCAGGGCCATGGGGTTCGAGGAAGTAGCCGGAGGCTGGCGTGGATACGTCAGGGTGGACGGCAGACCCGTCAGGGTACTCGCATCCTGGAGTGGGGACGGAACCCTCCGACTCATCCTCCCCGACAGGTCCGTGCCTGAGGACGTTTGTAGGGAGGCCGTCAGGAGGCTCTCGTCCATCCTGTACACAAGGATACTGGGGACGGAGCTCCCGCCTGAACGTGTATTCGTGGTCGGACCGTCCGACAGGGTGTGCCAGTACTGTCTCGGGGAGTTCGATGAGCTCTACCTCTGCCCCAGGTGCTTCGGGATGTACTGCGCCGAGCATAGGAGACCCGAGGACCACGACTGTCCGGGAGGCGACATGGTTAGGGTGGGTGTTCCGTCCCGTAGGCGTGTCGGGGTCGTGTTGGAGGAGGCGTGCGGCTAGGCTCCGAGGAACTCCCTAACCCTCCTCGAGGCCTCCGAGAGGACGTCCTTGTAGAGGTTTCCGCCGTGGGAGTCCATGGAGACTATCATGGGACCGAGCTCTTCGACCTCGAGCACCCACATGGCCTCGGGTACGCCCAAGTCGAGCCAGTGGACGTCCACAACCTTCCTTATGGAGGAGGCTACTAGGGAGCCGACCCCACCCGTCAGGGAGCAGTAGACGGCTCCGAAGTCCTTGAGGGCTTCTGAAGTCCGGTCGCCCATCCCACCCTTACCTACTATCATCCTAACCCCGAAGGTCTCTATAACGCTCGACTCGAGGGGCTCCATCCTCATGCTCGTGGTAGGGCCAGCTGAGACTATCCTCCAGCCTCCATCCTCCTCGACAGCCAGGGGGCCGCAGTGGTATATTGCCAATCCGTTCAGGTCTACCGGCGGCCTCCGACCAGACTCTGCGAGCTCCACGAGCCTCCTGTGGGCTCTGTCCCTGGCTGTGACCACCACCCCTGACAGGTATACGGTGTCCCCCACCCTGAGGGACCTGACCTCATCCTCCTTTAGGGGCGTCTTTAAGTGAACCTCCATAAGTCCACCCCCGGGTGGCTCGTACACACGGCCGAGCCGTCTGGCTCGATTATGGCTGAGGCCCTCCTGGCGCACCAACACTGGAAGACCAAGGCTACGGGGGTGCCCACGGTGTGGGTGTGGGCGTACTCGACGTGTACGTCCAGGGCCGTCGTCCTCCCCCCGAGGCCCATGGCCCCTATACCCGTCTCGTTTATGGCTTCGAGTAGCTCCTCCTCGAGCTCGGATATCCTCTCCTCGGGATGCCTCTCTCCGACCGGTCTGGCTATGGCCCTCTTCGCCAGCCTCATGGCCGTCTCAGCCACGCCTCCCATGCCAACCCCCAGCACTATGGGTGGACAGGGTTTTCCACCCGCCTCCAGAACGGAGCTGATTATGAAACGCTTGACGGCCTCGAAGCCCTCAGCCGCAGGTACGCACCTGAGCCTCGCCATCATCTCGGAGCCGAATCCCTTCGGGACGACCGTAAGCTCCAGGGAGTCCCCCTCCACGAGTTCCAAGTCCAGCCACGGAACTAGGCGTCCGGTGTTGTCCCCCGTGTTCTTCCTCGAGATGGGGTCAACGGCGTTCGGTCTGAGGGGAACTTCGAGGGTGGCTCTGGAGACGGCTTTCCTCAGGATTTCCGGCAACTCTAACCTGAGCGGGTAGTCCTTCCCGACTTTTACGTGGAAGGTCATCAGACCGGTGTCCTGGCATATCGGTATGAGCTCCCTCTCCGAAACTTCGATGGCTTTGAACATCGCCTCGAACTGCCTCCTAGCAGTCTCAGAAGCCTCTCTACGCCAGGCATCCCTAAGGGCTGACTCGACATCGGGCGGCAGCCTCGTGACCGCCAGCCTTATCAGCGCCACACAGAGCTTCTCGAGGTTTTCCCCGATCCCGCTCAACGGGACATCACCACACCCGACTCGCATACCTCAGTCTCCGGTACGAGTGGTGTGAGTATGCTCCTGAGTCTCTTTAGGACCTCGATGCCCTCATCGGTTATCGTGTAGACCTTAACCTTCCTTTCCCCCGTGCGCTTCCACTCCCCCCTGAGGAGGTTCATGGATTCGAGCTTGTACAGTATCGGGTACACGGTTCCAGGCCCGTAGGACACGCTCGTGTACTCCTCAAGCTTCTTCATGATAAGGTACCCGTGCATCGGGCCCTGGGAGGTTATCCAGAGTATCAGGAACTCTATGAACCCCCTGACGAACATCCTGAGGACGT
>CBFDTC010000055.1:0-5353 GCA_965612785.1 Candidatus Bathyarchaeota archaeon
CCTCGTCTCTCTTATAAGAGACCCACTCGGTGAAAGGGTTTGTGGACTCAGTTGCTCACGAACCTGGCACTAATATTTGGATTGTCGCTGATAGTCACCCTCATTTTCTATGGTATAGGCAAAAAGATAGCTCCGAAGGGGGCAGAAGTCTTAGGAAAGCTTGCCCCGTACGCCTGCGGTGAAGACCTGCCGCCTGTCAAGGTTCAGGTGGACGTCGAGAGGTTCTTCATCTACGTCGTCTACTTCATGGTGTTCGACATACTCGTGGTCATCATGGCCACATCGTTCATGACGCCCGGCCTGTACCCATCGCTGTTCGCCGTGATAACGCTCGTGTCCGCTGTTTTCCTACTACTCGCTGTAAGGAGGAGGTAGAGGAGAGATGGGAATACTCACCTGGGCGAGGACGAGGTCCCCCTGGCTCCTACACTTCAACGCAGGGGCCTGCAACGCCTGCGACATAGAGGTTCTGGCGGCTCTCACACCCAGGTTCGACCTAGAGAGGTTTGGAGCCATCCTGAAGGGAAGTCCGAGGCATGCGGACGTGTTGGTGGTGACGGGTTCCGTCACGAGGCAGGTTAAGGACAGGTTGGTCAGGATATACGAGCAGATGCCTGAGCCTAAGTTCGTGGTGGCCGTGGGTTCCTGCGCCTGTGCCGGAGGGGTTTTCCAGAGATGCTACAACGTGTACGAGGGGGTGGACAAGATAATCCCGGTGGACGCATACATTCCAGGGTGTCCGCCGAAGCCTGAGGCCATCATAGACGGCGTCGTTAAGCTCCTCAAGAAACTTGGGTACTGAGGTGATGCGTGTGTCGGTTCCCGAAGACCACCTGAAGGTCGTGGAGGAGCTTAAGGAGGCCATAGGCGCAGAGAACGTGCTGGAGTGGAACATACCTAGAGAGAGACGCATATTCGTCAGGGTCAAGACGGAGAAGCTGAGGGATGCCATCCGCCACCTCAAGGACGTGGGCTTCAAGCATTTGAGTACGATAAGCGGTGTGGACACGGGGGATGGCATAGACGTCGTGTACCACCTCGCCAGGGGCCGTATATCGCTGTCGCTTAAAGTCAAGACGGACTACGAGGGGAAGCTCCCGACGATAACGGACATAATACCCGGAGCCGTCCTCTACGAGCGTGAGGTACACGACCTCTTCGGAGTGGTGTTCGAGAACCACCCCGACCTCTCCCGCCTCATACTCCCAGATGACTGGCCTGAGGGAGTCTACCCGCTCCTTAAGAAGTGGAAGATTGAGGATTTGAGGAGGAGGTTGATGGAAAGTGGGTGAAGAGTTCATAATCCCAGTCGGACCGCAGCATCCCGCCCTGAAGGAGCCTGAGAACTTCATGCTCACGGTAGACGGAGAGTACGTCGTCGACGTCAGGGCGAGGATAGGCTACAACCACAGGGGAATAGAGAAGGCGATGGAGGACAGGACGTACATCCAGAACCTGTACATCGTCGAGAGGGTGTGCGGAATATGCTCGGACAGCCACATGACCTGCTACGTCCAGTGCGTCGAGGAGGCCATGGACCTCGAGATCCCGGAGAGGGCTGAGTACATAAGGGTCATCGTCGCCGAGCTGGAGCGTATACACAGCCACCTCCTCTGGCTCGGAGTGGCGGCGCACGAGATAGGGTTCGACACGCTGTTCTTCTACATCTGGAGGGACCGTGAGGTCGTCATGGACCTGCTGGAGCTCATTTCCGGGAACCGTGTGAACTACGCCATGCCGACGATAGGGGGCGTACGCAGGGACATAACGCCTGAGATGGAGAAGGAGCTCAGGAAGGGCTTGAAGATACTCTACGAGAGGACGGAGTACTACAAGCAGGTATGCCTGAACGATAAGACGATACTCCAGAGGGCCGTCGGTGTCGGCATACTTACGCCGAGACAGGCTGTGGAGCTCTGCGCCGTCGGGCCTACGCTGAGGGCGTCTGGGATTAAGAGCGACGTTAGGGCGGACGACCCATACATAGCATACGACAGAATACCGTTCGAGGTCATAACTTATGACTGGTGTGACGTGGCTGCCAGGATCATGGTCAGGATAGACGAGGTTCTGGAGGCCATAAAGATGATCGAGTACTGCTTGGACCACATGCCGAGGGGTCCGATAAGGGTTAAGGTTCCCGTCATGATGAAAGTTCCGGAGGGGGAGGTTGTGAGCAGGGTTGAGGCTCCGAGGGGTGAGCTCATACACTACTTGGTGTCCAAGGGGGGGATAAAGCCGTACAGGTACAAGATAAGGTCTCCGACGCTCGGCAACATCCCGGCTGTGTGTGAGATGCTTAAGGGTGGATACATAGCCGACGTGCCGATAGTGCTGGCGGCCATAGACCCCTGCTTCAGCTGCACCGACAGGATAGTGTTCTACGACGTCGGGAAGGACAAGAGGTGGGTCTGGACTCATGAGCAGCTCAGGAGGTATGGTATCGAGTTCTACAAGCGCAACAGGGGTGAGGTAAGATGAGCTGGGAGCCCGTCATAACCGCCTTGGAGATAGTCCTGTTCCCAGGCTTCCTGTTCATATTCTGCTACGCCCTCTTCTGCGAGTGGGTCGACCGGAGGATATTCGCCAGGCTGCAGAACAGGTACGGCCCGCTGCACACGGGTTGGAAGGGCATTCTACAGCCACTGGCGGACTTCATAAAGCTGCTGGCGAAGGAGGACATAACCCCTGGAGCTGCAGACAAGGCGGGTTTCACGGCGACTCCGATACTGTTCCTGACGATACCGATGACGCTGATGTTCCTGGTTCCTGTCATCGGTCCGAGGGCCATAGCCGCCTTCGAGGGAGACCTGATAGTTGCGTTCTTCATGACGACTCTGATAAACCTGATGATATTCATAGGGGCCTGGTCCGCCACTAACAGGTTCACCGTGGTCGGAGGTATGAGGTCGGCCCTCCAGATGCTCAGCTACGAGATACCGCTAGGCCTGGCGGCTTTGGGACCCGCTGTGCTGGCGAAGACGCTCTGCATAAGCGATATAGCGCAGTGGGAGGTGGAGGCTTGGAAGAGCTTCCTCGCCCACCCGACTCCCCTGGGCGTGGTAACGGCGGTCGTCCTGGCTTTCGGGTTCGCCCTGTTCACGCTGGGCGAGCTGGCTGAGCTGGAGAAGATACCGTTCGACATACCTGACGCTGAGACCGAGATAGTGGCCGGCTGGTACACTGAGTACAGCGGTAAGAAGCTGGCGTTGATAAGGCTTGGGATGGACGTGGAGCTCGTCTTCGGAGCCTCCCTGATGACTGCGCTGTTCCTTGGTGGACCCTCCGGCCCATGGCCGATACCGCCTGCCGTCTGGTTCGTCGTGAAGACGCTGCTGTGCGTCGTCCTGATATCGACGCTCAGGGCCTTGTTCGCCAGGTTCAGGATAGACCAGGTGGTTAGGTGGATGTGGAAGTACTACGTCCCCCTGGCCGTGGTCTACATGATAGCCATACAGGCCCTGGCGGTGGTGGTCTGACATGGCGATGGCGGGTGAGCTTCTGAGACACCTGTTCAAGAAGCCCGTTACGCTGGTCTACCCGTTCGAGAAGCTTCCACCAGTCAAGAAGCTGAGGGGACGCCACGAGTGGGATGCCGAGAAGTGTATAGGATGCGGACTGTGCAGCGACGTCTGCCCCGCCTTTGCGATAGAGCTTATAGGCGGTAGGGGTAAGGCGTTCAAGGGTCTTAAGGTGTACCTGGACAGGTGTCTGTTCTGCGCCCAGTGTGAGGAGGTCTGCCCGAGAAAGGCGATTAGGCTGACAGAGTACTATGAGATGGCTGGATATTCCAGGGACGACCTGGTTCTGGTGTTCAAGAAGGAGGAGGCCGGCGAATAGGGTTATAAGCCCCAGCCCACCTATTCTTTTGATGTGTCTGGCCGTCCCGGGAAAGGTGCTGGAGGTTTCTGGAAACATAGCTAAAGTCGATTTCGGACACGGAGCCGTAAGGGAGGTCGACGTGTCCCTCGTAGACGTTAAGCCAGGCCAGTACGTCCTCGTCCACGTCGGGTACGCCATCCAGGTGATAGACGAGGAGGAGGCTAAGGAGACCCTCAGGCTCTGGGATGAAATCCTAAGCGTGAGTGGGGTTTGAGCCTCACGGTCAGGTTCAGGGAGGCCGGGACGGCCAGGAAGATAGTCAAGGCCATAAACGAGCTCGGGGTCGATGAGGAGGTTAAGTTCTGCCACGTCTGCGGGACGCACGAGTGGACCATATCCCACTACGGGCTGAGGTCCCTCCTACCGAGGAACGTGGAGGTCATAGCGGGTCCGGGATGCCCCGTGTGCATCGTGCCGGCGAGGGAGATAGACGAGGCCGTCTGGCTGAGCCTCAACGAGGCCACCGTGATAACGTTCGGGGACATGTTCAGGGCTCCTGGAAGCAGAATGTCGCTCAGGGATGCCAAGGCCATGGGGGGGAGAGTTCAGATCGTGTACAGCGTCAGGGAGGCAGTCAAGGTCGCCAGGGAGCACCCGGATGAGGAGTACGTGTTCTTCGCCATAGGGTTCGAGACCACGGCTCCGACCACGGCCGTAGAGGTGGTCAGAGGCCTCCCGAAGAACCTCAGCTTCCTCGTCTCGCACAGGCTGATACCGCCGGCCATGGAGGCCCTCGCGGGGATGGAGGACCTACGTATAAGCGGTTTCATAGCCCCGGGACACGTCTCAACGATCATAGGGGCCGAGCCCTACCGCGTGTTCCCGGAGAAGTACGGCATACCCGTCGTCATAGCCGGGTTCGAGCCGCTCGACTTCCTGATGGCGGTCTACATGCTCCTGAGACAGGTTAAGGAGGGCGTCGCCAGGCTGGAGAACGAGTACCGTAGAGCCGTGAGGTGGGAGGGAAACGTAGTCGCCAAGAGGATGATCGCCAGGGCCTACGAGGTCGTGGACGGGGCTTGGAGGGGCATAGGCGTCATACCAAACTCCGCCCTTAAGCTCAGGGAACAGTACTCCGAGTGGGATGCCAGGCTAAGGTACGACATAAAGGTCGGACCGGGGGTCGACGTACACCCTGGATGCAGGTGCCCGGACATAATGGTCGGGAAGGCCAAGCCGACGGACTGTCCGCTGTTCATGAAGGCGTGCACACCGGAGAGGCCTAAGGGGCCGTGTATGGTGAGCATAGAGGGAACCTGCCGCATATGGGCCGTCCACTTGCCCGAAGCCCTGGAGAAAACATATTAGGGTGCTTTGGACGATAGTAATACGGCAAGGGGGCCGTGGTCTAGCCAGGTATGACGTCGGGCTCCAGATCGCCAAGTTTCGGGTTTGCTGACCCCGTGGGATGATGTGGATCTGGAGCGGAAACCCGAAAGTCGGGGGTTCAAATCCCCTCGGCCCCACCAGG
>CBFDTC010000056.1:0-5249 GCA_965612785.1 Candidatus Bathyarchaeota archaeon
CTCACTGTCCGTTCATATACGGTCTTGCAACCTGCCCCCTCTGAACTCTCAGGCTCCGAAACCTGAAAGACGGTTTTCAACCGAGATAGACGTTATATAACCCTTTCATCAAACCTGAGAATAGTGGATGAAGCTGTAAGTGGTGTACAAGGGGCTGATAGGTGGGTTTCCGGAGCTGAAACTGGTTTGAGTGCCAGTTGTCTGCTTCCCTTCATATGTGTATCGATGTTTTTTGTAGCCCTGAGCATGGGCACGTTCCTCTCCCTCCTACCCCTCTACGCCCTGCATTTAGGGGCCTCGTATGTAGACCTGGGCCTGATAGGGGCTGTTTGGTCCATATCTTATGCTGTGTTCCCACCGCTCGTAGGCATGATGACGGACAGGTTTGGGAGAAGAAAGTTCCTACTCGCCGGGATGGGATGTTTCTCACTCTCGCCAGCCTTATACCTCCTAGCCTCCAAGGTATGGCACATAGTCGTGATCCAAGCTGTCAACGGAATCATACAGGCGTTCATATGGCCTGTGGTTCAGGCATTCGTCGTCGACATAACTACGTGTGGAGAGAGGACAAAGGCCATGAGCAGATACAGCTCCTCCTGGGCTCTGGGCACACTAATCGGACCGACTGTGGGAGGGTTCGTGCTACAGACCTACGGGTTCAAGACACTCTTCACGCTCTCCTCCGCCCTGGCTACGTTGGGTTTTGTGACTTTCCTACCCGCATTCATCAAGACTGGACGTTTCGAGAGGAAGAGACGTGTTTCAGGTGGTTTAACTCAGGCGTTCAAGGATGCAGCCGCCGTATTCCTCCACCCCATCTACATCGCCATAGTGACCTACAGCATAGCTGTGAGCCTCATCTACGACATATTCCCAGCCTACGTCGAGACGCTGGGGATGAACGCCTTACAGATAGGCATCCTGTTCACGATGTTCGGAATCGTAAGAACCCTGGCCTCATGGCACTCCGGCGGAGTTGGGAGTAGGAGGGAAAGCATGCTCGTCGTCTCAGCGCTGACCGTCCAGGGAGTCTCGCTCATAATGATGGCCTACCCACGCAGCTTCACACCTTTCCTAGCCCTCCTCGCCTCCCTCGGGTTCAGCGTCGGCGCACTCACACCGCTCACCCTATCCATACTCTCCAAAACGGTTCCGGAGGAGAGGGTCGGCCTGGCCATGGGGATGGCTGAGGGTGTTCTCGGGGTTGGGTGGATCATAGGCCCCCTCGTCGGCGGAGCCATAGCACAGTACGTCAGCCCGCTTCACCCGTACATAGTCTTCGGAGCCATGACGATAGCGACAATACCGGTCATCCTGTGGCGTAGACCGAAGTCCCAGACAGAGACGCCTTAAAGTCCTTAAAAGCTGGAAATTTTGGTAGCGGGGGGTGGATTTGAACCACCGACCTCGGGGTTATGAGCCCCGCGGGCTCACCTGGCTGCCCCACCCCGCTACTCCATTAGTTGTGGATGGGGGGCTTTTTAATAAGTGTTTCGTGACCGCTTGAAGGTCTTCTGTCGGGTGCTGAGGCACTACCGTCTGGAAGCCTCCACCTTTCTGGCGATGCGTGTTCCAGCGGCCTTCAGAAGCATCCACACACCCTTCGAGATCGTGACAATTAGGCATGAGAGCACGTACCAATAAGGTATGTGTATGGGGACGACAACCATCATGGCCGTCGGGGACAGGGGTCCCGGAAACTCCCAGATGAGGTGAAGGCCTAAACAGGCATTGAACCAGGTGACGTAGATGTGTTTGATGTGCAGGCCCTCCCAAGCAGCCAACTTCATGTAGAGGTGCTTGAGCAGGGGCATGAAGGGCCATAGGCATGGCTCAAACCACATGTAGGGGCCTATAGACCCCGTTCTACCGAGAAACACTATTGTATCACACCATCCAACTCCCTGGGTCACAGCGTAGGCTGTTATGAGCATAGCAAGAAGCGTGCGGGAGGTGCTGGGCTTCAGAAAAGCCTTAAGTTTTCCAGCCCACATCCATAACTCCCTAGCAAGAGGATTTTTTATAAGGTTTCCGTGAAGACCGTTGGAACTCCATCCCTGGAACGTTTTTGTTTCCGCACGTGTTTGGCTTCACGGTGGGGTGTTTGCGCAGGGTCGCCTCGGAGAGGATCAGGATACTGTTCGACATGGCTGAGAGGATGTTCCACAGGGACCCTAGGCTCTCGGACAGGTACGTTGAGATAGCTAGGCGCATATCCATGAAGACCCATGTCAGAATTCCGAGGGAGTACAGGCTGAGGTTCTGTAAGGGCTGTGGAGCCTACCTCGTCCCGGGCGTGAACTGTAGGGTTAGGGTTAGGTCGAGGAGGGAGCCCCACCTGGTCGTCACGTGTATGAGGTGTGGGAGGATAATCAGGTTCCCGCTCAGGAGGTGAATCCGTGTGGAGCGTGGTTTGGTGCTGATAAGCCTGGGTCTCAGAGACGAACGGGACATGAGCTTGAGGGCCCTGGAGGAGGCGAGGAGGTGCGACAGCCTGTACATGGAGACCTACACAACCGTCCTCGACACAGATTTGGAGAGGGTGTCGAAGCTCGTGGGCAAACCAGTAAAGGAGGCCTCCAGGAAGCTTCTGGAAGAGAACGTCGACAAGGTGCTCTCAGAGGCCTCAAAAAAGTTGGTCGGCATAATCGTGGGTGGAGACTGCCTCGCAGCCACGACCCACGTAGCCCTCATCGTCGAGGCGTCCAAGAGCCGTATACCGGTCAGGGTCGTCCACGGCTCATCCATATACACCGCCGTGTCCGAGACTGGCCTGTTCCTGTACAAGTTCGGCAGGTCTGTCACGATGCCCGTCTACGGTGGGGCGGACACACCGTACAACGTGGTCTGCGAGAACCTCTCCAGAGGCCTACACACACTCGTGCTACTCGAGGTGGACAGGGAGAGAGACAGGTACGTGACCGTGGGGGAGGCCGTGGAGAGGCTGCTGGAGGCCGAGGAACGTGAGGGGAGGGGCTTCCTGGACTGGGATACGCTGATGGTCGGAGCCGCCAGGGTAGGCTGGGAAGACCAGCTCATCCTCGCGGACAGAGCCGAACACCTCGCAAAAACGGACTTCGGGAGGCCACCCCACGTACTCGTCGTGCCTGGAAGCCTACACTTCATGGAGGCCGAGGCCCTGAAGGCCTTGGCCGGGTGCCCTGAAGAACTTCTACGTGAGGACGTGAAGCCTCGGAGGACGACTGCGGAGGTCGTTGGGAAGTACCTTAGGTCCGTGGACAGAGTCCTCAGCCAGGTTAGGGACTCCGCCGAGACGTTGGACGAACGAGCTAGGATGGTCCTCGATGAGGCTGAGAGATACTTTATGGATGCGAAACACTACTTCGATAGGGGGGATCTCACGACGGCCCTCTCAGCCATAGCCTACTCCGAGGGCCTCCTCGACGCCCTCAGGATGATGGGCCTAATAGAGTTCGAGTGGTGAGACACAGTGGGTAAGGTGGTCCTGGCTTCAGGCGTGTTCGACCTGCTCCACTACGGACACCTGAGGTTCTTGGAAGAGGCAAAGAAGAGTGGAGGAGAGGACGCCAAGCTCGTCGTCGTGGTGGCGAGAGACAAGACCGTCGTGAGGATGAAGGGGGCGCCTCCAATAATGCCTGAGGAGGAGCGTAGGGCGCTCGTCGAGGCGCTGAAGGTCGTGGACGAGGCCATACTGGGCTTCGAAGACTTTGACATGGAGCGAGTTCTGAATACTGTTAGACCGGACATAGTTGCCTTAGGATACGACCAAGGATACTTAGAGGAAAAGGTAAAGAGAGCTGCTAAAAACATCGGAATAAACGTCAAGATAGTCAGAATCAAAAAGTTTGGGAGAAGACTCTCAAGCTCGGAGATAAAAAAGCAGATAGCAAAAAGATTCTTAGAGTCGGTGGAGACCTCCTGACGCAGTTAAGCTATCCTGAACAACGGATGAGACCTGTCCAGCTTACATCCGGACTCTGTCGCCAAATATCCGTAAGCTGCGTCCACCATGGCCACCGCTGGAAACACGAACTTCGCGTCCTTTATCGGACCGTAGAGTATGAAGTCAGCCCCGACCGCCACGGCCATCACGCATGACGAGGCGAGGGCTGGCTTGACGGCTTCCTTGCCAAACTTTGGCTTAAGACCCCTCCACATGCTCACCGCGTTATGAGCTCCACAGCCTACGGGAACCCCAAGTTCGTCCTTTATGACGCGGATGGCCTTGCAGGACATGCCTAGGCTGGGTATGTCGAGCGTACACGTGTCCACCATCACCTTCTTAACCCCGAGACGCTCAGCGATCTTGACGAGCTCCTTCGCAGCCTCCACCCTACTGGCGGTCGTAAACTGCTTTGCGGAGAAGGTCAGCAGAACCGCACTCTCGACACCAGCCTCCTCTATGGCGCTGAGCTCGTCCTGTTTGGCGTCCGGGACGATGGAGTTGTAGACCACCCTGTTCATGAGCCCGACTTCTTTGGCGTACTTTATACCCTCGATCCTGGCGCTGGCCACAGCCCCGCCTACGAGGATCGGGACGTCCGTCACGTTCGAAACGAACTCTAGGTACTTCTTCATGGCCTCGCCCGTCGAGGCGACCACGTCGACCATGCAGGGATTGCCCGTCCTGTCTGAAAGCTCTTCCTGGTCTTTGAGAAGCTTCTCAGCCGCCTCCTTGTCGAACTCACCCTTACGCTCGTCCTTGACTATCTTGTGTCCATGGTAGAATATGCTCCCTATCAACACTACTGGCCTTTCGCCGGGAATGCCGCCCACACGCACGCCGCCTATCTCGAAGACCTTTTGCTCAACGCCGTACTCGAAAGCCAACTTTCTCTCACCAACACAGAGTTCAAAAATTCTTATTTTTAATTTTACTGTCGAGCCAAAAAAGGAGGTTAATACTTGAATTCGAGCCCTAAGTCACTCAGCTCCTTCTTAACCTTCTCGTAAACCTCCAGACACTCCTTGCCTGGTTTCCCGGTCTTTATGTCACAGCACTCCTGGTACCGACGGCCCATGGGTGGGTTAGGTATCTTGTCCACGTACTTCTTCACTATAGTCTTGGCGAGTTCGTCGGCGTCCTCTCTCTTCATTCCTAGGACGGCGTAGGCAACTTCGGCGGCAAACCTCGGCTCTATGGGCGTCAGGTAGTCTTCGTGTTTGGCCTTCCCAACTCCGACGGACTCTATGGAAACTCCGGAGGATATGGCTGCTAGACGCTGTGCAGCTATCTCGTACAGACACATCTCCGTACACGGTCCGGC
>CBFDTC010000057.1:0-5188 GCA_965612785.1 Candidatus Bathyarchaeota archaeon
CCTAAGCCTTCGTCGGCAGCGTCAGATGTGTATAAGAGACAGGACCTCCGTCATGCTGTTCTTCGGCCCCATAGGAAAGTCGGCCCAGTTCCCCCTCCATGAGTGGCTTCCGGAGGCTATGGCCGGTCCGACGCCCGTCTCGGCCCTCATACACGCAGCCACGATGGTCAAGGCGGGCGTCTACCTCGTGGCGAGGGTCTCCCCGATGTTCTTCATCGCCAGGTGGGTGTACGGCATAGGCGAGGCCTCGAGCTTCTTCATAGCCGTAGCCGTCATAGGAGGCTTCACAGCCTTCCTCGCAGCCTCGCAGGCCATGGTGGCCCTGGAGTTGAAGAAGGCCCTCGCCTACTCGACGGTCAGCCAGATAGGGTACATGATGCTCGGCCTCGGTGCGGCAGGCCTTGCGAGCTGGACGTTCGTGGAGGGTATGACCGCTGGGGTGTTCCACCTCATAAGCCACGCCCTGTTCAAGGCTGCCCTGTTCCTCTGCGCAGGCTCGGTGCTCCACCTCGTGGAGTCCATATACATGACGGACATGGGCGGCTTGAGGAAGTACATGCCGATAACCCACGCGACCATGCTCATAGCGGCTCTCTCCCTGTCGGGCATACCGCCTCTGTCAGGTTTCTGGAGCAAGGACGCCATCCTCAGGACTTGCCTCGAGACGGGTTCTCCGATAGCCATAGCTATGTTCGCATTCGGCATAGTCACGGTTGCCATGACGTTCTTCTACTCCCTCAGGTTCATCGGCATGACCTTCTACGGGCCGAAGAGCAAGCACGTCGAGGAGCTCGAGAAGGAGGGTGTCCACCTGCACGAGGCCAGCGCCGTCATGTGGGTTCCGTACACCATACTGGTCGCCCTGACCATAGCCATAGGAGTCGCCGGAATATGGTTCGAACACTTCCTACACAGCGTGTTCCACACATGGGCTGAGGAAACCCTACCCGCATTAGCGGTCAACGGAGTTGCCTACGCACCAGCCAACGACGGCGTCTCCACGGTGATAACGCTCGCAGCTCTGTCGGCGGTGATGCTCGTCGTCGGAGGAATCCCGGCGGCCGTCCTGTACGTCTCGAGGAAGGCGGACGCTAAGGAAATAGTCGAGAGAAGCCCGGTTCTCAAGGCGTTCCACACGTTCCTCTGGAACAGGTGGTACATCAACCCGTTCTACTACAAGGTGTTCGTGGACGGCGTCCTTGCCCTGAAGGATTGGCTGTTCAAGTGGTTTGAGACGCTCATCGTGGACGGAGGGTTCAACAGAGCCGTTCCCTACGTAGCCACGAAGGTGTACAGAGGTGTGAGACGCATGCAGACGGGCATGCTCTCCTACAACATGTTCTACGTGTTCCTAACCCTCCTCGCCCTTCTCCTCGTAGCCGTGTTCGTGGTGGTGTAGCCATGCAGCCCGTAGCGCCCCTCCTACAATTGATCGTCGTCCCGATAGTGTTGGCACCCATAACGTACGCTGTGGGGAGAGGAGCCGGCAAGCACGCTGGCTGGCTTGCGTTCGCGACGTCTCTGTACATGCTCGTCCTGATAGGGTTGGTGGGCCTACACGTCCACGAGTACGGAAGCCTCACGGAATCGTACACGTGGGCCCCCCTGGCTGGCATGTCGTTCAACCTGCTCGCAGACGGTCTGAACATATGGGTCTTGGCTACGATAGTGCTTCTCTGCATGGTCACATCTGTCTATTCGATAAGGTACATGGAGCACAGGATATCCGAGATGTACGAGGGCGACTACAAGCCAGCTCATGCGACGTACTATGCGCTTTACCTACTGTACGAGGCTGGCATGGTCGGCACAGTCCTCTCGACCAACCTCATACAGTTCTACCTGTTCTACGAGCTGATGCTCGTACCGTCCTGGGCTCTGATAAACAACTACGGTTACGGAGACAGGGAGCGCATAGGCATAATGTACTTCCTCTGGACGCACGTCGGAGCTGTCCTACTGCTGGCTGGGATACTGACGGCGTACACGATAACCGGGAGCTTCGACATGACCTCCCTGTCGCTCGTCGAGTCTATGGCGGGTAGGTACGTGGCGACGCTGGTGATGTTCGCCATACTGATAGGGTTCTTCGTCAAGATGGCCGTCTTCATCCTCCACATATGGCTGCCGTACGCACACGCCGAGGCGCCGACTCCGATAAGCGCTTTGCTGAGCCCCGCCATGATAGGCATAGGCGGGTACGCCATAGCCAGGATAGTCATACAGAACATGTACGACCTGTTCGCCACCTACAGCCTCGTGTTCGCCGTGTGGGCTCTGGTAACGATGGTCTACGGAGGCCTGATGGCCATGGCCCAGGACGACATAAAGAGGTTCCTCGCCTACTCCAGCATAAGCCAGATGGGATACCTGTTCCTCGGTCTGGCGAGTGCCTCAACCCTCGGAGTGGCTGGAGCCATGTTCCACTACGTCAGCCACGGCCTCGGTAAGTGCATCCTGTTCTCAGTCGCCGGCATACTCATATGCCAGGTCGGAACCAGGAGCATAAAGAAGCTGGGTGGACTGGCTGCTAAGATGCCTGCGACGGCCACCCTCTGCATAATAGGGTTCCTCACCATAGCGGGCGTCCCACCCACCTCGGGCTTCATGTCCAAGTGGATACTGTTCCTGGGTGTGTTCTCCACAGCCCTCAGCGACTCCTCCACCTCGATGCTCGTTGTGGGCATAATCGCCATAATAATGACGATAATAACAGTCGCCTACGCCTTCTGGACGATCAAACGCGTGTTCTTCGGACCTCTTCCAGAGGAGCTCAAGGACGTCAAGGAGGCTCCCGCGATAATGTTGGCGCCCCTGTTCCTGCTGGCCGTCGTCTCGATACTCGTGGGCATATACCCGAGGGCCGTCACCGACTTCCTAGTCCAGTTCCTGAGCAGCGTACTCCCGTGAAGGCGGCTACCTGCGGGCGAGGTATCTCTCGAGGCTGGATATACACCATCTCACAGCCCTGAGAATCCTGTCCGAGTTTTCGGTCACGAAGTCTACCCCCTCCCTCGTCGATATGTACGCGTAGGCCCTCACCATGTTCACCGAGTCGGAAACCTCCCTCGGAATCTTCGCGTCGTCTCCCAAGTATTCGAGTATCTCCTTCATGTCCGATATGATCATGGACGCCCTGAGGTCGAGCTCCTGAGGGAGTCTGAAGCTCTTGATCTCCTCGAGCCTCATCAAGTTTACGCACAGGGAGGTGAGTCTCGCGTGGACCATCTTCAACGTGGGGTAGTCAACCCTCCTAAGCCGCAACTCCATTTACATACTTCAACGATCAACCTTTTATTTGGTTAGGCATGCTGGACGCCGAGGCTGTTGAACGCGTGGACAGGTCTCGTATGCTGGACGCCGTTTTGAGGATGGGCACCGTGCTGGAGGAGTCCCTCAGGTCGCTGGAGGGCCTGTCGCTCCCGTTCGAGGAGCCTTCGGCGGTCGTCTCGGCGGGAATGGGCGGCTCAGCCATCGCTGGGGAGATAATCCGGTGTTGGCTCATGTACACGTCGAAGACGCCTGTGGAAGTTGTGAGGGGGTACCACCTGCCGGCATACGTGGACGAGGACAGCCTCGTGGTGGCGGTCAGCTACTCGGGTGAAACCGAGGAGACGGTGAGCGTCCTGGCGGAAGCCTTGAAGAGAGGCTGCATGACCGTGGCGGTGTCCTCGGGCGGAACCGTCGAAAAGCTCTCGAAGACCGTCGGAATACCCTGGATACCCGTACCGAAGGGTCTCCAACCCAGGGCCGCCCTACCCCACCTGCTCGCAGCCCAGGTCAAGGTGCTTGAGGCCGTCGGTGTAGAAATACCTGTGGAAGAGCTCCTCGACGCATCTTCAACCCTGAAGGAGATGTCGTCTGAGCTTTCTCCGGACAGGCCGGTTGAGAAGAACGGGGCCAAGAAAGCGGCCCTGTCGATCCACGGTAGGCTTCCGGTAGTGTACGCTCCCGAAAGTCTCTGGCCGGCTGCCCTGAGGTTCAAGACGCAGTTGAACGAGAACAGCAAGACGCCTGCCAAGGCTGAAGTGGTTCCCGAGCTGTGCCACAACGAGGTCGTGGGGTTCGAGGGGTCCAGGGAGCTCCTGTCGAGGATGTGCGTCATCCTCCTGAGAGACCCGGACGAAGAGGCCGTTGTGAGGGAGCGCATGGAGGCCGTCAAGGAGGAGGCTGAGGGGAGAGTTGGAGGATTGGTCGAGTTTTGGTCCAGAGGCTCCTCAAGGATAGGTAAGATGCTCTCGGCGATACTGTTCGGAGACGCCGTCAGCGTCTACCTGGCGGTCCTGTATGGGATAGACCCTACGCCCGTGGAGACGATATCCAGAATCAAGAGGCGTGTCGCTAGGCTGAGGGTTGTCGAGAAGGTGCTGGACGAACTCGTCAGACGATCTCTATCTTAGTCCCACCCTGCTTCAGTAGTCTCAGCCCCTCTTCGAGTATCAGCCTCTCGCTTGCGGACGCCCTGACGACGGGTATCCTCTCAGGCGGCATGGTGTTGCTGACCTCGACTGTCCTCTCGTACCTCGGCATGTCGGATATGCACACGTCGGAGACCACGAGCTCCCTCCTCCTCTCCCAGAACTTTGCCTCGTAGCAGAACAGGTATCCGTCGTGCCAGCATAGGACCTTCATCCTGTTGGACACGGCACACCAGACAAGGTCTTCTATGCTCCTCTTCGTGGCGCTGCAGACGAATATCCTCAGCCTCTTCTCCCCCGCCGACATGCCAACCTATATTCCAGCATCCTCCTCATAAACGCTTGGTGATGTTCGCCAGGCGTAGGAGGACGAGGCTGGCCGTGGCCATACCCGCCTCGCTGACCGCCGGGGTCCCCCATCTCAGGGAGAAGACTTATCTAGTGGGCCTCGTGGGTAGGGCGGCCGCCGTTTTCAGGGTTGAGGAGGTCGTCGTGTACAGGGACCTGCCTGACGTGGACCAGCGTGGAGATGCTGAGTTGATAGCGTCCATACTCGCCTACATGGAGACGCCTCAGTACCTGAGGAAGAGGTTGTTCGGGGTTAGGCCGGAGCTGAGGTACGTGGGGATACTCCATCCCCTCAGGACACCCCACCACCCGACGGCCAAGAGGGTTAGAGACCTCAGGGACGGGGAGTTCAGGGAGGGTGTGGTCGTGGCGTCTGGGGATGGGTGGAGCATGGTGGACGTGGGCGTCGAGAAGCCGCTGAG
>CBFDTC010000058.1:0-4934 GCA_965612785.1 Candidatus Bathyarchaeota archaeon
CCTCTCCGGAGGTCCTTATTATCAGGTCCGGGTCCGGGTTGGGCAGGTGCGAGGTGTACAGGAACTTCTCGAAGATGCTCTCATCTATGTCCTCTGGGGAGAGCTCACCGTCTCTGACTCTCCTGGCGATCTCCCTGGCGGCGTCTATTATCTCAGCCCTACCCCCGTAGGCTATCGCCAGGTTCAGGTAGTGGTCCCCGAAGTCCTTCGTGCTCTCCTCCACCTTCTCCACGAGCCTCCTCAGCCTGTCCGGGAGAAGGTCCCTGCGTCCGATGACCTTGATCTTGACCCTGTACTTCTCTATGTCGCCCCTCAACTTCGGGTCGTAGAGGAGCTTGTTGAGGTACTCCTCGAACAACTCCATGAGCTCCTCGACCTCCCTCTTAGGTCTCATGAAGTTCTCAGTCGAGAATGTGTACAGTGTTGTCGTCTTAACACCCAGCTTTAGACACCACCTCAAGAACTCCTCAGCCTTCTTAGCGCCGAGCCTGTGGCCCTCCCAGGGCTCGAGCTTATGCCTGGCGGCCCACCTCCTGTTTCCGTCGAGTATGACGGCCACGTGCTCCGGAATGGGCTTACCCTTAATCTGGTGCAGGAGCCACTTCTTGTACAGACGGTACACGCCTAAAGCCGACAGTACCTTCCTCAGCAACCCCTACCACCGAACCTGGCGGACTCCAGAGCCCTCGCACAGGGGCAGCCCCTACGCTCTGGAATCTTAGGTATGGCCTCCACTAAAACCTTAACCACCTCGCCTCGAACCCTCTCCCCTATCCTGAGAACCTCCTCGACGCTGACACGGTCCTGAAGCCCGGCGGCCATGTTCGAGACGAAGCACAGCGTTGCGTAGCACATGCCCAGCTCCCTCGCCAAGACGGGCTCCGGAAACCCGGTCATGCCTACCAGGTCGGCTCCGAGAAGCCTGAACATCCTTATCTCCGCAGGCGTCTCGAACCTCGGCCCCTCCGTGCAGACGAGCACGCCGTGGTCCCAGAACCTTACGCCGACCATTCTGCACGCCTCTATGAGGGCGTCCCTGACCTCCGGGCAGTAGACCTGGCTTACGTCCACGTGAGTCACGGGAGGCTCATCGTAGAAGGTTGTGGGCCTGAGCTTCGTGAAGTCTATCAGGTCGTGGGGGACCACGAGGTCTCCGGGTCTCATGGAAGGATTTATGGCACCCACGGCGTTCGTGGCCACTATCCTCTCGACTCCAAGCTCCTTCAATGCCCATATGTTCGCCCTATAATTTACTCTATGAGGAGGTAGGCTGTGATCTGCGCCGTGCCTAGGCATGAACAAAACGTGCGTGTCTCCTAACCTCACGAGGAAGACTTCAGAAGACCTACCGTACGGAGTCTCCAGAGACCCGATTTCACGGGACACGGGCAGCTCCTCCATGGCTGAGCCGCCCATGACCGCTATTCGACTCATTCTTCCTCCAGTCCCCAACCCACTATCCTCCTAACCTTATGGTAGAGGAGCCAGACGGCGGCTGACACGACCACCGAGCCCACACCGATCACGACTATAAGAGGGATCAAGGAGCCTCCGGGGCTGATCAGAAGCCTGAAAGAATCTGTGAGTATGAACCTAACCCATATGGTCATTATGATCGTGGCTATGTTTCTCCAGAACCTGGAGTCCCTCTTTATGAAGTAGTAAACCACCCCGCCGAGTAGCGAGAGGCACACCCCTATCGTGATTAGGTCAATAGAGGAAACCAGGAAGACGCCCGTCATGTAGGGGACTAGGCTCAGCCAGTACATGAAGCTGGGCGTGGACGGCGGGGGGATGGACAGCAAGGCGGCCTTAACCGCAACCGACCCCATGTACAGGCCTGTACATATCACTCCAACCGCTATGAACTTAGATGCCAACTTGACCTGACCCTCAAGCGTGTCTGGAAGCTTGATAGAGGATATCTTCTCGTCCAACCCGAAGCCCTTCACGAACATCAGTATCCCTATGGCCATCGCGAAGGCGGCTCCTGCGTTCTTAAGCTGTCCAAGCTGCCATAGTATCGTGAACCCGACGAGCAGTATCCCGGGTATGCCGAGGACGAGCCTGGAGTATCTCTTGTTCTCCACCACGAGCCTCAGGTACCTGGACAGGACTGCCCACGTCTCCTCGACCGATTCGCTGTGTCTGACGACGACGTGTCTGACGGAGATTATCGGAACCCTCGACTGGATTATCGGTATTATCCTCTCGTCGGCGTACCCGTCGGACACCATTATCACACCGTCGGCCGGAAACCGCTCTAAGACCTCTGAGAGCTCCCTGAGTATCTTCCTGTCGGCCTCCACACCTCCGCTCTTGGAGCCAGCTATCGTCGCGACCTCATACAGCTCTCCACCGCCCGTGTTCAGAGTGTCGTACAGCTTGACCGCGGCGAACATGGAGTTGGCGTCGGCCTCTTCGGGGTCCTCTATGGCGAGCTCCGTGGCGGCTCTGATGTTGACCTCCCTACCGATTATGGGGGTCTTTATCCCGGTCTTTACACCTATGTCGTCGTCTCGGTCTACGCACAGAATGAGTATCCTCCTGAAGCTCTCCACAGAGCCTACCCCTTAAATATTCTGCGAGGGGTGATGTAAATATTAAACGTTGAGACCCAGAGCCTCCTTAAGACCCTTGTACCTGTTCCTAATCGTGACCTCAGTGACCCCAGCCGCCTCAGCCACCTTCTTCTGAGTGAACTTCTTGTTCCTCATCAAGCAGGCTATGTAGAGAGCCGCAGCCGCCAAGCCGGTCGGGTCCTTACCGGCGGTGCTCTTCAGCTTCTCGGCCTTCCTGAGTATCTGGATGGCCAGCTTCTGCGTCTCGCCGTCCACACCAAGCTTCGCAGCTATCTTCGGAACACGGAGCTCAGGCTGGGGTATGGGCATCTTTATGTTCAGCTCGGTCAGGAGGAGCCTGTAGGACCTGGCTATGTCCTTCCTGTTGGCCGTGCTGTGCTTCGATATCTCCTTGAGGGACCTCGGTATTTGCATGAGCCTACAGGCCGCGTAAAGGGCTGCGGCCACTATGGCCGCTATGGACCTGCCCCTGACAAGCCCGGCGTCCAGGGCCTTCCTGTATATGACGGCCGCCTTCTCCTTCACGGCCGACGGTATGTGGAGCTTGTCGCACAGCCTGTCCAGCTCTGCCATGGCCTGGGCTAGGTTCCTGTCCACCGAGGAGTGTATCCTCGACCTTATCTGCCACTTCCTGAGCCTGAGCATCTGGAGCCTCGCGTCGAGGGGGAGCTTCCTACCGAACGCGTCCTTGTCTACGAGGGTTATCGTGGTCGTCAGCCCCTTATCGTGGACCGAGAATGACATGGGGACGCCAACCCTGCTACGCTTCTCCCTCTCACCCTGCGTGAACGCCCTCCACTCGGGCCCCTCGTCTATCACGAGCTCGCTCAGGACGAGTCCACAGTCTCCGCAGATTATCTCCCCAGAATCGTAATCATAAATGATGTTTGAGCTTCCACATTCAGGACACCTGTTAAACTTCTTACCTTCCCTCTTCTTCCTCAACACAGTTTCACCCCACATGACATTTGGGTGGCCTGTCGCAGAACAAGTTCATCATCAACGGGTTCAGAACATGTCCAGCCCATACGGCCGCAATTCCTTAGCGGAATGACTTATATATAAATTTTTCCATCCCACCCCAAGCCTAACCTAATTTAGGCCTCACACCACAGTAGAGGATGGGGGGATACAGTCCTGGAGCTCCTGCCAGAAGGTATGGGGGACGCGTTCAAGGAGTTTATGGAAGACCTGACCAAGCAGGGCATAGTGGCCTCGGTAGGCCTGTACGGAAGCTGGTGTAGGAGGGTCGCAACCCCCTCGAGCGATGTAGACCTCCTCGTCCTGGACATGAGGAACCTCGAGTACGAGTACAACGAGTTCGTGGACTACGACGGGCTTAGGGTGGATGTCAGGCGAATCCCCGTAGGCTGGGTGGACAGGGTTGTGAAGCCCACGATAGACCACGAAGTCATGGAGTCCATCATCCTGTACGACCCGCAGAACATCCTCACGAGGGGGAAGGAGTGGCTGTCGGGTGTGTACTGGAGGCCGAGCAGGATAAAGGTTAGGGCCGAGAACGGCCTCTCAGAGCTGAACAGGTGCATAAGCAGGGCGTCTTCGGCGGTGGAGTACGACGACGTCGAGTCCGCCGCCATGTACGTGAGGCTGTCGGTCGAGGCCGTGGCCAAGGCAGTCTGCGAACTCGCGAGGATGGCCCCCACGAACACGTCGCTCGTGTCCAAGTTCTACAAGTCGTGCTACGAGCTGGGGGTGGAGAAACTGTACGACGTGTGCGTACAGCTGGCTGGCCTCGTGGAGGTGAACAGGAGGAAGGCCAACCACATGCTCAGCGTCTTCAAGGAGACTTGGGAGCAGCTCTCAAGCTACGTGGAGGAGAACGACGAGGTGGTGGAGTCCCTCGACAGGAAGGTTAGGGCAAGCGTAGACTACGCGTCGAGCAGGTGCTTCGGTGAGGGCTCCGCCCTCCGGGCTGGGGAGATGATACAGGTCGAGGACTACGAGGAGGCCACGTACTACCTGATGAGGAACACCGCGAAGATAGTCGAGTCCTATGCGTGGATAGCCTCTAAGAAGCTCGGGATGATCCTGAACTACCCCCACATAATGACCATCCTGAGAACGGGTGGGGGAGAATCCGAGGACGTGTACGAGAACGTGTTGACGATATTCTCCATACAGGACTTAGACAAGCAGGCCGTGAAGGAGGGCATAAAAACCCTGGTAAACGCATCCAGGTACATAAAAGCCCACGAAAACGAGCTTCTCGAAAGAGGCCTAACGTTAATAAGGGACTCAGACAAGGGATAAACTGGAGCCCGGTCGTCTAGCGGCCAAGGATGGGGGGCTCTGGACCCCCTGACGGGAGTTCGAATCTCCCCCGGGCTACCA
>CBFDTC010000059.1:0-4859 GCA_965612785.1 Candidatus Bathyarchaeota archaeon
CCAAGGGGTTCAACAACCGCTTTCACACAGGAAGTCGAGGCACACCTGATACACGACAAGGACATAGAAGACAAGTCGGCCATATCGGACTACTTCACGTACTTAAACCCGCAGAAGGAGGAATACATATAAAGAAAGTTTTACAGAAAGTGAAGTGATGAAGTTTTTGGTTGAGAGAATCAGAGAGCTTCCACACAAGAAGTTGATCTTAGAGGTAACGGTGATTTTGTGTATATTCTCCACTCTGATGATCCCAATAAGATATGAGCGTAGCGTCGAGTACGAAGTCACCTACGGGTATCTGAGAACTGCCGACGACGGGAGCATAGTCGGCTGCGTTGTGATTAAAAACGTCGATGAGTACGGAGGAACATTTACAGTTAAGTATCGAGTGCTCGAGATATTCGGCCCCACGTCATTGTCCGAGATATTCTGCCCCAAGTCATCGCCTTCGTCCCTCAGCACTGGAGAGGTGAGCGACTACGTGGGTCCGGGAGAGGAAAAGGCGTTTAAGTTCCGTTTTTACCTCTCTCGGAACATCCACATAGACTCTTCCTTTGGGACAGGGCCACCAGCACTCATAGTTTGTGTCGGCAGGGTCGTAAACTCGGAGGTTCCCGAGAATGATAATGTAGCCCTCCCATCCTCCCGGCCTCCAGGCGCCGTTGTCAAGTACGCAGTACACATCTCTTCTGAAATCGAGCCACCGACGATCACGGTTACGGAGATGCTTTACAAGCCTGTGATAGAGCTTTCGGTGCGACAATATGGGCCCCTGATAAAGCTTTCGATACACCAATTCAGAGTGCTTTACAAGCTCATAGTCCGTTATCTCGGCTCGATAGGACAGTGTGCATATGCTTTTGTGTGAATAACGGTTAGTAAGGGCACCTCAAGAATGACAAGAACAGTGACCATGTTCGGAAAGCACACGCCTACCGGTGGAGCGTGGTCTTCTCTATAGAGACCCAAGAGGTTTGAAGCCGGAGGTGTTCTCCAGAAGCCCCCTCAGCCAATCCGACTCTAGGACATCCTTCAGAAACGACACACCCTTCTTGCCAAGCCTGTCGTTCAAGGCTATGTACTCGAACCTTTCCCAAGCCACGTGCGTACACCTCAGGCCGTAGTACTCAGCGGAAGTCCGCAACATCAGGCCCACGTCAGCCCTCCCAGCTGCCACTGCCCTGGCGGCATCATCGTGTGTGTTGACTTGGTACCCGTAGCCTCTTATCTTTTCGAAGAATCTTCCTTCGGAGAACTCTGAGAGCAAGTGGTCGAGATAGACTCTCGTACCCGACCCCACGTTCCTGTTCACGAGCCTAAGCTCCCCCCTCAGCAACGCTCTGACTGTTTCCTCGACGTCCATCGGCTCGACATCAGGGTTGAAGGCGAACACAAGCTCCCTCATGTACCCGCCTATCACGGACGCCCTGCCTTCCAGCCAGTACCTGTGCAGGTACGGGACGTTGTACTCACTCGTCTCCGGGTCGTAGAGATGCGAAGCCGCCACGTCCACCTCCCCGAGGCTCAGGGACGCCAAGGCCATCCCAGACCCCACGCAGGCGTCCTCCACGTCCAGCCCAGTGGACCTGAGCTTCTCCAGGAGTATTGTGAGTATAGGGTCGTGGCTGTGGGCTATGGTCAGGTCTGGCTCGGTGGGCTTTCCGACCGTCACGGGGGAGACGGCCATCCTGACCTTCCTCTCGTACCTGGAGTACTTGTCGAGCAGCGTCCTCCCCTGCTCCGTGAGCCTCATCCCACCCCTCCGGCCGCCGCCCCTCCTCGCAAGGACAACCTTCACTCCCAGCTTCCTCTCAACCCTGGAGATTCGTTCCCAAGCCCTGGAGTACGGTATGCCCAGCAGCCGGCATGCGGAGAGCAGCGAGCCTGTCTCGTCCACGAGCCTCAGGAGCTCCGCAAGCTCGCCGTCGAGTACGACCTCGCCCCTGAACTTCAGCACCGCCTGGATTTCCCCCTCCACCTGGTCCATGAGGTTGTTCATCACGATTCTATAAGGTCGGCGCTAAGATTTATATTATTATCCGATATCCGATAATTGATAATGAAACGCTGGACATACGCAGCGATAACCATCGCCATAACAGTAACAGCAGTCGTAGGCTTCTGGACCTGGGGAGCCAAACAGACTAGGAAGCTGATAATCTTCCACGCTGGAAGTCTCACGAAGGTGGTTGAGGATATGGGGGCAGTCCTGGACAGGGAGTATGGAATCCGGGTTGTGAACGAGCCGAGGGGAAGCGTGGACGCCGTCAGAATGGTCACGGATCTGGGACGCCCATGTGACGTGCTGATGGTGGCCGACTATAGACTTGTTAGGGACATGATGTTCGACGGAGGATACACCGACTGGGTCCTCGTTTTCGCCTCCAACGAGGTGGTGTTGGCGTACACGGACAAGAGTCTCTACGCAGACAAGATAAGCTCCGAAAACTGGCTCGAGATACTGTTGAGGGACGATGTTCGAGTAGGCTTTTCGAACCCCAACAGAGACCCATGCGGCTACAGGGCCATCATGGTTCTCGCCTTAGCCTCAATACACTACGGCACAGAGAAGCCACTCAGAATGCTTGAAGAGCACGCATCCATAACCTACACGGACAACGGGACATGCCTCCTCGTCGATGCCACGAAGCTTCAACCCGACTCCGTCAAGGTGTTCGTGAGGGATAAGTCGGTGGACCTCGTCTCGCTCTTAGAGATCGGGTCTCTGGACTACGCCTTCGAGTACAGGAACGTTGCACAGGCCAAAGGCCTGAAGTTCGTGGAGCTCCCGGACGAGGTCAACCTGGCTAACCCAGACATGGACGACCTGTACTCGAGGGTTGCCGTAAAGATCGTTGGGGCTGGGGGCTCCACTAAAACCCTGTCCGGGTCTTCGATAGCGTACGGCGTCACGGTTCCAAACTGCGCAGTCCATCAGGATGATGCGATCAGGTTCGTGGAGCTCCTGCTGAGCGACGAGGGGCGGCAGATACTCGTAGAGGACGGCTTCAGGCCCTTGGAAAACCCGTTCGTAGTCGGAGCCCTTCCCCAATGGCTTGAGGAGCTGATTGGGGGTTGAGCAGGGAAGCAGGCCTCCTGTCTGGAGCGAGGAACTTCCTACTGGCTCTCTCGGGCTTCGCAAGCATAGTAGTCGCCATGCTGACCATACCCATACTCTTCCTCGCCCTCAAAGGAGCTTCAGCCGTCTCGGAGGCTTTGAGGGCTGAGGCCTTAAAGGCCGTGGCTCTATCACTCGAGGCTGGAGCTCTCTCAGCCACATTCTCCACGATCTTCGGTGTACCCCTGGCCTACATACTCAGCAGGCTCGACTTCAAGGGTAAGGGTCTCGTGGAAAGTATACTCGACCTACCCCTCATCCTACCGCACACCGTGGCTGGCATAGCCGTCCTCCTCGCCTTCAGCAGCAGGAGCCCCATAGGCTCAGCCCTCACGACGCTCGGCCTGAGGGTTGAAGACAGCTTCTGGGGTATCGTCCTCGCCATGACGTTCGTATCCGCACCCTTCGCCGTGGACTTCTCCAGGAGGGGGTTCGACTCTGTGGACGTGGACCTGGAGCTCGTCGCCAGGAGCCTAGGAGCTTCTCCGACGAGGGTCTTCCTGACCGTCTCGCTCCCACTGGCTTCGAGGGCCGTGGCGACGGGCTGGCTGATGAGCATGGCCAGGTCGATAAGCGAAGTGGGCGCCATAATGGTGGTCGCCTACCACCCGACCGTCGGAAGCGTCCTCGTCCTAGAGTGGCTTGCAGTCAGGGGCCTAAGAGCGGCAGCGGGCCTCTCGCTCATACTCTTGGCAGCCAGCCTCGCAGTCCTGGCGGGCCTCAGGTTCCTGAGGTGGTTCAGGTGATAGAGGTCAGGGGCCTCCACGTCAGGGCTGGGGGGTTCGACGTGAGGGTTGAGCGGCTCACGGTAGGCGAGGGCGAGTACGGGATAATCATGGGCCCAAGCGGGGCCGGTAAGACCATCCTGCTGGAGACGATCATGGGCTTCTGGAGGCCTCTGGAGGGTAGGATAGTCGTCGGCGGCGTCGACGTCACGGGTCTCCCGCCTGAGCGTAGGGGGCTGTCGTTCGTTCCTCAGGACTACGCTCTGTGGCCACACCTGACCGTGTTCGAGAACATAGCCTACGGCTTGAGGGCGAGGCACGTCCCGGAGGGGGAGGTTAGGAGGAGGGTTCTGGAGGTGGCGGAGGTCATGGGCATAGAGCACCTCCTCCACAGAGACCCGAGGACTCTGAGCGGAGGAGAGATGCAGAGGGTAGCCCTAGCCAGGGCACTCGTAGTCGAGCCGAAGGCGGTTCTCCTGGACGAACCCCTCAGCAGCCTAGACGCCAGGACACGGGAGTCCGTAAAGGATTTCCTCAAAGAGCTCCATGGACGCCTCGGGTTCACAGCCCTCCACGTGACCCACGACCCCATCGAGGCCGCTGAGCTCGGGGACAGGATAGCAGTCATGGTGGACGGTAGGATAATCCAGGCCGGAACCCCGTCGGAGGTGTTCGGGAGTCCCGAAAGCCTCGAGGTGGCCTGGCTGACGGGTAGGCCCAACGTCATCGAGGGAGCCGTGTCAGACTGGAGGGACGGGGTGGCCGTTGTACGGGCGTCGCCGGGTGTGAAAGTCGTCGCCGTGCACCGGAGACCGCTGAGGCGGGGGGAGAAGGTTCTGGTGTTCGTCATGCCCGAGGACGTGGTCGTGTCCAAGAAGCCTCAACGGGGGAGTGCGAGAAACGTCTTGGAGCTCCACGTCACCTCGGTGGAGGACAGGGGGCCCCTCAAGCTCGTCAAGGCCCGTAGGGGCGGGGTGGAGCTGGGGGCGCTGATAACCCTGTCTCTAATACAC
>CBFDTC010000060.1:0-4539 GCA_965612785.1 Candidatus Bathyarchaeota archaeon
GAGTCGGGCTCAGCCACTCAGGTCGTCTCCCACCAGTTCGACATATGGCTCACGAACACGCCCAACAGGTACGTCTTCAACGCATCCTACACAGGCCCCTACACGTTCGACGAGGGGCACACGATAATGGTCAAGCTTGAGGTGCTCGGCATATCCAGGCTCAAGTACTGCTTCCAGTACGACTCGGAGGACAGACACTCATATGTTGACATGCCCGGAGTGGTCGTGCCCGAGAACAGCCTCTTCACGCTCCTCCTCGCACCCGCGATCCCGCTCCTTGCGAGGAGGGTTAGGAGGTGGGTTAAGAAATGAGCTGGAGAGCCGCCCTGCTGGGGAAGAGCTTCCTGGCGGCCACGGCGCTGATGGCTGTGATCTTAGCGGCGGGCGTCTCGACCCCGGCGGTGTCGAAGGGTTTGGACCCGACTGTGCTGACTCATGAGTACCTTTACGTCGAGGTGTGTCGGGTGAAGACGAACAGGATACTGACGACCACGGATCACACCGACCTCAACCATCTGCCGAGGTACGACGTGTACCCGAGAGGGGAGGAGGTGTCCCACAGGTTCTACTACGACAGGTCTCTCGAGAGGGAGCTTAAGGTGGGAGGGGCGATAGTGTACCACGTCTGGCTGAACGCCTCCAGAGAGACAAAATCGCTTCCAACCGCCGATGTGGTGTTCACGGTGTACGACGTAAGCCCCGACGGAGACCATCGTGTGGTGCACGAGGACAAGTTCCGGGTAAGGGTTGAGGAGGAGCTCAGGGAGTACGTGCTCACGGGGAAGGAATTCGAGTACGTGTTCGAGAGGGGACACACGGTATGCGTGGAGGTCATGATGTCCGCAGCCCACGGGGATGTCTACATGTACTACGACTGGGTGGAGGCCCCCTCGTACATGGAACTCCCGGCTGAGGAGGAGTTCAAGAGGATGACTTTCGAGTACGTGGACGCTGAGGTCAACGGCGTCAGGACTGAGAGGATACTGACCCACCCAGACTACACGAACCTCGACCACGAGCCGCACGAGGACCTCTACAGCCCGCCCGAGACGGCCTACAGGTTCTACCTCTACGGTCCTCTGGTGGAGGACTACAGGATGGATGGGCCGATACTCTACCATCTGTGGATAGGCGCTGACAGGGAGGGGAAGTGCATCATAGTGATGAGGGTTTACGACGTCGACGAGAGCGGCGTCCATGAACCCGTACACGAGGACGTCTTCGAACTGCACGTACGTGAGGGTGTGAACCTGTACGAGCTTAAGGGCGAGTGGGCTACACACGACTTCAAGGCCGGTCACACGATATGCGTTGAGTTCGTCATGACACACATGGAGGATTCATACACATTCCTATACGACTGCAAGAAGACACACTCATACGTGGACATGCCAGGAGTGGTCGTGCCGGAGCTCTGCATGCCGCTCATCGCAGTCGCCCCACTCATACCTCTGGCGGTGGCGGCCGTCAGGAGGCCTCACACCTCCTCCAATTTTTTGGGAAAGGGAGCTGTGAGGGGGGTGGGTCGTGGTGGATGCTGAGGAGAAGACGTTCAGCAAGATAATAGTCATGGCGGCGGTCATGCTTCTGATACTGCCGTTCATAACGACTTTCAACGAGATGCTGACCAAGGCAGTCATGAACATAGGCCTCTACAGGTTCATAGAGGCCTACATAGTCCCCCCGTTCACACGGGTCGTCGGCGGAGTCCTCAGGTACGTGTGCCACATACCGACTATGGTGTCCGAGGACTCTATCTACCTTCTGAGGAAGGGGATGCCCATAGAGGTCTACATAAGCTGGAACTGCATAGGGTGGCAGAGCCTCATCCTGTTCGCCATCACCCTACTGACGGGCCTCCAGGGACCGTACACGACTTGGAGTAAGGTGAAGTGCGTGGCCGTAGGTCTCGAGGGGACTGTTCTGCTGAACGTGTTCAGGGTCGCCCTGACGTGCGTCCTGCTGTACTACGTAGGCTACCTGCCGGCGCTGGTGTTCCACGACTACCTTGGAACAGTCCTGACGCTCGTGTGGCTGGCCGTGTTCTGGTACGTGTCGTTCGAGCACCTGCTGAAACGAAGAAGTTATACTGACAACGGGGGGAACGTTAAAGCAGAACAGGGGGATGGGGGGGATTAGGGTATGGGCAAGTTCTACACGGTCCACGGACGGAACCTGTACGTGTACGTGACGGAGGACGATGAGCTCATACCCATAAAGGACCTCCCATCCCTCCTCGGCCTGTTCGAGGCCGACGTGACGTGGAGGTACAACAACAGGATAGCCGTCTGCTCCGGCATACCTGAGGACAAGATGGAGCAGGCTAAGACGATTCTCGAGATATTCGGCTACGAGGAGCTGAACGTCAAGGAGTCTGTCCTGGAGAGGTACTTCGCAGAGGGGGATGAAAGCATCCTCAGCGTCGAGAAGGCTGAGGAGGTACCGCCCCCCGAGGTCTCGATGGAGCAGATTTGGCGTGAGAGGGCTTCGCTGCTTGCGTCGTTGGAGAGGCTTAAGAGGAGCTTCAGCGAGGGGGCGGTGACCGAGGAGCTGTACAACGAGCAGAAGGAGATAATAGAGCGACGCCTGAAGGAGCTCGAGAGGCTGGAGGCCGCCAAGCTCTCGGAGTACATAGAGGAGAAGGGCATAAAGGTGGAGGTCCCGGCTAAGGCCGAGGTTGTGCTGAGGGTCGAGAGCGGTGAGAGCAAGCCCGAGGAGGGGCCTAAGGAAGCCGGGGTTGAGGCGGTCGCTGAGGTGGTCGAGAAGCCCGAGGCTGTGGAGGAAGAGGAGTTCGAGAGGCCCAAGGACGAGTCCGACCTGCTGGACCACGTGGCTTCGTACGTCAGGAGTAGGGGGTTCACGTACCCGGAGGAGCTGATAAGGACTTGCTACGTGTCGCTGAAGACTAAGCAGTTCATGGTGTTCGCCGGGCCGAGCGGGATGGGGAAGACGGCCATGACGAAGCTCCTGGCGGAGGCTTTGACAGGTAGCGACAAGAGGTACCTCAGGGTTGCCGTCCAGCCGGACTGGGTTGATGAGAGGCCTATACTCGGCTTCTACAACCCGATAACGCAGACCTACGTCTCCACACCGTTCCTCGACCTCCTCCTCGACGCCATCGAGCACAGGGACAAGCTCTACATCGTGTGCCTGGACGAGATGAACCTGGCGAGGGTTGAGAGGTACTTCGCCAGCATACTCAGCGCCATGGAGTCCGAGGACAGGGAGATAGTCCTCCACGGCATAAGCACGGGCGTGAAGACGGCTGACGGTAGGGTCATCCCACCCAAGATCAAGCTCCCCAAGAACGTCGTTTTCATCGGAACCATAAACGTGGATGAGGTTTCCCACCCCCTGAGCCCGAAGCTTCTGGACAGGGCGAACGTCATAGAGTTCCACGCTGAGAAGGTCGGGGAGAGGTTGGAGCAGACCGAGTACGACAGGCGGCTCGAGTGTCCCCACGAGGCTCTGGAGGCCTTCAGGAACGATGTGGACGAGGGTGTGAAGGAGTACGTCCTCCCGGTGTTGGAGAGGATAAACTCCATAACCTCCGAGTACGGGTTCCCGGTGTCGTTCAGGGTTAGGGAGGAGATACTCAGGTACGTAGCCAACTCGAAGGGAGTGTTCAGCGAGGACCTGGAGGAGAACATGAGGATTGCGATGGACCTCCAGATAAAGCAGAGGATACTGCCTAAGATATCCGGTTCCGAGGAGATAAGGCCGATGCTCGAGAGCCTCCTGGAGATGTTCGACGGCGTGTACCCGGCCTCGGCTGAGAAGGTTAGGAGGATGATAAGGAGGTTGAACAGGGTTGGCTTCACAAGCTTCTACGACTGAGGCCCTCTACACCGTGGAGTTCAACGGGTACAAGCTTAGGCCTGAGACCGTAACCCTCGTACCCAAGTTCAAACCGTACGGGGAGAACTCGATAACGATAAAGCCCAAGATAGGAAAGCCGATATACGCCGAGCTTTCCGTGAACGGCAGGAAAGTTAAGGCTTGGAGACCCTACGAGGAGCCGAACGCGGCCACGTACGTCTGGAAGCCGAGGGAGCTCGTGGACAGTCTGAGGATAAAGGTAACCCTCGACACGGGCGAGGAGACGTGTTACTACGTCAGGGTTAGGTACCCGAGGGAGCACGAGGAGTTCTACAGGCTCCTCCTGAAGGAGCTGAAGCGCTCTGCGGCCGACCTCCTCCTGAGGCTGAGGCCGAGGGAGGTTTTGGAGAACCTGTACAGGGAGTTCTCCGTGTCCATCAGGGCTTGGAGGAGGCTCAAGCCGATAATGTTCAGGATAGCGAAGAACCCGAGGGCTGAGATAGTCAAGGAAGCCGTCCCGAGACCCGTGCACGAGGTGGACTACATAAGCCCCGACACCGTGTGGGCCGTCGCCGAGAGGGGTGTCGAGGGAGCCGAGGAGGTGCCCACGGGCAGGGCCGTCCTGAGCTACGACCTCCCGGAGAACAGGCTCCTCAAACACTTCGTCAACCTCCTGAGGCTCAGGCTTAGCAGGATAGTCTCGGAGGCTAAGAGGATTAG
>CBFDTC010000061.1:0-4415 GCA_965612785.1 Candidatus Bathyarchaeota archaeon
GGCTTCCTCTCCAGGATGAACCTCTTCCTGTAGTCGTTCCTCTTCTTAACCCTCGGGACAGGGCTCCTCCTCGGCCTGGCGGGAAGCTTAGGAGTCTGCGACCTAACCTTACCGGCCTTCGTGAGGCTTCCGTGAGTCGGCATCTCGCATCAACCCCCCTAAAACAACTCCTCGGACGACTAATAAACGTTATTGAATCGAAATCGCTTGGGAAAACATGGATGCGTCTTGGTCTACAGGCCTGCCGAGGACTCCTACCTGCTCAACAAGTACGTGGAGAGGCTGGCTGAAGGCCTGGTCCTCGACCTCGGAACCGGAAGTGGAATCCAGGCTCTCACAGCGGCATCCAGGCCTGAGGTCTCCCGTGTCCTGGCGACTGACATAAGCGTGGAGGCCGTCAGGGAGGCCAGGGAGAGGGCTGGGGCTGAGGGCCTCCTGGGCAGGGTGGACTTCCTGGTGGGGGACCTCTTCGGCCCGGTCCGTGGAGGCGTGTTCGACACGGTGGTCTTCAACCCGCCGTACCTCCCGTCTGAGGGTTGGGAGCTCGGGGATGAGGCTTCGAGGGCTTGGAGTGGAGGCCCCACCGGTGGTGAGGTTTTCAGGCGTTTCCTCACAGAAGCCTGGAGATATCTGAGGCCGGGCGGCTTCATACTGACGGTCATCTCTTCGCTGACGGCCGTTCCTTTGGAAGAGATAGAGGGCTACGGCTATCGGGTTGAGGTTTTGGGGAGGGCTAGGCTCTTCTTCGAGGAGCTCCTCTGCCTTAAGCTGACGCCTAGACGGGGCCGAAAAGCCTGTCCAGGAAGCCCCTGTTGACGTATTCGCCCACTATCTCTATGGGTTCCCCGCAGGATGGGCATCGTTTGTCCTTGCTGAGCCTGTAGGAGGTGACTGAGAATACCCACCTCTTAATCAGGAGTTCCCCACAGTTTGGACAGTAGGTGTTCTCACCCTCGTGTCCTGGAACGTTTCCCACGTACACGTACCTCAAACCCTCCTCGAAACCTATCTCCCTGGCCTTCTCAAGCGTCTCGACGGGCGTAACCTTGTCGAGACCGTACTCCCAAGCCCTGTACGCAGGGTAGTACCTCGTGTAGTGGAGCGGCGTATCCCTCCCGAGCTCCCTCGTCCTCTGCGCAACCTCCCTGAGGCAGTCCTCGTCGTCGTTCGCACCCGGGATGACGAGGTTGACTATTTCGACGTGTAGGCCCATACGCTTCGCCTCCCGTGCGTTCCTCCACACCACCTCGACGTCGGCTCCGTTACAGTACCTCCTGTAGAATTCCTCATCCCCCTTAGCGTCGACGCACATAGAGTCCATCCCAGCCTCGACGAGTAGCTTGAGGGCCTCGGTGGTCATGTAGGCGTTCGTGTTCAGGTTCCTGTACAGACCCTTCTCCCTCGCCAACCTGAAGCAGTCCACTGCGTACTCCAGGAGGGTGCTGGACGGCTCGTTGAAGGTGAACGATATCCCCTGGCTCCTCCTGGAGGCCATGGACACGAACTTCTCAGGCGGCATGTAGTAAGCCCTCTTTGGGTCTGCTTCCTCCATGCTTATCTCGTAGTTCTGGCAGTAGACGCACTTGAGCGAGCAGCCCCAAGACCCGGCTGAGAGGGCCATAGAGCCTGGCCAGTAGTTGAACATCGGCTTCTTCTCGATCGGGTTGTTGCTTATGCTGCTTATGTCCCCGTACGTCAGCGTGTAGAGGCGTCCACCCACGTTCATCCTGGAGCCGCAGAAACCCCTACCACCCTCAGGGATCAGGCACCTACGCTCACAGACCCCGCAGCGAACCTTGCCTCCGCCCGCATCCTCGTAGAGCAGCGCCTCCCTCACGGTCCGGTACCTAAGCAGCTCCATGACGGTCCTCATGAACCCCGGTGAGCCGTATCCTATAAACGTGCCTAAACCCAAAATACCCTTTGATGCCGAGGAGGTTTCCCCGTGTCGCCGTGGACGTCGTCATAAGGTTTCCAGACGGAAGGTTCGTGCTCGTGAAGAGGCGGTACCCACCGTTCAAGGGCTTCTGGGCCATCCCAGGCGGGTTCGTGGAGTACGGTGAGACGGTCGAGGAGGCCGCCGTGAGGGAGGCTTGGGAGGAGACGGGGCTGAAGGTGAGGCTCCTGAGGCTCCTCGGCGTGTACTCCGACCCGAGGAGGGACCCAAGGTTCCACTGCATATCCGTAGCCTTCCTGGCTGAACCCGTCGGCGGGGAGCTTCGGAGGGGTGACGAATGCCTCGGCGTGGAGCTGTTCAGGAGCATACCTGAGAGGGTTGCCTTCGACCACGAGAAGATACTGATGGACGCCGGGTTCTCCAGGGAGGGTGAGATAACTTATAAATTGTCTTCGACCCGAAGAATTGATGTGATGAGGCCTTTCATAAGGCTGTTTGCGAGGGCTGCGGGAAAGGCCGCTGGGGAGGCCTCCGTTAATGAGTACGGGTTGGAGAGGAACCTCGAAGGCCTCGTGGAGTGCCTGAAAAACCTCTACTCCTGGGAGGAGGAATTCAGCGTGGAGCTCTCCGGGGGCGTCGTCAGGTCACGTGGAAGGTGTCCGGTACACAAAAGGCTGAGGGAGTGGTGCGAGGAGGGCTGCGAGAGGTTCGCCTCAGGGTTGGCTGAGGTCTTCGGCGCCAAGGCCAAGCGGGTCTCAGGGCCAGACGGGGTCTGCGAGTTCGTCTTCGAGAAGGCTTAGCCTCCCATGCGGACGGCCTTCCTGGCCGACGTTATGTAGCCTGTGTGCCCGATCATGAGAGTTTCGGGTCTCGTCCTGCCCTCCTCGACTATGATGCGTCTGAGGAGGCACTCGTAGGTCTGGATGTCCGTGAAGCCCGTCTCCCTGAGCGCTTTGACGGTCTTCTTTACCTGGTCTATCGTCGGGCTGAAGGACAGGAAAGAGCCGCTGTCCCTGAGGCTCTCGTAGGCGTGTTCGACCACAAGCCAGGGAGTCGCCATGTCCAGGATCACGGCGTCCACGTCCTCCTCGTCTATCCCCTCCGTCACGTCTCCGAGCTTGAGTTCCACGTAGTCGAGGACCCCAGCCATCTCCAGGTTCCTCTCAGCCACCTCCAGGAGGTCTTCCCTAACCTCGTAGCTGTAGACCCTCCCATCCGGCCTGACCAGGTAGGCAAGGAAGGCCGTCAGCGCCCCACTGCCCGTTCCGGCTTCGACGACCCTCCACCCAGGTCCCACACCCGTCAGGACTGCGATGAGTCCCACGTCCTTCGGGTATATTATCTGTGTCCTACGTCTCATCTTCATCACGTAGTCCCTCATCAGAGGCCTGAGGGCGTAGAACCGCACTCCGAGGCTGCTCTCCACAGCCTCTCCGAACCTCCTACCCACGAGGCCGCCGACGTCCACCACACCCTTGTGGGTGTGCAAAACCCTACCGGGCTCGGCTTTGACGAGGAAAGTCCTCCTGTGGTCTAGGTAGAGCAGCACGTGGTCGCCGACCTTGATGAGGTCATGCTTTCCCTTCATCTCCAAAATCTTAGGTTGTCAGCGGCGGTTTAAATCATTGAGTCAAAAACTATTAGTACGTTCCCGGAGAAACTGTAGACAGGCGGACTGCATGCCACTGTTCGACAGGTTCCCCACGGGGGAGACGAACCGAGAGTCCGGTCTGTACCTTTGTCCCAAATGCGGCGAGATCATACCCCTGTCCGCTGGAGAGAAGTTCCCACCCTGCGCCAAGTGCGGCTCGACGGAATGGGTTCTCGTGGCCCTCGCCGGAAAGGCTGGGATGAAGTACAGGACTGGGACGAGGAGCCCTGAGTCCGGTCTTTTCATATGCACCAAATGCCTCGGCCAGGTCATCCCTATAGCCAAGGGGAACGTCCTTCCACCCTGCGCTTCCTGTCGGTCCGGGACGGATTGGCAGCTGATAGTCTCAGCCTAACCGCCTCCCAACCCCACCCTTTTTCAGAACAGATTTAGGCTGTGCTTGGGATACCCTGGTTGGGGAGGTCTGGTTTTGCTGGAGTTCAGACCCAGGATAGTTGCGGACGTGAGGGAGGACAGGAGGGTTGTTCAGTACCTCAGGATGATGGGTGCGGAGGTTGTGGAGGAGATGATAACGCCCGGAGACTACGTCGTCGGCGAGGGGTACGCCGTGGAGCGTAAGGCGTTCAGGGACTTCATCGAGTCCGTATACCAGAAGAGGCTTTTCGAGCAGGTCGAGAGGCTGAGGGAGGCGTACAGCGGGTGCTGCCTCGTCGTCGAGGGCTCCCCCGAGAGGGTCTACGAGCTCTACAACCCCATGGTCTTCTGGGGCGCCCTCGCAAAGCTCATCACGGAGACGCAGGTACCCGTCGTGTTCACGGCGGACAGGGAGCAGACGGCCGCATTCATATACAGCTTGGCGAAGAAGCTCCAGGAGAAGGCTGAGGCCGTGGAGGCGAGGTACAAGCC
>CBFDTC010000062.1:0-4201 GCA_965612785.1 Candidatus Bathyarchaeota archaeon
GGTTACGGCCCCGGGCCAGAAGGCCCTGGCTATCCTCCTCGCAGCGTCGTTGAACCTCGCCACCCTCTCCGCAGCCTCCAGGCTTGGGACGGCTATTGGGAGGGGCTTGCCTCGCCTCTTTTTTGCGTTGATGAGCCTTCTGACGGCGTCCTTGTCGAAGGGGTTGCATCCGAGTCCGTAGACTGTGTCCGTCGGGTATACCACGAGGCCTCCGTTCTTGACGACTTCAGCGGCCTCTTCGACGGCTTCTCGGCTTACTCTCAGAACCTTCATCATGTGATGGTTGCGGGTGGACGTGGATAAACCGTTCACTCCCTGAGCTTGTATGAGGCGATTATGTGACCGTTCTTCTCCTTGCACCATGAAACCTCCAAATCCATCCCAGACTCGTACAGGACGTCCTCCACGTAGTCGTACAGGCAGCATGAACCCCACACAGCCCCTGTCAGAGCCAGGACGAAGCTGTCGCCGTCCACCTCGATGATGCTGTACCTTGCCTCGGCTCCATGCCTCCTGTTGTACTCAGCCACGAACCGCTCAACCCTGCTGAGCGTCTCCAGGGCATCTTCGACGTCTCTTTCCCTCGTCGTCGGTACGAGACCCAGGGGCCTGACAGCCTCCCCGTCGAACTCGAAGGAATAGGCGAACAGATCCAGGGTGGACTCAGCCACCTCCCTGGAGAATTTCGGGTCTTCGCTGAAGTTCAGGGCTTGAATCCTGGCTGGAGCCATCACGAGGAAGAGTATGCCCGCCTCCCCCACGGCCTTGAGGGCTCTGACCTGCCTAAGCCCCCTGCTCGTGGGGGAGTCTGGGAAGAAGCCGACTCCGTCGTTTATCAGCGTGCATCCCTTGACCTCGAGCCAGTACCCGTCCAGCTTGAAGTCTATGCGTGTGTCTCCAAGCCTGACCTCCGTCTCCAGGGACTCGAAGGCTGAGAGGTACGGCACCCTCTCCAATGCTATGAGGGACAGCCAACGGTGGGCTCCGCTGTCTATCAGAACCCAACCGTCCCCACGTCTCGCAGCCAGGATTCTGTAAGGAAGCTTCCCACCGCTCTTCGGCACGAGTACGACTTCGTTTCCCTCGTACAGGAGCTCCCCCAACCTACCTGAGTCGGGTATGTGCGCCCTCACAAGCTCGCCATGTAGGTTCACCACACCCGTAAACCTGTTGGGCCTCCTGACGAAGAAGCCTCTGAGAAGCCTCGCCATGCGCCGAGAAGAGAAGGGCCTGCGAACGGCTATAAACGTTTATCCCAGACCAAACAAGCAGGCATATTGAAGGGCCCGTGGCTCAGCTTGGATAGAGCGACGGCCTGCGGAGCCGTAGGTCAGGGGTTCGAGTCCCCTCGGGCCCGCCAAAGCGTCTCTCTTCAAGGCGTTTTGGGACGGTCCCAGGGCCGTCCCCAAGTAATCTGGCAGGTAAGTGTTTAAGCTCATGTATTCTGCTTGATGCGTGGCATGTATAGTGATTTTTTAATCGTGAACTACTTAAACAGTATTGCGATAACCGATAAGGGCCGTAAGGTGGCTGAGCTCCCTAAGTCAAATCGAAGAGGTGCTTGAGGAGTGAAGGGCTATTTGGCTCTGACGCTTCTCGTCGTTCTTCTCGTCGCTCCATCTGCGACCTGCAAGCCAGCTGTCGAGACCTGGGTTGAGGACTACAAGTCCGTTGGCATATACGAGGTCACGGTGGAAGCTCCATCCAAGGCCTTGACTGGTAAGGAATTCACGGTCGAGGTCACGGTATCCGTCCAAGGCCTAAACGAGTCAGCCGAGACGTACAACCTTACCATCCAGGAAACCCTAAGAACCATCACGGTCTCCATAGCCGAGACCGGAGAGTCGGCTTCCAAGAACGTAGATAGGGTGATGATATCCGCCACCAACCTGACACTCGGCTTCGGAGTCCCCTCAGAATACGCTGTAAACACCACTACAGTATCCGAGACGTTCACGCTGAAAGCCCCAGACACGCCGGGCTCATACACCATAAAAGCCGAAGCATACTTCCAGGCTGACATAATCGCCCTCTTCATACCAATAACCGCAGAATGGAAACAGACAGCCCAAACCACTCTAACTGTATCAAAACCCTTCCCAACCTGGCTGATAGGGCCTACAATAGCCGTAGCAGCCGTAACTGCCGTAGCCCTATACCTCAGAGCCCGTAGGTTCCAAGCGCCCGTTGAAAGGCCTCAAACTTCCCCTCTTTGACCAAGCCTAGCAGATGTTTTATGCTCATCACTTAAAGCTGTAGGTCAGGGGTTCGAGTCCCTTCGAGTCGCCACTTTTCTCACGGGGGACATTTAAACTGCTGAGCGGTTTAAAATCTCATAGAACTCCAAGGGGTTGGACAGGCTTGGCTAAGGGCGGCCTAGGCGGCCTGTACTCCCGGTTCAGGAGGGTTGTGAGGGAGGAGGGTTTGGCTGAGGCCTTGGTGAGGGCTGTCGCTCACGTGAGCGTGAGGCTTGCCTCCAGCCTCAGGAGGGTTGAGTGGATCCACCTCCAGCCTCAGGAGGAGCTCTTGGCGACGCTGTTTGCCGAGAGGAAGTTTACGCTCATCATACTGGACGCATGCCGCTACGACTACTTCAGGGAGGTCTACAGGCAGTACCTCGACGGCCACCTCAAACCCGTCAGGTCTCCAGCCTCCTGCACGGGTAAGTGGCTGAGGATCGTGTTTGGAACGTTCGGCAAGCAGCTTAGGGACGTTAAGGTATTCAGCGCCCAGCCGAGGATAAACTCGAAGGGCATCGCCGTGCGAGGTTTCAGCGTAAGGGACTGCTTCAGCGGATCCATAGTGGACATCTGGGACTGGGGCTGGGACTGGGAGCTCGGCACAGTCCACCCGGACACCGTGGTTAAGGCCGTGTTGGATGAGGGCCTGGGAGAAAGGAACATAATATGGTTCATGCAGCCCCACCTACCCTACATAGGTGAGACCAAGCTGACCATCCCCAGGGAGGTTGTGAAGGGGAAGGCTATGGCCAAGTTCCTGTCGAAGATGCTCAGGACGGGCAGGATATCCAGACAACGCCTATCCCAGGCCTACAGGGACAACCTTACCCTCGCCCTGAAGTCTGTGAAGAAGCTGCTCACCGAGGTGGGCGACCTGGATGGGAGGTGGGTGTTGACGAGCGACCACGGGGAGCTCCTAGGGGAGCACGGCGTAACCCTGCATCCATCATACCTAGACCTGCCTGAGCAGAGGATAGTTCCGTGGCTTGAACTAAAACCGCTCTAACTGGCCTCCATCCTCGGAGAGGCTGACGATTAAACTTTATTACTGTCGAGGTAGCTCTTATACACGGCCTACTATGTCCTCTGAAACAAGCGTTTTCACACCGCTAGACCTATGCAGGGTGATCAAGGGGGAGAGGGTTTACGGTTTTCTCGTCAAGGGAGTTGCTAAAACAGGCCGTATGGCCAAGCTTCTCACAGCCGTGGCCGAGTTGAGGCTCCCCCTCGTCTACATAATCAACTCCACGCCGGTAGAGGTGGGACGCCCTAGCACGTTCATGGTGTTCTACAACTTCAAGGATGCGGATGTGAAGCCTGAGGAGGTCAAGGAGGTTCTCAAGAAAGCCGCCAGAGACATGGGGCTTTCGGTCGACGTTGAAATCATAGAGCCCGTCATCCCAGGCGTCGTCGTGGACACGAAGCACTTCCCGATACGGTTCTTCGGCGAGAGAGCCGCCAATATTCAGGAAGAGCGTTTTGGAGGGGTGGTTCCTCGGAGTTAGGAAGAAGTTCGGCACGGCCGCCGAGGTCTTCCTCTACTACGAGGGAGTTGAGGCAGGCTCCCATGTGTACGACGACTACGTCAAAGCCGGGGTAAAGAAGGGAGACCTGTGGAAGCTCCTCTCGGCAACCCTGTTCGCCGGAGGGGTTCTGAGCAGGATGGAGGTAGAGTTCGGTGAGCCCATGACTGTGAGGATGTGGGACTCTATGGAGTGCGAGATAGGCAAGGGTAGTGAAACCTGCTTCAGCAGATGGATGAGGGGCTTGATAGCGGGGTTCGCCTCGAAGTACTTCGGAAAGAAGGTCACCGTCGTAGAGACGTGTTGCATAGCCAAGGGAGATCCGTACTGCGAGTTCACCGTGACGGTCGAAGAGTAGACTCCTGGTGGGGCCGAGGGGATTTGAACCCCCGACTTTCGGGTTTCCGCTCCAGATCCACATCATCCCACGGGGTCAGC
>CBFDTC010000063.1:0-4056 GCA_965612785.1 Candidatus Bathyarchaeota archaeon
GAGTTCAGGGAGGGTGTGGTCGTGGCGTCTGGGGATGGGTGGAGCATGGTGGACGTGGGCGTCGAGAAGCCGCTGAGGGTGGACAGGAGGCTGGAGGTGGGTAGGCGGGTGACGGTCAGGGTTTCGAGGAGGGGTGGCGTCACCTCGCTCAGGCTTGCCAGGAGAAGCGAGGTCAAAGCGTACTGGGGGTACAGGGTTAGGGTTACGGACAGCCCTCTGTACGAATCCACGAAGAGGGGCGGCTACGACCTGGTGATAGCCACGTCCAGGAAAGGCGAGGCCATAAAGGACGTGTTCGACGACATAGCGTCCCGGTGGAGGAGGTCTAAGAAACCCCTGATAGCGTTCGGCTCCCCGACCGAGGGACTGGCTGAGATACTGTCGAGGGAGGGGGTCAGACTGGAGGACTACGCAGACTTCGTCGTGAACACCGTCCCAGAACAGGGAACCGAGACCGTCAGGACTGAGGAGGCCGTGTACGCAACCCTGGCGATACTCAACCTGATAGAGGACAGAGCTTAGAGGCAGATTATCTGGACGTGGGGTACGTCCCCCAGCATTATCACAGCATCCCTACGCACCATGCCTCTCTTAACTGCGGCGTCGATTATGTTCTTCCCCATCAGGTTGGCTATCGTCGCCTCCTTCAGCAGCTCCAGGGCCTTCTCAACCTTCATACGCGTACCCTTGTAGAAAGACTCGTTCACCTTCACCTTGACCTTCCCGAACATTATCGTCTTCCCGAGGAGCTCTGCATCGCAGACGGCCACGACTACATGGCCGCCCTGCCTGACCATCTTTGCGTAGACCTCGGCCATGACCGAACCACTTCTCAGATATTCTTAGTCCAAAACACGATATAGCGTTTTCCACGAGCCCTCCGGTCTACCTTATCCTGCTGACGGATGACTTGGCTCCGCAGGCCTCGCACACCAGGAACATCAGCCTCTTCTCCTTCACCAACACCGTGTCGGGTCTCTTACAGACGGGGCATATGACGTACTCCTTGACGTACCTCTCTATCAGCTTCCTGAACGTGTCCTCGCCGAACCTCCCCTTGAATATGGCCCTGTCATCCTCGGCCACGGCTGGAGCACCCATCTCCCTGGACAGGTACTTGAGGAAGTGCTTGGGCTGACGGTTCATGGCTTCGCATATGTCCTTGAAGTTGTGCAGTATCGTCCTGCCTCCGACCACCGTCACCATCGGGGCTGGCACCTCGAACCTCGTGGCCCTCGCCACACGCTTCTTCGGAAGCCTCGAGTACGCCCTCCTGAGCATCTCACGGTAGCTCAGAGTCACCATACCACTTAACGGGGAATCCACGTAGTATTTAAACGCTCCCGCCCGAATCGTCTCTTAGCATCCGTAGGCGGTGTCGCCCGGTATGGCGTACCCTGAGTGCCTCGGAACCTATGGAATAAGCGTGGAATGTAAGTCCTGCAAGTACGCGGAGCTTTGTAAGGCTATCAAGAAGGGGTTGGAGGCAGAAGCTTTCAGGAAGGGAACCCACGTCAGGGTTGGCGGCAAATACAAGGAAAAGAAGTGGAAACCTAAGGTTCCCCCGTGAAAAATCCATAAAGTTTATGGTGCATTTTGCAATCAAAACTGTTTGATGAAGGCTCTTCTTATACTCCCTCCATCATCCTCGGTGATCAGGGAGGTGCTGGAGACGACCAGCCCTCCCATGAACCTCGCATACTTGGCTTCATCCCTGGAGCTCGACGGACACGAGGTCAAGATACTCGACTCCCTGGCCATGGGGTACGGCTTCGAGGATGTCCTGAGAGAGGCTAAGGCCTTCAACCCAGACCTCGTCGGCCTCACGGCGACGACGCCGACCGTCTACGACGCCTACAAGGTGGCGGACATGATAAAGCAGGAGCTTCCAGACGCCAAGACCGTGATAGGTGGCCCCCACGTCTCGTTCATGGCTAGGGAGTCTCTGGAGGAGTGTCCGTCTCTCGACATAGTCGTCAGGGGTGAGGGCGAGGAGACCATCCGTGAGCTCGCCTGGAGGCTTGAGAAGGGGCGGAGCCTCAAGGATGTGAGGGGAATCACGTACAGGGATGGGAAGGTGATAAAGGAGAACGAGGACAGGCCGTTCATAAAGGACATAGACTCCATACCCCTCCCAGCCTACCACCTACTCCCGATGGACAGGTACAGGATGGGAAACTTCAGCTTCTGCACCATACTCACAAGCCGCGGATGCCCCTACAACTGCATATTCTGCTCCTCCTCGAAGCTCATGGGTAAGATCTGGAGGGCTAGGAGCGTCGAGGCCGTCCTGGACGAGCTGAGGCTTCTCCACGACAAGTACGGGGTTAGGGAAGTAGAGTTCCTCGACGACACGTTTACGCTCAACATGAAGCGTGCTGAGGCCATAGCTGAGGGCATGGTCAGGGAGGGCTTGGACATAGGGTGGGGATGCTCCTCCAGGGCCAACACGATGAACAGGAGGCTCGCAGAGACCCTGAGGAAGGCCGGTTGCCACAGCGTGTACGTGGGCGTCGAGTCCGCGACTCAGAGGACGCTGGACTTCATAAAGAAGGGGATAACGATAGACCAGGTCGTCAGGGCCTTCAAGATACTCAGGGAGACGGGCTTCAACACGGTGGCCACGTTCATACTCGGGATACCCGGTGAGACGAAGGAGCTCATAATGAAGACGATAAGGTTCGCAAAGAAGCTCAAGCCCACCTTCGCCCAGTTCACCATCTTCACCCCGTACCCGGGCACCGAGGCGTACAACATGGCGGTTAGGGAGGGCTGGCTGATAACCAGGGACTGGTCGAAGTTCGACACCCTCACACCCGTCATGAAGCTTCCAGGCCTATCTCCGAAGGACCTGAAGATGTTGCTGAGCAGGGCCTACCTGAGCTTCTACCTTGCCCCAAGCTACATAATCGAAATATTCAGGAAACGCCACTTCTTCATATTCAGGAAGGCGTTCAAGGCGCTCATCCACTACCTATCGGCCAAGTTCTCCATGAAGGAGGGATGAGAGTTGGGTTGGAAGGTCGTTCTAACCTCGGATAGGGCGACGATGACAGACTACAACGACACACCCTCACTCGGCTTCGGACACTGCGTCCCCTACAGGCTCGTCCCGAGACCCGTGTACACGAAGCTTCTGGCACCACCCATGAAAGTCGATGGGGAGGGCAGGGCCGTTTGCGCTCCATACCCTTTGAGGAAGCTTGAGGCAGCCCTCCTCAACTCGGGATTCTCCGAGGACGATGTCATAATCACGACGCCCAAAGCGCTCGAATCCGTAGTCTCCGAGGACACTGAGGTGCTGGGCGTCAGCGTCCTCGACCCGATGGGTCTGGCTCCCGTCTCCTACACGCTCAGGGTGCTCTTCGGGGGTGGGGACACCTGCACGAAGGTCGAGTTTCTGAGGCTTATGTCCCTGGTCAGGAGGCTCAAGACCAAGTACGGGTTCACGGTCATCGCAGGTGGTGAGGGCGTCTGGCAGATAGACGGCCTCGAGGAGAGGTTTGGGATAGACACACTGTTCTACGGAGAGGGTGAGAAAACCTTCCCGGAGCTCGTCAGGGACATTCTGTCAGGCTCCAAGCCGCCGAGGAAGGTCTACGGAGAATCGCCGGACGTGGATGAGATACCTCCGATAGTGGCGCCGGCTAGGGGTAGGATAGTCCAGGTCACACGTGGATGCCCGAGGAAGTGTAGGTTCTGCTCACCGACGACCTGGAGGTTCAGGAGCATGCCCCTCGACCTCATCCGACGTGAGGTGGAGGTGAACCTACGGTACGGAGGTAGGAGCATCGACTTCGTCAGCGACGACATCCTCCTGTACGGGGCCAGGGGAATACACGTCAACAGAGAAGCCGTCCTAAGCCTCTTCAGAATGGCCAGGGAGTACGGAGTCTGCGGGACGTTCCCACACGTCGGCCCAGCCACGGTTCTACAGGACAGGAAGCTCGTGCGGGAGATAACGGAGCTCTCAGGGTTCAGCGAGCGTAGACCCGTGTTTCTGGATGTCGGCCTTGAGTCTGGGAGTCCGAGGATAATCGGCAAGTACATGCGTGG
>CBFDTC010000064.1:0-3860 GCA_965612785.1 Candidatus Bathyarchaeota archaeon
TTCAAGCAGAAGACGGCATACGAGATCATGCCTAGTCTCGTGGGCTCGGAGATGTGTATAAGAGACAGTCGGGTACCCTAAGCCTGGCCACGGGCCTCGGCCCACCGTACACGACGTGTAGCCCACCCCTCCTCCTGGCCACGAGGGGGGTCTCCGGAACCCCACGTCCCAGGAGCTCGGTGAGGGTTTCCCTGAACCCTCTTAGGCCGAGGAACAGGTCTGTGGCCGGGTCGTCGTCTCTGAGGAACGTGTTCCCGTCCCTGGCGAAGACGTACGTCCCAGTCCAGGAGGCCGTGTTCCTGAAGAGGGCTCTGCACGACTCTATGGCCCTAGCTATCTCGTGCATCCTGGCGTTCCTGACCTTCGACTTCTGGACGAGCCTGAAGGCCACGTTCATGCCGAACACCTCCTCCAACTCCATGAGCTCCTCCTCGTCCCTACCCAGTAGGACGAGGTTGAACCTGTCTGGCCTGACAGCCTCTTGAAGCTCCCTCAGGAAGCCCTCCCGATCCCTGACGCCGTGGAGTGTGGCCACCTCGATTTCCCACCCTGGGTAGAACGTCCTGACGGTGGCCTTGACGGCGTTTGCGTCGCTCCTAGCCCTCACGATGACCCTGTACACCCGAAGGTCCCCAATGGGTTATCACAATCCGAGGAAAGTAAGGTTTATAACCCCCCTCTCGTGTCTCATGAAAGAGAGTGCGGGTGGTTGGATGAGACCCCGGTTCGCGGTCTGGATATGCACCTCCAAGTGTAACCTGTCTTGACTACACTGCTACGTCCGGGGAAGGTTCGGACCCGCGGAACTCTCGTTCTCCGAAGCGCTAAGGATGGCTGGAGAGCTCGTCGAGTGGGGTGTGGACGACCTAAACGTCTCAGGCGGAGAGCCCTTCCTGCGTAGGGACCTGATGAGGCTACTGAAGGTGTTCTACGACATGGACATGGACCTGAGCCTGAACACGAACGGCATCCTCCTAAACAGGGGTAGGGCTAGAGAGCTCTCAAGGCTGGAGTGCTTCGTCTTCCTCAGCATAGACGGGGCGAGCAGGGAGACACATGAACGGCTCAGGGGGCCTGGAACGTGGAGCAGGGTGCTCAGGGCCGCGAAGACTCTGCGGTCGGAGGGCGTCCCGTTCGCCGTGGTGTTCGCCATGAACTCCAGGAACTTCCACGAGGCTGGAGACATCCCGAGGCTGGCTGAGAGGGTTGGAGCTCTGTACGTCGCCACAATACCGATAATACCGTCCGGAGCCGCCCACCTGCCGAACGGTCTTGCCCTAAGCCCAGCCCAGGTGTTCAAGGGCCTGAAGATGTTCGAGGAGTCTGTCGAGGAGCTCGGATACTTCGGCTCCGTCTGGTGTACGCCGTTCGCCAAGGCCTTCCTCAAGTCCAGGCACGTACACGTCTCCGGTTGCTCCGAGGGGATGGACATATCCCCGTCGGGTGACGTCCTCCTGTGCGACACGCTAGACTTCACGGTCTCGAACGTCCTGAGGGACGGAGTGAGGGGTGCCTGGAGGAAGCTCATCGGAAGCGGCCTTTACAGGGAGGCCTTCCTCACCAGGATGCCCGAGGAGTGTAGGAACTGCCCAATGTTCGGCAGGTGCCGCGGTGGATGCGCAGCCAGGGCCTACCTAACCCACGGGACGTTCCAGGCCGCAGACCCGCTCTGCCCGTTGCTCAGCAAGGCGATGCCCCGAGCCTAGGTTCACGGACGGCGGAAACTTAAAGTTCGGCCCAAGCGACGAGTCTCTTGACCTGGCATGAGGGTGTCGGAGCTGGGGGAGCGTAGGCTTGTGGAGCTCATATTTTCTAGGATAGAGCCCATGGAGGGATCCACAGGGTTCTGGGAGGACGCCTCAGCTTTCCCTATCCGAGGGGAGGAGATGCTTGCATGCTCCGTCGATACACTTGTCTGGTCCACAGACGTGCCTCCCGGCATGAATGAGAGGATGGCTGGGGCGAAAGCCGTCACGATGACCGTGAGCGACCTGGCAGCCAAGGGAGTCAGGCCCGTGGGTGTCATGGTCTCCATATCCATACCCTCCACGTGGGACGTCGAGGCCGTCCTCAAGCTGATGGATGGCGTGAACGAGGCGGCCAGGAGCTACGGAGCATACGTCTTAGGAGGTGACACTAACGAGAGCCCGGAGCCCTCCATAACCTGCGCGGCCCTCGGAACATGCCGCAGAGGAAGGTTCATCCCGAGGTCGGGCGCTAGGCCGGGAGACGTGCTCGCAACCACGGGTACGTTCGGAGAGACAGCCGCGGGCCTTAAGATGCTCCTGGAGGGTCTCGAAGCCCCGGCCAGGCTGAGGGAAGGGCTCCTTAGGGCGGTCTACCAGCCGAGGGCGAGGGTGAAGGAAGGTGTGAGGCTGGCTGAGACGGACGCTGCCACGGCGTCCATAGACTCGAGCGACGGGCTTGCCATGAGCTTACACGACCTCTCCAGGAGCAGTGGAGTCGGGTTCCTGCTTGAGGAGCTCCCAGCGTCGAGGCTTGCCGAGGAGTTCGCGTCCATACACGGCCTAAGCGTGGAGGAGCTCGTCCTGTACGGCGGGGAGGAGTTCGAGATACTTTGTTGCCTAAAACCCGACAGGGCTGAGGAGGCCAGGAGGGCGCTGAGGGAAGTCGGGTGCGAGCTGAGGTTCATAGGCAGGGCGGTCGAAAAACCGGGCGTATGGATGCTCAGGGACGGAGAAAAGAAGCCCATACCACCGAGGGGATGGGAGCACTTCAGGCGTTAAGGGGGCTCAGACTGCCCATCGAACCCATCGGCACGGCCTCGTGGCTGCAATGGTTCATCATCGCCGCCCAAGTGGTCGAGTTTTCGTCACATCTGTCCCTTCATCCCACTTGGGTCAACAGTATTTCTCATCAGCCAAATTTTAACGTTTGGCCTCCGTCAACTGAAAAGTTAACAGAGGCTGTTGGGATGGAAGTTTGAAATATCTGTTCTGTTCCAATCTTTCTTTGATGAGAGAGCTGGAATCCCGTATAGTCAGCGAGCTTTCCGTCGAAAACGTCTTGGACGGCGTTAAACGAATCACAGCCTTCGGGGAGCGCATATGCGGAACGGTAGAAGAGCATCAGGCTCTGAGGTGGGCAGCCTCCCAGCTCGAGTCTCTGGGCTTGGAGGTCTCGATGGAGCCCTTCAAGGTCATATCGTGGAAGTGTAGACGTGCAGAGCTGAGGGTTGTGAGACCAGAGGAGTTTGAGGTTAGGTGTGCGGTCGTCGGGTACTCACCGTCAACTCCAGAGGGGGGCCTTAAGGCTGAGGTGGTCTTCGTCGGGGACGGGTTGGACAGGGACTACGAGGGCGTGGACGCCAGGGGTAAGATAGCCCTCGCCTTGTGGAACGACGACTACTGGATGGCCCACCAGTACTGGGTTGCCGTCAAGAACGGGGCCTCGGCGCTCATAGTTGCCTACACGTCTCCCATAGTGCACACGGAGGCCATAGGCGTGAACGGGAGACCGTTGCCCATACCTGCGGTGATAATACCGAGCGACGACTTCGAGAGAGTTAAGAAGCTCATGGAGAAGGGGCCCGTTGAGCTCGAGATGCTGATAGAGGCTGAGACAAACCCGTCCGCAGTTTCATACAACGTAGTCGGAAGACTCGAAGGTGAGAGATGGCCTGACAGGTACGTCATAGCGTGCGGACACGTGGACAGCTGGTACTATGGGGCTAACGACAACGCATGCGCTGTTGCCGCCGTCATAGAGATGGCCAGGGTGCTCTCCAAGTACGGGCACAAGAGGACGATAATGTTCCTCGTTACTGGGGCTGAGGAGGCGGGTTCCCTAAACTGGTTCTACTACCTCCAGGGCTCGAACGCCTACGTCAAGAGACACTC
>CBFDTC010000065.1:0-3746 GCA_965612785.1 Candidatus Bathyarchaeota archaeon
GGCCCGTAGCTCAGCCAGGACAGAGCACCGGGCTTTTAACCCGGGGGTCGCGGGTTCGAATCCCGCCGGGCCCGCCATACCTTGCTCCTACACCCCATCTTCACGGGAAAACTCTAGGAACACATAATGATCATTAAGCCTGCTTTTAGATCCCATAAGGCTGGATTCTCTGGGAGGCTTTAAGATGGAAGAGGTTATGAATGAAGTTTTCGTGTCAAACGACGTTGAATAGAGAGTTGTCTCTAGAAGTCTGGGTAGGGTTGGTAGAAGAAAACTCTTCTACGAGGTTGCTTGAACTCTGTAGGGACTCTGAAAGGGCCTAGGCTGGTGAGCGAGGGCCTAATCGAACAAGGGGTTCGAAGATTTGCTTCTCATCCGCCTCCTCCTGGAGGAAACACAACAACCTCATCTCCATCCGATAGTTCTGTGTCAAGCATCTTTAAGTGCCGTATGTTCCTCCCGTTTACAAGTATGATGAAATCTTCAGGTTTCTGGTTTACCACTATCTCTTTAAGGTCTGGAAACCTGTGTAATACCTCCCTTAAAGTCGCTCTATTACAATCTAACTCCACTGTCTTTTCTCTCCACCCAAGTTTCTCTCTAAGGAAAGAAAAAATGGATACCTTAACCTTCATCACTGAGGTAGTAGGTTTTCCTCGTCAAGCATTTCCGCAAGCCATTTAAGACCCAGTTCCTCAAGCCTTTCCCTCGTGGGCCGCCCGTCAATCCATCCACGGTGCTTGTAGTATTCGTCGATCATCTCCCCCAACTTGACAACATAGCCCTTAGCCGGCCCTTCAGGCATGGGCTCTTCGAGAAGTCTCCTTGGAAGAGTATCGTATTCCCTTCCATCTCCGAAAGACAGTATGTTGAATGCTCTCTCAGCGTTCCATATTCTCTCCCCTATTTTCATGACATCATCGACTGTGTAATTCACGCCTGTGACCGAGGAAAGCGCTTCGGTGTAGTCTTCTGCCCAGAGCGCGAATACCGAGAACTTGCATACGACCATGCTGTCTATGACAGCTGAGAGGTCCTGGAAGGTCTTCACAAGCTCTGGCTTACCCTCGGTGCTGAACCTGTCCACGAGCTTCGGTATGCTCAAAACCTCGGGCGATATCATGTAAGCCCTTAAGTGGCAACCGCCTCTGTTACTCGTGGCGTACGCCAGGCCGTGGCCTTGGACCCCTCTCGGGTCGTAGGCCGGTAGCTCCTGTCCACGAACTACCATCGCTACGTCCGGCTCACCGTACTTCTCCGCAAGTCTCTTAGCTCCCTCAGCCAAGTCGTCTCCCACACCAGACCTGTACGCCGTCCTCCAGGTGAGCTCGACGACAGCTTCCTGGGAGCCCCACTCGACCCTGAGGCCCCTAAGCTTCTCTTCAGGAACCCTGCCTTTTTCCACGAGTTCCATGAACGTGCCTATCGTGTGGCCCATGGATATCGTGTCGAGGCCGAGTTCGTTGCAGAGGTAGTTGGCCTTAGCAGCCGCCTCCAGGCTGTCCACACCGCACTGGGCTGTGAACGCCCATATCGTCTCGTACTCGGGTCCACCTCCCTCACCCGTCCATGGTCCGTCCCTGACTCTCGTGTATCTGGCGCATGAGACTGGGCATCCCCAACAGGCCTCCTTTCTGACCATATCCTTGACCAGCAGTGTCTCAGCCATGGTTTCCCCACTGGTCTTTTCGGCTCCCTCGAAAACTCCCGTCCTGAAGTTTCTGGTCGGGTATATTCCGTGCTTATTGATTATGTTCACAAGCACGGCCGTTCCATACGATGGGAGAGCCTGACTGGTCACAGCGCTCTCCTTTATCTTTCCCATCGCCTCCCTAACGGCTTCCCTAAACGCCTCTTCGTCAGCCGGTTTAGGCCTCATGTCTCCCCTAACTGCGACAGCCTTAAGCCTTTTGGCTCCTAAGACTGCTCCGTGTCCACCCCTCCCGGCGGCCCTGTTCTTGTCGTTCATTATCGACGCAAACCTAACCAGGTTCTCACCCGCAGGTCCTATGCAGGCAACCTTAACCTTCTTGGCCTCGTCCCCTATCTCATCCCTGAGCTCTTCCACGATCTTGTCGGTAGTTGTATGGACGTCTTTACCCCACAAATCTCTCGCACACCTTAGCTCCGCTTTTCCGTTGTGTATCCACAGCCATACAGGGTCCTCAGCCGCTCCCTCAATTATCACAGCATCGAACCCAGCAAACTTCAGCTCAGGACCCCACTTACCCCCGCTCTGAGAGTCGTGTATCGTGTTCGTCAGAGGACTCTTTGTGACCGAGCACCACCTCCCACTCATCGGGTAGCCCGTGCCCGTCACGGGACCGGTCAGCAGTATGACCTTGTTCTCTGGGCTGAGGGGGTCCACACGTGGGTTCACCTCTCTCAGCATAAGGTAGACTCCGAGGCCCCTGCCGCCAACCCACTTCCTCAGCACGGTCTCAGGGAGCTCCTCGACTCTAAGCTTCTCCTCGTAGAGGTCTACCCTAAGAATCCTGCCCATGTAACCTCCCAACGCCATGAGAAGCCCTCCAAACTAGAAGAGGGCTATGAGGTTATAAGAAACTTTCCAGTTTTAAAGGAATAATAGTCTGGATGAGAAAACCCAATAATGTATGGCCGGGTTTAGAGTGGGTCGTTGGAAAGTCTGTCCGACGACCTCAAGCCGTCCTAAGGAAGCCCTTCTTGAGTTGACGATGGAGTGTAACATGGACTGCATGTACTGTTTCAGAAGGGGTTGCCCAGAGCAGTTTGGAAGGATGAGTGAGAGGGTCTTCAGGAGAGTGATGAGGGAGCTACGGGGCGTCGGTGTGAGGCGCATAGTGTTCACGGGCTGGGGGGAGCCCCTAACCCATCCTAAAGCCCTAGAGTTCCTCAAAGCAGCCAAGGAAGAAGGGTTCAACGTGGCCCTGAATACGAACGGAACTCTGCTCGAAAGCTGTGCGGAGGAGGTTGTCGAAACCGGTGTAGACGAGGTCATCGTAAGCTTGGACTCTGTGGATGACGGAGTGTACTCCGAGCTGCACCCAGGAAGCTCCGTCTCCCAGGTCCTCAGAGGCATCAAAAGCCTTCACGAGGCCTCGGTTAGGCTCGGCGGACGCTTGGTCGTGGGCCTCCACAGCACGCTTACCACGCTGAACTATAGGCAGGTTCCAGCCATAATCAGAACAGCGTTTAGGCTTGGGGTGGCGTACGTGAGGTTCTCGAACATCATACCCCTGGACGGGGAGATGGAGGAGCTGGCGTGTTACATGGACGATGTCTGCAGGAAAGAGGCAGAGAGTGCCTTCAGGTCCCTCGGAGCACTTCTGGAGATCCCCATCAAGGTTTACAGATCCAACCTCACCCTCAAGGCTCAGAGAACCTGCCCCTTCGCACGCAGAGGCGGCCTCTTCGTAGGCTGGGACGGGCGGGTGTCGCCCTGCCTACACTACGGACACAGCTACAGAACCCACCTCTACGGCGTGGGGAGGAAGATAAACCGAGTGACGTTTGGAAACCTGGCCGAGAAAAGCCTAATGGAGGTGTGGCGTGGGGAGGCCTACCAGGCCTTCAGGTTCAGAGCCGAGGTCGGATACCTGCCGTCGTGCCTGGACTGCGACGTAGCTGAGTACTGTGCGTTCACTGAGGACAACTCCATGGACTGCTGGGGAAACACGCCCACCTGCGCTCACTGTCCGTTCATATACGGTCTTGCAACCTGCCCCCTCTGAACTCTCAGGCTCCGAAACCTGAAAGACGGTTTT
>CBFDTC010000066.1:0-3652 GCA_965612785.1 Candidatus Bathyarchaeota archaeon
GAGGGTGACATGGTAGGCCGTGTGTTCACCTTCCCGATACCGACGTACAACATAACCCGCGACTTCGACTGGGACAGTGAGGCTGTGGACGCTATATTCGAGATGACCGCCAAGTATGGGAACCCGTACTTTCAGAACTTCATAAACAGCGACCTGAACCCAAGGGACATTAGGGCGATGTGCTGTAGGCTTAGGCTCGACTTGAGGGAGGTCTACAGAAGGGTTGGCGGATACTTCGGGTACGCCGACAAGACGGGAAGCGTCGGCGTCGTGACGATAAACATGCCGAGGATAGGGTACCTGTCGAAGGATGAGGATGAGTTCTTCGAGAGGCTTGAGAGGCTCATGGAGCTGGCTAAGGAGAGCTTGGAGATCAAGCGTAGGGTGGTGGAGAAGAACATACAGCTCGGCCTTCTGCCGTTCACGAAGCGATACCTGGGTGAACAGGGCCTCAGGTGGCACTTCTCGACCATCGGGTTGATAGGGATGAACGAGGCCTGCCTCAACTTCCTCGGCGTGAGCATAGCCGAGAAGGAGGGTAAGAGGTTCGCCATAAAAGTGCTGAAGTTCATGAGGCAGAAGATACTGGAGTTCCAGCAGGAGACGGGGAACATATACAACTTGGAGGCCACGCCTGGCGAGGGGTTGAGCTACAGGTTCGCCATGCTCGACAAGAAGAAGTACCCCGACATAATAACGGCTGGTGAGAAGGTTCCGTACTACACGAACTCGACGCACCTACCCGTGAACTACACGGACGACCTCTTCGAGGCGTTGAGACACCAGGATGACCTCCAGGTTCTGTACAACGGTGGGACCGTTTTCCACGCCTTCATAGGTGAACGCCTCGACCCTGAAGGCTGTAAGGTGTTGGTGAGGAAGATAGCCGAGAACTTCAGGCTCCCCTACTACACGATAACGCCGACCTTCAGCGTATGCCCAGACCACGGCTACATACCCGGAGAACACTTCAAGTGCCCCTACTGTGGAAGGGACACGGAGGTCTACTCCCGTGTCGTGGGTTACCTGAGACCCGTCCAGCTGTGGAACGACGGGAAGCGGGAGGAGTTCAGGCAGAGGGTTACCTACGACGTTTCGAGGATGCTCGACAGGTTCCTGTGAGGCGTGTGACATGCTGCCGATAAAGGCGTTGAGGAAGGTTTCGGCCATAGACTATCCAGGCAGACTCGCCACCACCGTGTTCGTGGGAGGATGCAACTTCAGGTGTCCCTACTGCTACAACGCGGAGCTCGTCCTCAACCCGGACGGCATCCCAGACATACCGGAACAGGAAGTCCTGGCACTCCTGTCCGAGCGGGTTGGGTTCATAGACGGTGTCTGCATGGGTGGTGGGGAGCCGACGATACACCCGGAGCTACCCGGGTTCCTCGAGAAGGTTAAGGAGATGGGTCTGCTCGTGAAGTTGGACACCAACGGCTCCAGGCCGGACGTGGTGGAGAAACTGATAGAGAGGGGGCTCGTCGACTACGTGGCCATGGACTTCAAGACCTCGCCTGAGAACTACAGCAGGGCCGTCGGCGTGGATGCGCCCATCGATGCCATAATGCGGTGTGTGGAGGTGTTGAGATCCTCCGAAATCGAGTACGAGTTCAGGACGACCGTGGTACCCGGAATAGTGGGCAAAGACGACTTGAGGAGAATAGGCGAGGTGTTGAGGGGTTCGAGGTTGTACGTCATCCAACAGTTTAGACCTTGGAGAACGTTGGACCCAAACATGTCTTCTGTAACCCCCTACACAGAGGAGGAACTGAAGAAGTTCGCTGAGATGGTGAGGCCGTTCTTCGAGCGTGTAGTCGTCAGGATTTGATGACCAGTGACAGCACGATCGGCGTTATGTATGCCTCTATGAAGGCGGCCACGAGGAAAGCGGGTACAAGGTATATGAGGAAGAACAGTATGGCTGCGATTATCTCCGCACCGAGACCGTGCTCTCCCTTCAACCTCCTGTAGAAGCTCATTCCAAGCCTAACGCCCATCGCCGAGCTCACGATGAAAGCTGGAATCTCTATGATGCCGTGGGGCAGTATGGCGGCGACCGTGGCGAGGGGGCCTTGAGCCTGCGTGAACACCGATACGACGAGGCCGATTATCAACCCGTTTACGGCCACGAAAGCTATGGGGGCTATCCCGAAGAATACGCCAAGTAACATAGCCACGAAGGACTTCAAGGCATTATTGAGGAATATGATAACCATGACCATCAGTGGAGGCAGGTTGACCATCGGCGCGAACTGCCTGCCGAGGGTCTCAGTGAGGGTCTCTTGTAGCGACCTCGGTAGCATGGCTCCGACCACGAGGAAGGCTATGAACATGGGGACAGTTATGGCGATGGACTTCCGCAAGCCTTTCAGGTAAGCTTTAACTGGCATGACCATCACGTCGACCAAATACCCTCCTAACGGCATCCCTCACATCCCTACCAGATACCGTTGTCCTACCGCTACTTAAGGCGTACTTAACAGCCTCTCTGGCGACTGCCATGCCGAACTCCCCAAGGGCCCTGCGGAGCTCCTCACCAGCCTCTCTGCTGACCCTCTTGGCGCCGGCCTTCCTGAGCATCCTGACGGCTGAGGCGAGTGTGAGCTCCTCAGCCAACAGACCACCAACATTTTATTCGAGCCTCCTGCTTAAACGTTCACGTATGCTGAACCTCGTCCTCGCCGAGGCTGCGTTGGAGACAGTTCCAAAGGGCATCAGGAGGCACCCGGCTGTCAGAGCTCATGCCAGGAGGCGTGGGAAGAGTCCGGGTGAGATACTGTTGGACAGGTCTTACCACCACTCTGCGATGAGGAGGCTTCCGATGGCTGAGAAGAGGGGGCGGCCGGACATAACGCACATATGCCTGCTCGAAGCCCTCGGCTCACCGCTGAACAAGGAGGGGCTGCTACGCGTGTACGTTCACACGATAGGGGGGTACATCATCTACGTGAACCCGGAGGTGAGGCTGCCCAGAAACTACGACAGGTTCGTGGGCCTGATAGAGCAGCTTTTCAAGACAGGCTCCGTCCCACCGGGGGAGGAGAAGTGGCTGCTGAAGGTTAAGCGGGGGAGCCTGAGGGACCTCGTGGAGGAGGTGAACCCAACCCTCGTGGTAGCCTTCTCCACGGACGGTGAGCCAGCAACGCTCTCAGAGGTCTGCCGAACGCTCGTCGATGAGGAGAACCCCATGGTCCTGGTGGGGGCTTTTCCGAGGGGCTCGTTCACCAGCGAGACCGAGGCACTCGTGGACAGGCGGTTCAGGATAGACCCGGAGGCCCTCGAAGCCTGGGTCGTAGTCTCGAGGCTCATATACCAGTACGAAGTCCAGATAGGTCTGCCTGAGAGGAGGGTTGCGAAGCTGAGAGGCTCTTAGGGGTCCATCTCCGAAAGCCTTTCCAGGAGCTCCCTTAGGTCTCTTATGACGTGGGGTCCGCTCCTGGTCCCCCTCCTGTCTATCAGCAACGCCTTCATGCCCGCCTGGAGGGGGACCTCATAGTCGAACCTTGGGTGGTCTCCGACGTGGATTACCTGGCTGGGCTCGACGCCGATTATCCTACACACCTTGAGGAACGTCCTGGGGGCCTTCTTGACCTCCCTGAAGTCGGATGTGACCGAGAAGACGGCTTCGAAGTACTGGGACACGTCTCTGAGC
>CBFDTC010000067.1:0-3614 GCA_965612785.1 Candidatus Bathyarchaeota archaeon
TGGCGTACTACCTGAAGCACATGCCACCCTGGGGCGCCAGGTGGATCTCGACCTGCGAGGGATCGGACATAAAGATAGCCGTCCCCGAGGTCGGCAGGGGCTTCGAAGCCTACGTCGAGAACCTGACCGACGAGTTCATACTTGGTCTCCAGACGCCTCTGCCCAAACTCATCATAAAGCGTGGCTTTACGGAGGCCTCGGCTAAGGCGGCGTTGGAGCTCGTGGAACGTAAGGTAGTAGCCCTCCAGCGCTTCATTAAACGAGTCATCGAGCGGCAAGTTTTCAGCCAGGTCGTCCTCGAGGCGAGATTCGACCCGAAGAAGGCCGCTGTGAGGCTTAACTGGGGTGTGTCCGAAAGACCTGAACTTGTGGTTAAAGACATCCTAGATGCTTTCGAAAAGGGCATGATAAACCGTGAAGAGGCTCGTAAAATGCTTGCGAACATGGGGTGGAGAGTTGAGGTTCAGGATACGGTCAGCTCTTCTTAGAAACTCCTTTCACGGCCTCCCTGGTAAGGGTGTACGCCTTCCTGTAGCTCATCTCCTCGTCGACGAGACCTATGACAACCTTGAGGATGAGCATAGCCACACCCGTCACGAACTGCCCAGTTCCGAGTAGCACGCCGCCGAAGAACAGGAAGATGTCTTGGGATATCTTACAGACCTCGTGGACGGTGTTGTAGAACCTAGAGCTCCTCCTCGGGTTTGGAGGGGGCGCGTTAAACGGGTTGAGCGACTGTAGAGGCAAGATACTCCTGATTAGGCTGACCCCCCTCCGGTTCCTGAGACGCCCGCTCCCTCCGACAATCATGCCCATCCACCGACGACGGTGAGAGACGCATAGGGCTGTTATAAACTTTGTGTCCACTCCCGGCCGGAGAGGGTTTGAAAAAGACGTTCAGGAACCTTAATAGGCGCCGTAAACCCTCTTTCGTTTGGATTGTCCGGGCGTGAAGGGCAGGTGGACAGGCTCAGAGAGCTTGTGAAAAGGGGTGGTTTGAGGCACATAGGCGTTACGGGGAGCTCGACCTCGACGACGAGCGCCCCCCTGATACTGTTGGAGGGCATGGAGGATGAGGTTAGGGAGGAGGACATCGTCCTGATAGAGAACAGGAACGGCGACCTGATACTCGCCGTTTGCAGGCAGGGGACAGGTGTGAACGAGAACCTGAGGGTTGGCTCGTACAGCCCTGGGATAGCGTACGTTAGAGCTAAGGGGGAAGCCCCGTCAAAGGTTAAGGAAAGCTACCACTTCACGCTCATGTTTATAGGCGTCATAGACGAGGACGGCGTAAGGTCCAACGACGCAATCGTGTCTCCAGGCGTACCCGTCTACACGTTCAAAGGCTCCGACTACAACCCCCTAACCCTCATAGAGCCCAGAGACGAGTACGGATGCGTCCACGGAGGGTTCCTTGCAAAAGAGAGGAAATGGAGCATCCCGTTCCACAAGAGGTTCATACCGTACCACATAGGCGTCTTCGGAACAACAGGCTCAGGAAAATCCTTCCTAGCGAGGTTTCTGCTCATCCCAATCCTCAAAGAAGCCGGGTACAGAGTGCTCGTGTTGGACTGGTCCGGCATGGACTACGCCCCCTATATGGAGGACGTGGTGTCCGTGACAGACGTGAGGCAGCATCCCGACTCGATAATAGAGTACCTCGTAGAGAAGACCAAGAACTTCGGGTACAGAGAGGAGCTTAACACGGCCCGCATAGCTTTGGAGGAGGTGGTCTGCAGACGGTGGATAAGCCTCATAGAAAAAAGCGGGGGCGACGCCGCCCGCCTCCACCAGCTCCTCATGGACGCCATCATCAACGCCATAGTATCAGAGCATCTGAAGGAGTCCACTAAGAGGCTGGCTGTAGCGAGGGTTGAGAGAGGCTTCACGAAAGTATCCGCCGAGGACCTAAGGCTGTTCATGGGGACGAAGAGCGTGGGCGACCTGATCCCGGAGGAGGGCTCGGTCAGGGTTGTGGACATGAGCGGAGTCGACACGGAGATTAAACTCTCATTCTTCCTGACGCTCGCAGACTACCTACTCCTAAAGATGTACAGAGGGGATGTACTCGACTTGGCTCTAATCGTGGATGAGGCACCACAGTACTGTCCGTTCGAGCCGAGGGGAATACAAAGGGAGACTACGCTGAGGATAAAGAATCTATGCGCCTTGGGCAGGAAACACAACTTCTGCATGGTGCTAATTTCTCAGGGCATTGCCGGCGAGATAGGGATAAACGCAGCGGTCAGGAGGAACCTGAACACGTGGTTCATAGGTCAGATACACTCCCTCGACCTGGAGGAAGTCGAGAAGAGGCTCTCACCTTACGGGATAAGGCCCGAACGGCTTCTGTACCTGCCAGTCGGCCAGTTCTACTTCGTAGGGAAGATGAACCCGTCTCCGACGCCCCTACTGATATCGTTCGACATAGAGGGAGGTTAAGGGATGGAGGAAACAGGACTCGGCGAAAACCCCCTGCTCAGGCTTCCGAGACCCATAGTCGAGTCACTCTTTAAGTACGCTGGAGAAGAGGCCAAGAGAACGAAGCATAGAATACTCGAGCTCGTGAAGGCGAGTGAGGAGCTCTCGAAAAGTGACCAGTTTAAGGAAAGCCTTACCAAAATCGAGGGCAAAACAGAGGGAAATGTCATAGTGGCCGACGGATCCATGTCCATGGTTCCGAGCATCAGGCTTGGCTCATCCTTTGGGATATACACGGCAGGTTACATGATCTTCGAGGGCAAGAGTCTAACTGACGAGAACTACTACGCGGCTTCTCTCAGCTGGACCGAGTCCCTCAAAGTCTTCAAGTTCCTGCTGAAGCTTGCCATGGCATTCGCCGAGAGAAAGGCCGCTCTCGAAGCCTACTACAAGCACAGAAACGTGGACTTCGTGATCCTAGACGGCCCGTACTTCTACTTCGCCAGCCTCTGCAGGTACATACACGGCGTCGAGTTCAAGGAGCCCATTGAGGGATTCTACAGCAAGGAGATAAAGACTGGAAAGGATCTGGTGGAAGAGATTAGGAAGATGACGTTGGAGCTGATGGAAACCGGCAGAGCTGTGTGCGTGATAAGGCGTAGCGGCGGAAGAGCCATAGATGGATGGCTACTGTACAACCTGGGTTGGGAGAAGTGTCTCAGAGACCGCGATAAACACATCTTAACGATGCTCATGCCCCCCATGACTATATGGTCATATAAGAAGTTCTTGCGTGGTGAAAGTCCGTTCGTATACACAAGGATGTACCGACTGTACATGCGCGAAAAGTATAGGGGCAAACCCGTAGATAAGAAGAAGATAAAGCGCCTTATGGTAAGGGCAAGAAAAGCATTAGAGTCCATATTCGAAAAGGACCTTCTGATGGACCCAAACGACGTACCCAAACTGGAGAGGTACTACATAAGGTACTCCAAAATGACACCCCCGTTCGAGGTGGAGGTGGTTGAAGGAACAGATATCAAGAGGTTCGCAAAACTCTTCGTAGACTTCTACAACCCAGCCACGGGCCTCCCGTTCCCGCTTGATCTCATAGACCAGGCGGTGTCGCTTCCAAGGGGTTCAACAACCGCTTTCACACAGGAAGTCGAGGCACACCTGATACACGACAAGGA
>CBFDTC010000068.1:0-3606 GCA_965612785.1 Candidatus Bathyarchaeota archaeon
TCAAGCAGAAGACGGCATACGAGATCATGCCTAGTCTCGTGGGCTCGGAGATGTGTATAAGAGACAGGGATAGAGCGGATGCTCAGGATGGTCGAAGAGAGGGACCGAATGCTGTACAAGGATAGGCTGGAGTATGTCGAGACGTTCGAAGAGGTGTTCGACAGGCCAACCCTCGAGGCCCTGTACATCCTGTTGAGGAGGGGCATCCTGACCGAGATAATCGGAACGGTCAAGGCTGGGAAGGAGTCCCGCGTGTACTGGGGTAAGGGGCCGAACGGGGAGGATGTGGCCGTGAAGATATACCTAACCCTAACCGCCGAGTTCAGGAGGGGCATCCTCAAATACATCGAGGGGGACCCGAGGTTCAAGCGCATCCGAAGGGACCAGAGGAGCCTCATATACGCGTGGGCGTCCAAGGAGTTCAAGAACCTCAGGAGGGCCTACGACGCCGGCGTAAGGGTCCCCAAGCCGTACGGGGTGATGAGGAACGTCCTCGTCATGGAGTTCATAGGGGAGGACGGTGAACCCGCCCCGCTGTTGAAGGACTGCATACTCGAAGACCCTGAAGGGGTTTACGCGGAGCTGATGGAGATGGTCAGGCTGCTGTACCAGAAGGCGGAGCTCGTTCACGGAGACCTCAGCGAGTACAACATCATGATATGGGACGGAAAACCCATCCTTTTCGACGTCTCCCAAGCCGTCCCCCTAAGCCACCCCCTCGCACACACGCTGCTATGCCGGGACCTCAGAAACCTCGCGAGGTACTTCTCCGACCTTGGGGTCCCCGTCCTCGAACTGGAAGAAGCGTACAGGTGGGTCACAGGTGGAGGCGAGGTTCCACGTTAAGATTCCGAAAGAACGGATCGGGGTCCTGATAGGCCCCGGAGGATCGGTAAGGAAGCGGATAGAGGAGGCCCTCGGCGTCAAGCTGAGGGTGGACAGTCGCTCCGGGGATGTGGAGATAACCCTCAGGGACGAGAAGGGCGACGTGTCCAAGCTCTACCAAGCCCTCAACGTGGTCAGGGCGATTGGGAGGGGCTTCTCCCCGGAGAGGGCTTTCAGGCTTTTCGATGAGGACATGCTGTTGGATGTGATAGACTTGAGGGAGTACGTAGGCAAGTCCGAGAACGCCTTGAGGAGGGTTAAGGGGCGCATAATAGGGCGGGACGGCAAGACCAGGCGTCTCATAGAGGAGCTCACGGGTGTGTACGTGTCCGTCTACGGGCACACAGTGTCTCTCATAGGCGGGTTCGACCAGCTGCTCGTGGCGAGGGAGGCGGTGACGAAGCTGATTAAGGGTAGCCAACACAAAACGGTTTATAACTATCTGTTTCGTGCTGTTAGAGACCTGAAGAGGAGGAGGAAGACGGAGATATGGGAGGGAATGAGGTTACTGTAGTCGAGCAGAAGTACGAGGCTGTAAGCCCAGCCGACTTCTTCTACAGGAACCGAGACATAGCCGGCTTCAGCAACCCCGTCAGGGCTCTGTACTCCGCCATAAGGGAGCTCGTTGAGAACTCCTTGGACGCATGCGAGATCGCCAGGACCCCGCCGGACATATACATAACGCTGACTGAGGTCGAGAAGACCGAGACGGGCTCATCCATATACCGCATAAGGGTCGAGGACAACGGATGCGGGGTCCCGGAGGAGCACATCCCATCGTGCTTCGGCAGAGTCTTCTTCGGCTCAAAGTACACGCTGAAGCAGACGAGGGGTACCTTCGGGCTCGGGGGTACGATGGCCATACTGTACGGTCAGATAACGACTCACAAGCCCGTCAAGGTTATGTCCAGCACAGACGGGGTGAACATACACTTCTTCGAGCTGATGATAGACATCCAGAGCAACAAGCCAATCATACTGAAGAAGGCGTCGATGAAGAGCAAGGGATGGCGGGGCACGATAGTCGAGCTCCACCTGGAGGGAGACTACCCCAGAGCGGCTTCGAGGATAGTTGAGTACCTCAGGCAGACGGCCATGGTGAACCCCCACGCAAATATCGTGTTCATAGACCCGAGGGGCAGGCTCTACTTCTTCGAGAGGGCTACAACCAAGGTCCCCCGTCCACCAAGGGAGGTTAAGCCGCATCCGCACGGCGTGGACGTCGAGACGATGAGGAGGATGATAGCCACGACCAAATGCGACAACATGCTCGACTTCATAGTAACCCACTTCCACAGGGTTGGGAAAGCGACGGCCAAGAAGTTCCTGAAGTTCGCAGGCATAAGCCCGAGGAAGAACCCGAAGAAGATGACGCCGGACGACATCGTCAAGCTCGTAAGGGCGGCCAGGACGTTCAACGACTTCCTCAGGCCGGATGCAAGCTGCCTGTCTCCGATAGGGGCGAAGCTCCTCGAAGTTGGCATAAGGAAGGAGCTCAAGCTCGGCCCAGACGCTTTCCTGATGGCCCATCAGAGGAAGCCCTCAGCCTACTCTGGGTACCCGTTCATAGTCGAGGTTGCCATAGCCTACGGCGAAGGGGTTCCGAAGAAGGAGGGTGGGTTCACGCTTTACAGGTTCGCAAACAAGATACCGCTGCTGTACGATGAGGCCAGCGACGTGTCATGGAAGGTTGTCAACAAGGTCATAAACTGGAGCACCTACAAGGTCACCCAGGACATGCCTATACTGATAGTTACGCACATATGCTCGACGAAGATACCCTACAAGACCGTCGGAAAGGAGTTCGTGGCTGACAGGCCCGAGATAGAGCATGAAATCGAGCAGGCCATAAGGTACGTGGCGAGGCATCTGAGGCTCTACATATCCCGGCAGAGGAGGATGGAGAGGGAGAAGAAGCGTCTCGGGGTGTACTCGAAGTACCTTCCGAGGATAGCCAGGTACTCAGCCCACCTAGCGGGTAGACCTAAACCCCCGGATGTAGGGGTCCTCTTGAAGGAGGTGTCCAGCTTTGAGTAAGACCATGAGTAGGAAGAGAAGCGAAGTTCTCAGGAAACTGAGGGAGCTCGGAAAGCGGATATGCGCCCAGATAGAGAGGGGGAAGTTCCCGTACATCGAGATGGCCAGCAGGTCCACGGACAACATCGTCTACGACCCGGAGCACAGACAGTACGTGCTCGGAGACCGTAAGGTCAGAAGGTATGCGAAGAACATAAGGCACCTCAGACCGTTCACCCAGATGCTCTGGCTGGCGCACTTCGTCAAGCAGCTCGTGGAACTCCAGAAGACCGTCACGCTTAGAGAGGTCTACTACTCAGCGCGTGGAGACGATGTCATACAGTTTGCGGATCAGCAGGAGTCTGACAGGATAATCGTAGACCTGGAGACGCTGCTTGAGACACCGAGGGAGGACTTCCACGTGTTCCCTGAGGAGCGTTCAGCCATATTCGGGGACTTGACGATAGAGTACAACGTTCCAGGCTACGAGGGTAGGAGGATAAACCTAACCTTCCACCCAGACGGGATGATGATAGGACCCGCGTTGATGAATGCCGAGTTCGTCGAGACGTCGGCGGATAAGGTGATAGTCATCGAGAAGGGCGCCATGTTCACAAGGCTCGTTGAAGAAGGAGCCCACAAGAGGTTCAACGCCATACTGATCCACACGGCGGGACAGCCTCCGAGGGCCACGAGGTACCTGAT
>CBFDTC010000069.1:0-3561 GCA_965612785.1 Candidatus Bathyarchaeota archaeon
TTATAATCGCCCCTCCTCCAATTTTAGGGCCATTATATATGCGTCTTCTCCGTCGAGGTAGTATCCCCTTATCCGGTCTACGATTCTGAAGCCGAGTTTTCTGTACAGGTTTATGGCCGGGATGTTCGTCACACGGACTTCGAGGAAGCCTTCTGTGGCTCCGTATTCTGTCATGGAGTTTCTTAGGGCTTCCTTCAGCATGGCGGTTGCTATTCCCCTTCTCCTGTACTCTTCGAGGACCGCCACGGAGACTACGTGGCAACTCTTCACGAACCTTAGCTTCGAGAACTTGGATAGGCATCTTTCTATGCGGCACATCACGTATCCGCCTATCCTTCCCTCCACCTCGGCTACGAGGAAGGTTTTGGGGAAGCGTTTGTAGAGCTCTTCGTAGAAGAACCTGCTGTAGTTTTCTGGGAGCGTCTTCAGGTTTATCTCGATTACCTCGTCCAGGTCCTCGTACCTGACGGGTCTTATCAGGAAGCCTTCCAGCTTCATTAACTCAAACGATATAGCGGAAAAGGAGTTTTAAAAGCTCACTCCTCTCAGACACGTTTATATTAAATCCGAGAGCTACTTACATAGAATCCGCCTTGGGGTTCGAAGAGCCCTACGTGTTCGACCCGTCCCTGGAAGCCATACTCAAGGAGATATTCATCATAGAGGACAAGTACATAGACGTCAACGTACCGACGTTCATAGTGTCCCCGAGGATGCTGCTGGAGCCCATCGACCTCAAGGAGGGGTTTAGGAGAGTTGCGGACAAGTTCAAGGAGAGGGGCTACCTACCCTTCCTCAGGAAAACCGAGGACGGACGGCTAGTCGTCAGGGTCTTCCAGAGGAGGGCTGTGAAGCGTAGGGGTCCGCTCCTGAACATAGCCCTTTTCGTGGCCACGCTCGGGACGATATTCCTGGACGGCTACATCAGGTGCTCAAGCCCCATACTCAGAAGCCTGATGCCGAACGCGTCTGTCCTACAGCAGGCAGCCGTGTTCACCGCCTGCTTGATGGCGATATTCCTGCTCCACGAGATGGGACACAAGGTCACAGCGATGAGGAAGAACATAGACGCCTCGCTCCCCTACTTCATACCGGCCCCACCAGGCTTCGGAGGAACCTTCGGAGCCGTGATAACCCAGAGGGAGCCTCCGACGAACAGGGACGACCTCTTCGACCTGGGGTTCAGCGGGCCTTTCGTCGGGTTCATCGTAACCGTGGTCGTGGCCGCCCTGGGACTCTACATGTCCTTCGTCGTGCCTATAAAGTTCGTGATGAGGTGGAGCCAGTACGTCAGGTTCATACCGGTACCCCTACTCATCAGGATCCTCGCAGACCTGATCAGGCCGAGGCCTCCGGGATACGTCCTGCTGATGCACCCTGTGGCCTTCGCAGCCTGGGTTGGAGCCCTCGTGACCTTCCTGAACCTGCTTCCCACCTGGCAGCTGGATGGGGGTCACATGGCGAGGGCCGTGTTCGGGGAGAGGGGTCACAAGATAAGCTCGATGATAGGTGTTGTGATACTGTTCGTGACGGGGTTCATAGTGATGGCCCTGTTCGTGCTGATAATGATGTTCATGTCCGGACCCCACGGAGGCCCGCTGGACGACGTCTCGCCGCTGAGCAGGAGCAGAAAGCTCGTACTCTACCCCCTCTCCATAGCGGCCCTCGTGCTGTGTGCAGTCTTCATGTTCCCCTTCTGATTAGGGTGTAGGATGCGTGGGGGGCGATTATCACGGAGGTCTCACCGACCTCCTCGTAGGCCTTCATCAACCCATCCTGAGCGGTGTAGGCTGGGGTTAGGCCCATCCTCACCAAGGTCCTCATCGGAAGCGCCGACGAGACTATCACAGGCCTCCTGGACAGCATCCTCGACACGGCCAGGGCCTTCCAGGCTCCGGGTATGAACCTCCTGTGCATCTCAGACCTGAGGGCACGTGGGTTCTTAGAGAAGAGCTCCACGAAACCCCGGACTCCCACACCTCCGCTGCACTCGGCCACGAGCACGACGGCCCCACTCCTCTTGACGGCCTCCTCGACGTGTATGAGGGCGTCGAGCGCCCTGTACAGGAACCTGTCCCAGGGTGCTCCGCCGGGGCTTGCGACGACCACGCCAGCCCTCCCCACGAGCTCCACCGAGGCCCTCTCCTCCACCGCCTTTACGCATTCCAGGAACGAGTGCATCGGCTCTCCGAACGAGACGGCTATGGGCCTCCCCCGTTCATCCAGGGCCACGTTCAGGGAGACGTCCAGGCCGGCCATCATGGAGGCCTCCACCATGTCCTCGTGCACAGGGTTTCCGTTGATGAGGCCTGGTTTGGCCATTCTGTCGAGCATCAGCGACATGTTGCCCCTCAGCGTCTCCAACGACGACACGGAGAGGATGACTGACCTACCGCCCACGTATCCCGCAGAGGGGTGGGGTCTGACCTCGCTGACCGAGACCTTCAAGTCGGCCTCCCTGAAGGCCTTACACACCTCCACGGCTGTGCCCAGGCTTGTGACCCCAACCCTCTCGGACGGCGTCTCCACGGGGTCATGCCACACCACCCTGACCCCCTCGGGGAGCGGTCTACGAGGTTTGCGGGGCTTTATGAGGGGCTCGTCGAACCTCCTCCCGACGATGACCGTTACGTCCTCGGCCTCGACTCCGAGCTCCGTCATCCTCGGAACGAGTATCCGAAGCGTCTCCCAGACTACACCGGAGATCCCGGGGTCCACGGCCACGGAGACTTTTATCCCCGGCTTCAGCATGTCTCTGAGAGGCTCGGAGTGCACCGGTTTCTCGACGGCCCTAAGAACCTCGTAGGTCAGGTCTTCTACGGGTCTACCCTCCCCGGGCTCGACAGTCGCCATCAGCTTCCTCACGGGCACGGACACGCTTACCTCGGTGTCACCGTACGGCAGCCAGCATTCGACCATCGAGGAACATATCGAGGTGAACGGTTTTAACGCTGTCGTCAGCTAAAGTTTTTCAACACCACGGAGAAATGATTGTTGGGTTCTCATGACGGTTAAAGAGCTCCTATCAACCGAAGTGGGGGAAGGAGAGGTTGCATTCGTCGTGTTCAACGAATATTCCGGCGTGGCTCTGAAGACCTCCGAAAGCGTCGTAGTGGTGGATCCCACATTCGTCGACCCAGACGTGTTCGAGGAAGTGGATGCGATACTGATAACGCATGAACACTTCGACCACCTCGACCTGGACGTAGTCGAGGCCGTGCAGAAGCGGACGGGCTGCCTGGTCGTGTCGGACAAGGAGTCTTACAGGAGGCTTAGGGCAGCCGTGCCGGAGAACAGGCTCGTGGCCGTGGACGTGGGAGACGAGGTGGACCTCGAAGGCGTCAAGGTTTACGTGGAGGAGAGCAACCACCCCCCGGCGATGCGGCCGGTCACGTACGTGATCGAGGGGGAGGGGGGCGTCAGGGTTTACCACACGAGCGACAGCCTCCCTTTCAGGAGGATGGAGGAAATAGGGAGGAGGTTCACGCCGGACGTGGCGTTCTGCACGGTCGGAATAGCGCCGGGGGCGAGTCTCACGACGGGCGTCGAGATAGCGGAGCT
>CBFDTC010000070.1:0-3460 GCA_965612785.1 Candidatus Bathyarchaeota archaeon
ACCTCCCTCTCAGCCAACGACGCCCTGCCCTCCAGGAAAGCGGACAAGACCTCGGCGGCCTCCTCGGGGCTGTAGGCGAAGACCGAGCTGTACACCTTGACCCCGGACGGGACGCCGAGGGTTGGCGTGGACGTCCCCACAGCCCTGCACACGTCTCTGGCTGTCCCGTCGCCGCCGACGAACACTATCAGCTCCACACCCTCGTCCACCATCTCTCGGCATACCCTAACCGTGTCCTCAGCCGTCGTCGGCGTCCCCACGGAGCCCACAACCCTGAACGGAATCGAGGTCTCGGACACGTAGTCTCCTCCCATGACGCCGGGGGCCGTCAGGAGCTCCAGACCGGAGGCCTTCAAGGCTCTGAGGAACCTCCTGGCCCTTCCAGGTGAGACGGGTTTGGCTCCGAGTTCCAAGGCCTTCCTGTAGGCTTCGCCGTCCGTCCCTTTGAGGCCCACACGGCCTCCCATGCCAGCTATGGGGTTCACTACGAACCCTACTTTCCTGCGGCCGGTCGTTTCGCCGTGAGCTGTCACCAATTTAAATTCCAGTAAAGGGCTATTTTTCATGGTCGGCTTGAACCTGCTCTCGTGGATGGAGTGGTTCGCCAGGACCTACGGGTACCTGGGAGCCTTCATCGTATCCATCTTCGGAAACCTAACGATAGTGTTCCCCATACCCTACACCACCATGATATACATGCTCGGCTCGATTCTCAACCCCATACTCCTCGGACTCGCCTGTGGAGCCGGGTCGACCATAGGCGAGATGTCCGCCTACCTCGTGGGGTTCGGCGGGAAGAAGCTCCTCGAAAAACGTTACGGCGAGAGGCTCGAAGCCGCCCGGACACTGTTCGAGAGGTTCGGAGCCGTCATAATATTCGTCTTCGCCTTGCTGCCGCTTCCCGACGACCTCATACTGATACCGCTGGGGATGATGGGCTACAGCCTGAAGACGGTTGTAGTAGCATGCTTCTTAGGAAAGACTGCCATGGGCATCATAGTCGCAGTGAGTGGGAAGCTGTCCTACGAGATTGTGAGCCGAGTGTTCGGAGGGGGAGGTCTGTGGGCAACCGTGGCCACCGCAATCCTGCTGGCAGTGTTCGTGTACGCCACGGTAAAGGTAGATTGGGTTAAGTACCTGGAGGTGTTCGCAAGAAAACGTAGAGGTACTGAAAAACGAGGGGATAGTCTCCGCCTCTTGGAGGAAGCTCCCGGGTTAGCTACCACCACCTCAAGGGTGTGGTCGTCAGCACTTCCACGCCCTTTTCGGTCACTATGAAGTCATCCTCGAACATGGCGTCCCCTATGGCGTTCTCCACCGCCAGGTACATCCCAGGCCTTATCACAGTCTTGTCTCCCGATATCAGCCAAGGCTTCTCGAAGCTAAGCCCCATACCGTGTCCCCAGGCCTGGAAGTCGAGGAAGTCCTCCTCACGCCTCTCCAGGTACCCCCTCTCCTTCAGGTATTCGTTCCCAACCTTCTCGAGCTCCTCGGCAATCACGCCGGGCTTGACCGCCTCTATCACAGCCTGGACGGAGCCGAGCGTCACCTCGATTATCTCCTCCTGCTCCCTGGTGGGCTCAGCTCCGACGACCGTCGTCCTGGAGAAGTCGTATATGTACCCCTTGTAGGCCCCCCACAGGTCCACGTTCACCATCTCACCTTTCCTGAACCTCCTCTCGGCGCTGTAGGGCGGGTACTTGAAGTTGAACGTCACCATGTACACCTCTGCACCCGCCTCCACGAGCTCCTCGTAAACGTCCGCAGCCAGCTCAGCCTCAGTCCTGCCGGGCGATATAGACTCGAAGAGCGTCTTCATGGCCTTGGAGGCGAGCTCGCAGCCCTTCCTGATTATCCTCAGCTCGTTCTCGCTCTTGATCATCCTCAGGTCTTCGAGTATGTCATCACACCAGACGAACCTGAGCTCCGGCAACTCCTTCCTGACGTACTCGTAGGCCGTCACGGGAAACGTGTCGGCCCCAACGAGGCCCACGGCCCCCCTGTCCAGCCTCTTCTCCCTTAGGGCTTTCACGAGCTCCCCGAAGACGTCCCTCGTCACCCTGACGTCCTCCACAGCAACCTCGAAGTCGAAAGTCTCGTCCACCACGAGCACCGGCTCCCCGTCGGCTGGCATGATTAGGGCGCTGTGCCCCCTGCCCGTCCAGTGGGGAGGGAAGTCCGGAAGATAGGGGAAGGGACTGTAGTAGTTCGTCAGGTACATCACGTTCATGTGTCTGTCGTACGTGGCGCCTGACCTCGACCAGACGAGAAGGCCCTTGAACCCCCGTCTGACGGCCTCTTCGAGCGCTCTTCTCTGCCTCTCCTTAAACTCGCTTATCGGTATGTTCGAGACAGACATTCTCAACCTCCCATTCGACCGTAAAATCAGATAAGAATGAGGACTGCAGCGATAAAAAACCTACTTCATGACCTTTTCCAGCACCCTCTTAATCCTCCCGTTCACAGCCCTGAGGACGTCGGAGACGCTCTTGACTTCCCCGGCTACGTATACCCTCAGAAACTCAAGCTTCTCCTCAAGCGAGCGTATGTCTTCGTAGACGTCGACGTAGAGGAGCTTTCTCCCCAAGACCTCTATGCTCGACTTAAGCGGACAGTCGAGGAGGGCTCCGTTGACCTTCTTGAGAGCCTCCACCGCCTCTCTGATTTGAACCATGTCGTCCACGGCTCTGAGCCTGGGGAGGAGCATCTCGTGGAAGCCGTAGGGCCCCCCGACGCCTATAAACTCGGAGTTCAGAGCCTCAGACACCTCTCTAAGCGTGTCGTTCAGGAACTCCACATCTCTGGATTCGATCGTCTCGACGGCTTTGGAGAGCTCCTTCGAAAGCTTCAGGAAGACTTCGGCCTCCCTTATGGCCTCGTCGAACGAGACCATGCCCGAGGCTAGGGAGGCAAGCTCCCTCAAGCCCTTCGCCGTCCTCATCCCCAAGCCAGGCTCGAGCAGTTCGGAGAAGCCCATGTCCTCGTTTCCTTCCAACAGGGTCTCGGCGTAGTACACGAAGTCGTAGGGAAGAACCTCGACGTTCGCCATCCTGTACACGGAGAGACCGAGTAACCGTATGGATGTCCTAAGCTTGCCGGGTTCGATTATGTCGATCGTATCATCCGGACTGTGGTACTCCTCGTATGGAACCCACATCACACAGCAGCTTGGAACACCCTCCACAGCGAATGAGTAAGCGTCTTGCCAATCAGACGGGGGACACCTAATCACGGCTCTTTCCCGGAGCTTCGAGGTTATGCCGAGTTCCTCGGCGTTCCTCCTGAGGAACGACACGAGGTCTGGAGTTGCCTCCACGTGGAATTTCTCTCCGTGTCCGAGCAACTCGCCGTTGAACATCCCCACTATTTTCCTCAGCTCTCCGGAGTGTCTCTTGACGTAGGCGTTCGAGCCCTGGAGGTAGTAGAACCAGTTTAGGGAACCCGCCTCCTCAGCCCCAGT
>CBFDTC010000071.1:0-3324 GCA_965612785.1 Candidatus Bathyarchaeota archaeon
ATTACGACTGTGCCTGTAACTTCTTCGGAGACGTATTGGGCTTGGTATTCGACCTCCAGGTGTAGGGAATAGGTTCCCGCTTGGAGCTCTACCGACGCTTCGCATGCTTGGGGATCGTCGGAGAGTGTGAGTAAGGCGACTTGGGTGCCCCCCTCGTCGTAGATTTCTACGGTTACGGTGAGCTTCTCGAAGCTCTTAACGCTCTCTAGGTCTAGGCTGAACTTCAGCTCGTACTCAGCTGGCAGGTCGAGCTTCGCAACTTCTCCGAAATCCCTAACCCCTGAGGCCCCTGAGGGGATGGTTCCCAAGTCCAAGGCTACCTCGCTGGGGGACAGGGAAGGGGGGCCGGCGACCTTGTACCCGAGCTTGACCCAGCCTACCTGCATCGCCGCGTAGACTACGCCGACGGTGAGGGCGGCTGCGAGTAGGACGGCCGCCCAGACCTTGACCGCGGAACCCCTCACTTGGACTCACCACCTAGCTTCTTATTATCGTCCAGAAGTAGCTTTCGAACTCCTCGGCCACCTCCTTGCTCACGATTCTGACCGAAGTCTCCCTGTTGTAGTACAGGGCCGACTCGCTCCAGTTGTGGGAGCCTACGTAGACTATGTAGCCGTCTATTATCACGAGCTTCATGTGGTCCGTCTCCGTGTCCTCATCCAGGTAGGCCGTGATCCCATGCGAAGTGAGGTACTCGTAGGCCTCTAAATTGTCGTCCATGTAGCCCCAGTAGGTCCTGTACTCCAGGATGACTGTCACGTTCACACCCCTCTCCCTCGCCTCCACGAGCTCTCTGATCACGTCGTTAGCCCAGTCCTCAGGGTCGTCTGGATCATATATCATCGAGTACATTGCGACCAGGATTGTCTCGTTTGCCCTCTCCAAGTCCTTGATCAGGTGGTGATAGTAGTCTCTGTCCGTGAGGACTTGAACCTGTAGGGGTGTGATCCTGTACCCTATCTTGACTTTGCCTACGATTACGGGCGACAGGGCAACACCCGCGAAGAAAGCCAGAACCACCAGAGCCGAGGTCAGGACGGCGAATGACGTTCTCTGCACGACTCACCACCTCACTTTGCAGTGCATACACGTCAGCGTTTTAAGTTTAGCGTTCATAACAGGGAAAGATTTTTTCCAAACGGTCCGACTGCGACGAAGGTTCCAGTTCTAATTGATAAGGCAACTGGATTGTGTCTTAAAGGAATTCGGGACGGCGTTGGGAGGGGACGGCCGGTAGCTTGTTTAGGGTTAGAGATGTTGAAGGGACCCGTTCTGGGGCCAGGAAGTTTGATGGAGTTGAAGGTTGTCAGGTGTGAATGAGACGCCGTGGAGAGAGGTCATCCAGAACTCTGGGACGCCGTAGACGTCTTCCTTTGCCAGCGTCTGAGCTGAGAGATTATTGCCCACGCGGCAAGGCTCCAGATGGCCCAATCGACTAGGGAACGATTTTACCGCTATTCCCATGGTGTAGGGTAAACCCGGCCAAGGTGGAACTACCCAAACAAGCCAACCAAGTGGGAAGCCGTACATGGCTATATGTATAAGTGAAATGAGGCCGAGAACTGGGTATGTCAGCCAGGTAACGATTAGGCCTAAGCATAACGAGGTTTAGGAGGCTAAGATGTCGATATCCTACAAGGGCCATGGCAAGGGTTGACGCACCGAAAACTAATGATTATTGTTGGTAGGGTGGGGGATCTTGTAACGCACCTAATCTCGTAGACCCGACCACCTTCTTCGGTATAGAAATGTTCCACTAATAGTGAGGGGGCCTTCACAGCGAGTAGCGCTCCACCGAATGATAACGACTATCGCAAGGGCTTCTGTTAGTAGCCTGATCCATTGATTCGTGTCTGGAATAGTTTTCGGCATCTGTCAGAAAGTCTCTCACCAACCAAATTAAACGTTTATTTTCATAGGCCTTAATATGGAGGGGGCGTGGGTGTCGAGGTCCGAGACGCTGGGATGCCTGTACGTCGCGTTCGCGGCGGTTATCTGGGGCTCTAACGGCGTGTTCGTGAACTTGGTTCCCCTGGACGCTCCCACCATAGCCTTCTTCAGGGTTCTGTTCGCAAGCCTGGTGTTGCTTCCCCTGGCGTTTTTGACTAGGAGGCGTGAAATGGTTGGGGCGTTGAGGAGCTGGAGGTGTCTGGTGGTTCTGGGAGTTTTGTTGGCGATTGGCTGGTCGCTTCTGTTCGAGTCGATGAAGCTGATCCCCATAGCCAGCGCCGTGTTCCTGAACTACATGGCGCCCGTGTTCGCCACGTTGCTGGCACCCGTATTCCTGAAGGAGAGGCTCGAGAGGAGCGCCGTGTTCGCGTTGGCTGTTTCCGTGGCCGGGATGGCTGTGATGACGTTCCAGCATGGATTCCACGTCGAGAATCTGAATCTCGTCGGGGTGGTTTCCGGCGTCCTCGCAGGCCTGGCGTACGCGGGCTTCGTCGTGGCGTCCAAGAAGGCTTTGACACGCGTCTCCAGCGAGGTCGCGGCGCTGTACTCCTACATGACGGCCGCCATCATCCTCTCCCCGTCGCTGGTGGACGCAAACCTTCCGTCCGACCCCGCCTCATGGATCTTCCTCGCATGCTTGGGAGCGTTCAACACGGGCTTCGCAGTCACGCTCTACCTGAAGGGCCTTAGCCTAACCAAAGTCCAGAAGGCCATGGTCCTAACCTACCTGGAGCCTGTCAGTGCAACAGTCTTCGGAGCCGTCTTCCTAGCCCAACAGCCCACCATCCAAACACTCATCGGAGGTCTACTCATACTAACAGCGAGCTACATTGCCACTCAAAAATGAGGATCTCCTTTCGGCCGTTTCAACTTTGAGGAGCGTGCGTGGGTTCTCACACGAGTTTGTGTCTGACGAGGCCTTGAGGAACGTCTTGGAGGTCGCTAGGTGGATGCCTTCCTAGGTCAACATGTAGTGCTGGAAGGCCGTGGTTGTGAAGGACTCGGAGAAGAAGTAAAGCGTTCTCCATACACTTCTCTAACCCCTCATCGCTCTGTAGTGCCAGCCATCCTAGCAGGTTTGAGCAAAGTATAAAGGTATCTTAGTTTACCCGAAATCGGGGAGACGATGAAGATAGCTCTCATAGGTGCTGGTGTTCAGGGGCAGGTTCTGTGTGCTATGTTTGTGGCGAACCCTGATATTGAGGAGGTCAGAGTTGCGGACAAGAGGTTGGATGTCGCTGAGCGGCTAGCTAGCTACCTTAAGAGCGATAAGGTATCAGTACATAAGGTCGACGCCTCGGACGTTGAGGATTTGTTGAAGGTTACGAAGGGTGTGGATGTGGTAGTTAATGCAGCATTACCATGGCTTAACAT
>CBFDTC010000072.1:0-3211 GCA_965612785.1 Candidatus Bathyarchaeota archaeon
CAGTAGAACACCTCGGTGAAGAACATCGGCGTTATGCCCAGGTCAGGGTAGTCGTCGAATATCCTCTGAGCCTCGTAGGGGTCGTAGTAGTTCCCGACCCCAGCGTGGTCTCGGCCCACTATGAAGTGTGTGCACCCGAAGTTCTTCCTGACTATGGCGTGGAATATGGCCTCCCTCGGCCCCGCGTACCTCATCTCCATCTCCAACGTGACGAACACGGCTGAGTTCCTCGGGTAGTAGTGCCTTATGAGGGTCTCGTAGGCGGCGACTATGACCTCGTCCCTGTAGTCTCCGGGCTTCTTCCACCCAACCAGCGGGTTTATGAAGACGCCGTCTGCGAACGTCAGGGCCGCCTTCTGGAGGAACTCGTGTCCCCTGTGGGGTACGTTCCTCGTCTGGAAGCCCACCACCCTCCTCCACCCACGCTGCCTGAACAGGACCCTCGTCTCCAGGGGCCAGAGCCTGTACCTCGGAAACTTGGCCTTGGAGCCCCTGACGAGGTCCACCTTGCCGCCCACGAGCCTGTCCGACATCCGAGCCGTCTTCACGACTCCAGGATGCTTGGGGTCGAGCGTCCCGTACACGCTTAGAGCGTGTTTTTTCCTGTCCAACTTGTAGACGTCCTCGACGTGTAGGACCGCCAGGAAAGGGTCTTCCTCCCTACCCGTGAGGGCTATATCGTCTCCCGGTGAGGCTTCGAAGCCTTCTGGGAGGTCTATGGTTATCGGTATCGTCCAGGGAAGGTCGTTCGCCAACCTACCCCTCTCCAGGACGCTCAGGTAGTCGTCCTCGACCATCGGCCCCTCCAACGGGCTGTAGACTCCGTGGGCTATGTTCTCGACGTCCTTAACCAGCGTCTCCCTCAAGCGTATCTTGGGAAGCTCCCCACACTCCTCCACAAGCCTCTCCCTACGGGCCTCCGGCACGACCCTGTCCACCAGCCTGCCCCCGTGTGGCCTCAGCAACACTAGCCCACCTCACAGGTATCCGAGGCGCCTTAGCCTCTCCACGACCTCCCTCGGCGGCTCCTCCCCCTCCTCTGGGTGCTCCCTCTCGAGCAGGGCGACGACGTAGTCCGACACAGAGGAGAAGCTCGTACCCTCGATGAACTCGGAGATCCTTTCGTAGAGTCTCTTCGGTATGTAGACGGGAACCCTATCCTCGCCTGACATCGGGTATGGGTTTGTGGCTGGGGTGATTTAACGGTAACTTCCTCGAAGGATCCGTGAAGCCTAAGCCTGGGATGCCCTGGACAGAATCTGTTCCAAGAGCTTCTCAGCGGGGAAGTTGACGTTGAAGTACTTCCAGAACCACACGGACCTCCCATCCCTCAGCTTGACGAACAGGTACTTCGTACCCAACTTCTCGACAGTCTTCGCCTCCACGACGTCACCGAACCCTACCCGCATAGAGCCCCTGTTGCCCAGGGCTGTGGAGTCCAGGTCCCTCGTCGCCTCCTCTTCCAGCCTCACCTGGAGAGGTGAGTACGTGAACCTCGGCCGCGTCAGCGCCCCGAGCAACGCTTGTTTCCACCCTGACTTCCCTGTTGAGTAGAACAGGAGCTCGTGCTCCGTGAGTACGAGCTTGCCGAGGTAAGAGCCGAATATCGTCTTTGGAGGCTTCTCACCGACGTGGCACCTTACCCCGTCAACCTCCATCAGGTAGGCTGTACGGGTTTGAGGGTTAAAACTTACCCTGCAAAGGGTTTTAACGGACTGCTGAGAAGTGTTTAGGGATGACCAAGCTTCCGAGGCAGCCTGAGCTGAACATAGGGACTCTTGGACACGTAGACCACGGAAAGACGACGCTTCTCCAGGCCATAACGGGCGTGTGGGCTGCGAGGCACAGCGAGGAGCTCAAGAGGGGCATAACGATAAAGCTCGGGTACGCGGACGCAGCCTTCTACAAGTGTCCCAAATGCCCTCCCCCGGAGTGCTACTCAACCCAGCCCGTTTGTCCGAACTGCGGCTCCGAGACGGAGTTCCTCAGGTCCGTCAGCTTCGTGGATGCGCCTGGACACGAGATACTGATGACGACCACGCTCTCTGGGGCGAACGTCATGGACGGGGCGTTGCTCGTGATAGCCGCCGACGAGCCGTGTCCGCAGCCTCAGACTCGGGAGCACCTGGCGGCTGCTGAGATAGTCGGGATAAAGAACATCGTCGTCGTCCAGAACAAGATAGACATCGTGTCCGAGGAGGAGGCGCTTGAGAACTACAGGCAGATTGAAGAGTTCCTCAAGGGAACCGTGGCTGAGGGGGCTCCGATAATCCCCGTCTCCGCCCAGCACGGCGTGAACATAGACGCCTTGATAGAGGCCATAGAGGAGTGCATACCAACCCCTGAGAGGGACTTGTCGAAGCCGCCGAGGATGTACGTCGTCAGGTCTTTCGACGTGAACAAGCCTGGAACACCGGCGGAGAAGCTCGTCGGGGGGGTGATAGGAGGCTCGATACTCCAGGGCAAGTTCAGGGTCGGAGACGAGATAGAGCTCCGACCGGGCATAACCACCCGTAAGGGAGGACGCATGGTCTCAGAGCCCCTGTTCACCGTGATAACGAGCCTCCACGTCGGCGGAATGGCCGTGGAGGAGGCGGTCTGTGGAGGGCTCGTGGGCGTCGGCACCGAGTTGGACCCGTCTCTTACCAAGTCGGACGGGCTTGTGGGGAACGTCGTGGGGAAGCCTGGAACCCTGCCGCCTGTGTTGGACGAGGTTTCGATGGAGGTCACCCTCTTCGAGAGGGCCATAGGGACCAAGGACTTGGTGAAGGTGGAGAACATAGCCAGAGGCGAGAAGCTCCTCCTGAACGTGGGGACTGCCAGGACGATGGGGGTCGTGACAGGCGTCTCGAAGGACGTCGTGGAGGCGAAGCTGACGATACCCGTCTGCGCCGAGGCTGGGAACAGGGTCGCCATAAGCAGGAGGATAGAGGGGAGGTGGAGGCTCATAGGGTATGGAATCCTCACGTAGGAGGGTTCCCGTCGTCCTCGACACCAACTTCCTCCTAATCCCAGGCCAACACGGCGTCGACATATTCTCCGAGCTCGACAGGGTCCTGGAGGTAAACTACAGGCTCGTGACCCTGAAGGGGGTCGTGGAGGAGCTGAAGCGGATAGCCGAATCCAAGGAGACCAGGTGGAGAGACAGGGTCGCAGCCAGGATAGCCCTCAAACTTCTCGAAAGGGTCGAGGTTCTCGACTACGGCGAGGG
>CBFDTC010000073.1:0-2915 GCA_965612785.1 Candidatus Bathyarchaeota archaeon
TTCAACCTGCTGGCGTTCGCCTTCATAGGAGCCTCGAGCATCGCGTTCGCCCAGCTGGGTCCGAAGCTCGCCCACAAAACCTCCCCTAAGAAGTACAAGATACTCCTGGCAATCGTCTACGCGTACATAGGGGTGCGCCTCATCCTCAGGGGAGCGTTCCAGATTCAAGGCCTGCATCCGCCTATACCCTAGACGACCCTGATCTCCTCTACGCCCACACCCCTCATCTTTCTCAGGAGGAGTACGTTGAGGGCCATCAGGGCGGCTACCCAGCAGACGAGTGAGAGCAGCGTCAGCCCCATGTCCATCTCCGCTCCGCCTCCCATCACGAACGCTCCGGTGGTCGGCTTCACCCCAGAGTAGTAGTAGATGCATAGGGCGAGTATGCAGTTGAAGGGCGATACGTAGGCTGCCGCCCTAAAGTCGAGCCACAGAGCTCCGTAGGCGAGGAACCCGAGTATCAGCGGTATGTAGGAGACGAACCTGGCGGATCTCGGGGCTCTGAGCACGACGACGGCTAGGCTGAGGAATGCGGATATGGCGTACATGAACAGGCATCCCAGAGCCGTCACGGCGGTCAGCTGGAGGGGCTTCACGGGTGGGGTGTACATCCCGAACTTGTGTGCGAAAACGCCCGCTATGGAGGCGTACATCACGGCCGCCACGACCGAGAGGACGAGCATCGAGGAGGCTGTGTGCTCGGCCATGAACCTGGAGGGTGAGAGCCTCGTGTACTTCGTCACGAACTTTATCGACCTGGAGGAGTGTAGGAAGCCCTCGGTTATGCCGACGGCCGTGGCTGAGAGGCTTAGCGTCAGGAGGCTTCCGTAGGCCTGCGCCGTGTACGTCCTGACGGCTTCCTCGACCTTCGGCACGTAGGCTCCGAAGACGTACGCCCACATCAGAACCCAGAACTCTATGAAGGCTATGGACCAGAACAGGAGCTCGGGGTGTGTTAGCATCGACTTGACGTTCAGCGTGAAGTACTTCGTCATGCTCCAGCCTCCAGGGCAAGCTCGTAGACTCTGTCGAGGCTCTCGAGGCTTGTGAGCAGCGTCCCCCTCCTACCCTTTACGAGGCTCACAGTCCTGCCTGAAACCTCCATGCAGAGGACAGCCCTCGCCCTCTTGCCCATGCACAGCCTGACGTTCAGCAGCTCCTCCACCTTAGCCGGGCCGTACATTCTCCCCTCGAACATGAAGTAGGCGTCCCAGTCGGGTAGGTTCTTCATCAGCCACGTCTCATGCGTGTTCAGGAGGATTATCCCGTCGTACCTGGCCAAGTGTCCTATCAGCCTTCCCTTCCTCGCAGGGTCGAGCTGCTCGAAAGGCTCATCCAGCAGCACGTGCCTCGCCCCCATGGAGAGGGCCATGGCCGTGCATACGGCCTTCCTCTGGCCGGCTGAGAGCTCGTGGAGCTTCCTCCTCTCCAGGAGCTCCCTGGTTATCCCGAGGTCTTCGAGTACCTCATACGCCTTGGAGGGGTCGGAGCCCGCCAGGTCTGAGTACAGCGTTATCAGGTCCCTAACCTTCACGGACAACAGCGAGTAGGCCTCCGGGAAGTTGACTGAGAGTACGCCCGGCTCTGCGTATATTTCCTCCACGTTCCTCCCGTCCACGAGGACACGTCCCCCGACCACCCTGGTCAGACCGCACATGGCCCTGAAGAGCGTCGTCTTCCCCGAGCCGTTCGGTCCGAGTATGAGGCTCTTACGGTCGAACCTTCCGTCCACACCCTTCAGAATGGGCTCCTGACGCCACCTGTACGAGACCTTCAAGCCCTCGACGACTATCATTCAATTTGTAGATTTCATATACCGACTATATCCCTTATTAGGTTGTTAGTCTCCCTAGGGGGCCTAACCGTGTTCACGAGGTACGTCTTAACCCTCTTCAGGAACTCCCTGAAGAATTCGACCCTCTTCCTCAGCTTGTAGTCGCTCCTGACGAGGAGATGGGGGTTGCAGAAACCCCTTTCTACAAGCCACTCGAGAGCCTCCTCAGGCATCAACCTCCTGACGACCTCAGGGTCTTCTGGGTCCCTCTTCAGCAGTATCGCAAGCCTCATCGTCGTCATCGGTATGACACGCCCCTTACCGACGATCCACCTGACGTTCACGACAGCCCTCCCAGCGGGGTCGAACTCAGCCCCCTCCACAAGCCTCTCGTACTCGCCCCAGATCTTGGCTATGTCGGCCCTTATGTAGAAGTTCTTCTCGGAGCCGAACGCCAGCACATCCTCCCCGAATATCCTGACGAAGAACCAGTCATCCGCCACCACCCTAACCCCGCCGCTCCTCAGCAGGCCGTAGGTGTGAGTCGTCTTACCCGTTCCGGAAGGAGCTATCAGACAGACACCCCTACCGCATACGTCTAGGCAGGCCCCGTGGACTGAGTATATGTCGTGTGCGTCCTCCATTATGTCCCCGGCGACGCTCAGGGCTATCGACTTAACCCACCCGTAGTAGTCCACGTTGATGAGGAAGGCAGTCTTCGTGACGGGCTCGTAAAGAACCCTCATCCCGAGCTCCGGGTCCTTGACTACGACCAGCCTACCGTGGGACCTGACGCTCTGGCCCATGGGGTAGAAGCTCTCCTCCCAGCGCTCCTTGACGTACTTCTGATCGGTTAGGAGCTTTATGCAGCAGCCGTATATGTCAGCCCTAACCTCGTACAGAACCCTGTCAGCGTACCTGTCCATCAGGCTGTCCCGCTCGTCCAGTGAGATTAGCTCGACGCTGTACCTCGACAAGTCCGATTAATCGTTTGGTGGATAACATCCATAAAAACCTGGGTAGGAGATGCCGAAGGGACGGGTGAGAAGGAGTGAAATCTGGGTGAAAAAGAAAGGTGGTGTCAACCGCCTTTTTTCTTGAGGTCTTTCTCAGCTTCTTTGAGGAGTCTGTCAACCTCCCT
>CBFDTC010000074.1:0-2913 GCA_965612785.1 Candidatus Bathyarchaeota archaeon
GTCCTGTCCTCCAACCTCAACGTGCTCAGTATCTTCATCGCTATGTCCGAGCTGAAGGCTGAGGTTAGGACCCTGTACTGGTCTCTGGTCTCCGTGGGTAACGGTATGATGAAGGGCCACCGCTCCTCCCCCACGAAAGGCCACCCCAAACTATCTTCATAGGCTCGCAATATATAAAGGATGGAAAACTTTATGTAGATAAGGAAATTCCTATGTAGGAAAGGGAATTGAAATGAAGACCAAGACGATAGCTCTCGTGACGGTGTTCGCAGCCCTCCACTTCATACTGTCACTACTCCCAGACATACCATGCGTGGGGGCACCCAAAGTCGGGATAGACCTCGGAGCTTCCTTCGCATCGATATTCGGAGCCGTACTCGGCCCATACGCAGGCGGCCTGGCAGCCCTGATAGGGACGCTGATAGCGTATGCGTGGGGCGGAGGAGGACCTTACGGCCTCCCGTTCATCCTCTGTCCGGCGATGAACGCCATAACGGTCGGCCTGATGTTCAGGAAGAAGTTTGCAGCCGCCGCCGCAGTCATGGCTGCGCTTATAATGTCCTTCTGGTTTACGCCCATAGTTCAGCCCGTCAGCGAGCACTGGGTGGTGGGTCTCGCAGCGACCTTCGACAAGATTATCGCCCTTGCCCTCATAGCACCTACGGCCTGGATGATGAAACGTAGTGGAGCTCTTTCCCGGGAGAGGAGTAAGGTAAAGGCCTCCGCCCTCACGTTTACGCAACTGCTCGTCGCAGCCTTCGTGGGGAACGAAGCTGACAACGCCCTGGGAAACGCTGTGTTTGCCCTTCCGATAGTCTTCAACGGCGTGTTCGGCTTCACCCTGGAGGCGACGAGGGGCCTCTTCCTTATCAGCCCGTTCGTATATCCGGCGATAAGGCTGATACAGGCCCTGTTAGCCGCGGTAGTGGGATTACCTCTGATGAAGGCCTTGGAGGCGGGGGGTTGGCTCTGAACCTGGCCATGAACCGCAGGGCCGCGAGGCTCGTAGAGGAGATGATCTCGAAGGCGGAGAAACTTCGGGTAGACGTACACGAACTCCCGTGCGGAAGCATCGTGGTGGACTGCGGCGTCGAAGCCGAGGGAAGCCTGTCGGCGGGCCTGTACGCCGCGAGGATATGCGTGGGAGACCTGGCGGAGTTCTCCATCTCCACGGTTGACTACGACGGTTTGGCTTTACCAGTCATAAACGTATGGACCGACTACCCTGTCATAACGTCCCTCGGAGCCCAGCTCGGAGACTGGGAGGTGGACGTGGGAGGGTACCACGCCATAGGCTCGGGACCTGCGAGGGCCCTCGCACTGGACAGGCCTCTCCCTAGAGCCGTGGCTGTTAACAGGGCGGTCCACGAGGAGCGGGGTTACAGGATACTCAGCCCGAGGCAGGTCTACGAGGAGATAGGGTACAGCGAGACGGCTGATGTGGCCGTGATAGTGCTCGAATCATCGGAGCTGCCGTCCGACGAGGTGATGACGGACATAGCTGGGAAATGCGGGGTAGACCCGAGCGACCTGTATGCGCTGGTGACGCCCACCACGAGCCTCGTGGGCTCGGTCCAGATAGCGGGGCGCGTCGTGGAGGTCGGCATACATAAGCTGATGCTCCTGGGCTTCGACCTCAAGTCGATAAGGTTCGGCTCCGGGTGTTCGCCCATAGCTCCGCCGCACCCGGACATGGCTGAGGCCATGGGCAGGGTGAACGACATGATAAGGTACGCGGGGACGACCTTCTACGCTGTGGACGTGGATGAGGGGTATGAGCCACACCTCAGAGAGCTCTTGGCCAGGGTTCCGACGGCGGGCTCGGAGAACTACGGGAAGACTTTCATGGAGATTTTCAGGGAGGCTGGATGCGAGTTCTACGGTGTGGACCTCGGAGAGTTCTCTCCAGCCGTCATAACCGTCACCAACTTAAGGAGCGGAAGAGTGTTCACTGAAGGACGTGTGGACGCAGACATGGTCAGGAGGGTTTTGGGTGTCTGACACATACCAAACCAGGAAGAGGGTGGAGGAGATAGCAGACTACGTCATGAGATGCGGACAGCTGGCAGCCGCCTTAGAGGTATGCGGATGGCCCAAGCCGGGAAACGTCCACAGGACCGCAAACTTCCCGGACACGAGGTTCGAACACTTCATAGCAGGCTCGGTGTCGATGGGACCAACCCTTCGGGAGGCGGCCATCAGAGGCGCCATGGCCAAGCTCGGCGAGGTTCGGATGGACGAGCTGGGTGTAGGGAGGCTGATAAGGCGCGCAGTCGCGGACATGAAGGCCTGGCACAGAGGCGGAAACACACACCTCGGAGTGATAATGCTGTTCATCCCAACCTCAGCGGCGGCCGGCATGACGCTCATAAACCACGACCGGGTGGACGTCCCGGAGCTACGGAGAAACTTCGCGGACGTGATGGACTCGACGACGAGCATGGACGCCGCGTACGTCTACGAGGCCATAAACCTAGCCAACCCGGGAGGGCTTGGAAAGTTCAGCGGCGGGGAAGCCCCGGACTTGACGAGCCCAGACGCTGGGCAGAGCTTGATCAGGAAAGGTTTGACCTTGAAGGATGTCATGGATGTCTCGTCCAGGTGGGACACCGTGGCGAGGGAGATGGTCACAGCCCTTGAGATATCCTGCGGCGTCGGGTATCCGACGCTGTTGGACGTGTACTCTGAGACCGGAGACATAAACGTGGCGGTCGTCCACACGTACCTGAAGTTGCTGTCACTCTACCCGGACACATTCGTAGCGAGGCACGTAGGGTTGAAGCACACGTCCGACATTGCGAAAGCCGTGGAGATGGGTATGAAAAAAGCTAGGGAGGTGTCCAAACGGGCGGATGAGATACTGAGACTGGGCGGGCTGACCACCACAGAGGGTAGAGAAGCCCTGTTCAGGTT
>CBFDTC010000075.1:0-2863 GCA_965612785.1 Candidatus Bathyarchaeota archaeon
GAAGGTTCTGTGTACGGTGTGTGGGAGCTTCGGCAGGAGGTACGCGGAGGTGGCTGAGACGAACGGCAGGGAGGTGGAGGTGCTTGAGGTCCCGCTCGGCCAGCCCATAACGCCAGACCTGCTGGATGAGAAGCTCTCCAGGTGTCCGGACGTGGAGGCGGTCACGATAACGCACAACGAGACGAGCGTGGGGCTGATAAACCCGCTTAGGGAGCTGGCCGAGGTTGCCAAGAGCCATGGGAAGCTCGTGTTCGTGGACGCAGTAAGCTCGATGGGGGGCGTCGAGATAAGGGTGGATGAATGGGGGTTGGACGTCTGTTTTTCGAGCTCCCAGAAGTGCTTCGGCGTTCCGCCTGGGCTGGCGGTGGCCGCCGTAAGCGAGGAGGCTCTGAGGAGGGCTGAGGAGGTTCCGAACAGGGGTTGGTACTTCGACTTCCTTAGGTTTAGGCGCTACCAGGAGAGGTTTGAGACCCCCATGACGCCTTCCATACCGCAGATACTCGCCCTGAACAGGATACTCAAGCTCATAGAGGATTGGGGTGGGAAACACAGGTACTTCGACCTCTACCGTAGGAGGAGCGAGACCATAAGGAGCGGAGTGGAGGCGATGGGGCTGAACCTCTTCCCGAGAAGGGGCTACGAAAGCCCCACGGTCTCCTGTGTACGGTCTCCGGAGGGTGTGGACGGGGTTAGGGTGTACGAGGAGATGAGGCGTAGGGGCTTCGAGCTGGCGAAGGGGTACGGCCCCCTGAGGCACGAGACGTTCAGGATAGGGAACATGGGCCATGTGGAGTTCAGCGACATAGAGTCGATGCTCGGAAACCTGAGGGAGGTCATCTCGAACCTGACGGAAACGGCGGGAGGAGGGAGGTAGGATTGCGTTTCCGCATACAACACCCGAAACTGACGCTCAAGCTATCGCTGGAGCCTGTCGACAGACTCCACATACACGAGGAGGTCATAGAGTCCGCCCTGCGTAGGCTAGTGGAGGAGATAAGGGCTGACCGTGTGGTCAAGCACCCCGTCATAGTGGACGAGAAAACGATGGTCGTCCTAGACGGTATGCACAGAGTCGCCGCTCTGAAGGAGCTCAGATGCCGACTGATACCGGCCTGCCTGGTGGACTACGACAACCCCAACATACTCGTCTCCTCGTGGTGTAGGGGCATAGCCGGGGAGGACCTCGGACGTGCGGTTAGGCTCATCGAAGGCCTCGGCCTTGAGGTAGTCGGCCGCCCCCTCGAGGAGGCTGTGGGGATGCTCGGGAGGGAGGGTGTCGTGGCCGTGGTGGTGTCGAACCAAGGTTGCCTAACCGTCCACGGAGACGTTGGGGACGTGAAGGACGTGTACGACGAGGTGAAGCGCATGGAGTCCGCCCTGAGGTCCGGGGGCTACCGTGTGGAGTACCTGACGGAGGACGACGCTTTGAGGATGGCCAGGTCAGGCCGCCTTCTGGCTTCCATAGTCCCCCCAAAGGTCTCCAAGGAAGCGGTTCGCAGGGTTGCCCTGAGGGGCGAGGTTTTCGCCCACAAGACGACGAGACACGTGATCCCTGCGAGGCCCATGTTCCTGAACGTGCCGTTGGATTGGCTCAGGATGGGGTACGAAGAGGCGAACAGGCTGCTGTACCGAAACCTCTCCGGACGCAGGGTCAGGAGGCTGCCTGGGGGGACGGTGCTCGACAGGAGGTATGAGGAAGAGCTTTACGTCTTCGAGTGACGCCTAGGCTCTATGACCTCCTTAGGAGCCTCTTCAAACGGCTCCAGGTAAGGCCTCAGCGCCTTCGGTACGACCACGGAGCCATCCGGCTCCTGGTAGTTTTCGAGTATGGCGGTTATCGCCCTCGTGGACGCTATGGCCGTGGAGTTGAGCGTGTGGACGTAGCCCTTCTCCATACCCTTCCGTCTCCTGAACCTTATGCCGAGCCTGTAGCTCTGCCAGTCCGTGCAGTTGCTGCAGGACACCATCTCCCTGTACCGTCCCTGAGCAGGCATCCACGTCTCAAGGTCGTACTTCTTGGCAGCCACGACGCCTAGTTCCCCCGTGCATATATTTACGATGCGGTACGGAAGCTCCAGGCCCCTCCACAGCCTCTCAGCGTTTTCTATGAGCTTCTCATGCCACTCCCAAGACTCCTCCGGCAGGCAGAACACGAACTGCTCTATTTTGTGGAACTGGTGCACCCTGAATATGCCCTTCATGTCCTTGCCGTGGGCTCCAGCCTCCTTCCTGAAGCATGGGCTCACCCCCGCCAGGAGTATCGGGAGATCCTCCTCCTCGATTATCTCATCCATGTACAGCGCGGCCATCGGATGCTCGCTCGTGGCTATCAGGTAGAGGTCCTCCCCCTCCACCTTGTATATGGCGTCCTCGAAGTCGCTCAGGGCCGTGACACCTTCATACGCTCTCCTCCTCAGCATGTAGGGCGGCATGCAGGGCCTGAAACCCCACCTCGTGAGGTTGTCCAGGGCGTAAAGCTGGAGGGCTATGTCCAGCCAGACTAGGTCGTCGAACAGGTAGAAAAACCTGGACCCCGCGGCCCTCGCAGCCCTTAGGGTGTCTCCCATGCCCAGGAGTTCCAGGGCGTCCGCGTGTCCGGTGGGCTTCCAGTCTATGACCTCGTACTCGACGTCGAAGCCCTTCGTCTGCTCGAGGAACTGTTCCTCGTGTCCCCTCCAGACTCTGTGCTTCCCCCAGAACCTTATCGGAACGTTGTCGTTCTCGTCCACGCCTACCGGGACGGACTCGTGGACCACGTTTGGTATCGAGAGTAGAAGCTTGTCTCTGCGTCTCTTGACTTCCTCGACCTCGGCCTCCAGCTTCGTGACCTCCTCCTGAAGCCTCTTCGCCTCCCTTATCTTCT
>CBFDTC010000076.1:0-2782 GCA_965612785.1 Candidatus Bathyarchaeota archaeon
AGCTTCGCATCCCCCCTGAGCACGTCCACGGCGAAAGATAGACAGGTCTCGTAACCACACTCCCCGCAGTTGGTCTTTGGGAGGAGCTCGTAAACGTCCTTCCAGCTTAGGCTGAGGGCTCTTCTGACCTCCTCGGCGGTGGGAGGTCCCTCTTCCAGGAGCTCCTCGTATGCGTCGTTCACCTCTTTCATCAGGTCGTCCATAAGCTCTTTGACCACACGCTCATCCCAGATTTGATTCATGGCCACTCTCCCGTCAGGGTAGAACGTCATCAGCCTGCCGTGAACCTTTATCGTCAATATGTTCTCGGACTCGATGTAGGAGGAGCGCCCCACGTTCCTGATGAACAGTACCGGTATTACCTCCCCTATTTCGGAATCAAACTTGGCTACTATCCCCCTGCACGGCAGGAGGGGGTTCCTCTCAACCCCGATTATCGTGTACCCGTTTACAAGCCTCCTACGGGGAGCTTCCTCGCCCATAAAGGGGACCGGATTAGATTACGGGTCTCGGCGGGTATAAAGCTTTTGGCAGAGGGAGATGCTTAGAGGGATGTCAGTCCCAACCCGTCTTCTTCTCGTAGACGTATATCCCGTCGATAAACTTCCTTATGTCCTTCCCTTTAACCTTCGTGGCCTGTTCTATGTTGGCGGCCGTCTGGCCGACGGCCTCCTTGTCTATCCCACGGATTACGACGTCGTCCCCCTCGATCAGCACCTGAACGTCTCCGACTATCTCAGCTTCCCTGGGCTTACGTTCTCCGAGGAAGTTCTCTATGATGACCTTACGGCCTTCCACCCTGACCGTGACCGGGAAGTGGACGTACACGACCTTCATCCTGTACGTGAAGCCCTCGGTCACGCCGATTATCATGTTCCTTATGTGAGACGCCACTGTTCCGACGCATGCTCTCTCCTTCTTCTTCGGCCACAGGGCCCAGACCCTCACCTTACCGTCGGTGAGCTCTATGTTCACGGGAACCTTGCTGAAGTCCCTCTCCAGCTTCCCCTTCGGGCCTGAGACGGTTACCTTACTCCCCTCCACGGAAACCTGGACTTCCTCCGGGATCTCCACAAACCTCTCTTCTACGACCGCCTTAACCACGCTGGCCCACCTCAGTAGACGTACGCGATGAGTCTTCCGCCGAGGTGTCTCTTCTTGGCTTCGTGGTGCGTCATCAGGCCTTTCGGGGTGGATATTATGAGTATGCCTATGTCCTTGGCTGGGAGGAAGTGTCGCTCCCACTTCTCTATGTCCTTGACCTTCACGTTTATCCTAGGCTTGATGGCCTTACAGTCGTTTATCCTACCGAAGAGCTGAACCCTGAACTTACCCGTCCTCCCGTCCTCGATGAACTCTATCTCACCCACGTAGCCGTTGGCCTGCATAATCCTCAAAACAGCCCCTATCAGCTTAGACGCAGGGCAGATTATACACTCTCTCTTCCTCGCCATCTCGTGGTTCTTTATGTTCGAGAGGGCATCTGCAAGTGGGTCCATCATCGTCATGTCAGGTCACCTCAGCTGTACTTCCTGAAGCCGAGCTTCTCGGCAACCTCCCTGAAACACTGCCTGCAGAGGTTTAGACCGTAGCGTCTTATTATCGGCCCGTAGGCTCCACACCTAACGCAGGGCCTGGCTCCCTTCCCGAACTTCCTCGGCTTCCTCTTGCTCATACCACTCCAAAAGGTCTGGGAGTGGCTTATATTTCTTTGTTTCCAAACCGCCCGAGCAACGTTATTATTCCCGTCAAGCCGAAAATTAACGGGGAAGATGAAAACCTTCATAGTCGGCGACAGACCCAAGCTCAGGAACGCCGTCCTCATCGAGGGCCTCCCAGGCCTCGGCCTCGTCGGTAAGATAGCCGTAACCTACCTAATCGAGAGGCTCGGAGCGGAGAAGGTTGCGGAACTCTATTCACCCCACTTCCCACACTACGCTGAGACGGATGATCAAGGTAGGCTGAGGCTGCTGAGGAACGAGTTCTACCTGTGGAGGGGGGCGGACAGGGACATCTTGTTCCTGACTGGGGACTGTCAGGCCCAGACGACTGAGGGCCAGTACGAGGTGGCGGAGGAGGTGGCCAAGTACGCCAAACAAGTCGGAGTGGAGCTGATAGTAACCGTGGGAGGCTTCAGCGAGGCCGTGACGGGAGTACCGGGCGTCGTGGCCTCCTCCACAGACAGCCAGATACTCGACAGACTCAAGAAGCTCGGGGTCAAGGTAAGCCCGCCGGGAAACCCGATAGTGGGCATGGCGGGGGTCCTCGTGGCTGTGGCTGGGATGATGGGCATGAAGGCCGTGTGTCTGCTGGGGGAGACGAGGGGGTACCTGCCGGACGTGAAGGCGGCCAGGGAGGTCCTGAGAGTCCTCAGGGAGTTCCTGGGCATCGAGGTGGACTTGGAGGGCATGGAGGAGGAGGTCAAGAGGTCTGAGCGTATAGCTGAGGAGTTTAAGCGCATCGAAAAGCATACAGTCGTGGAGGAGAGGATAACCTACATAAGCTAATCCTCGTAGACGACCTTGTACACCAGGACGTAGAAGTGTGAGGAGTGGTACACGAGCTCGAAGTGCTCCGGTGGACGCGCGGCCTCGGAGTGGGTTCCCGTGTACAGGTACATCCCATGGTACATCAGCCTGTATATCACCGTCCCTACGAACCTCTCCGTCGGCCTCCCATGGGACCAGTAGTCCGATGGGTCGAGACCCGCTATCCTGGCCATCCACCTCCACTTCACGTTGTCGCCGACCGGGTATTCCCTGAACGGGTACCTCGTCTCGAA
>CBFDTC010000077.1:0-2732 GCA_965612785.1 Candidatus Bathyarchaeota archaeon
CCTCGTCAAGCGGGGCTACAGGGTCGAGTGGCTGTACGGCAGAGAGGGGTACTGGTACACCGGGGGCTTCAACCCGGTGGCGTTGGCGTGTTGGGCGGCTGGGATAGCCTCCTACTGGCTCTGCTACTTCAAAGCACCGTTCGTAGGGTCCTCCATACCGAGCATGCTTATATCCATGTTGCTCTACGCAGTCATCGGACGTCCCTACGAGCACGCCGTTAGGAGGGGTGGATTCACTCAGGTCTCAAAGCGGTTGTAGAGTGGTCGCAACTGTTTAGGTGTGGTGGATTGGCGTTGTTTTTTCCTAATTTCCATCAATAAGGCTTCAGAAAATTCTTAAAAATGGCTTTTTCCTGTGCCAGTTTTAATAGTAAAATTTATAGTGCATATGCACATTTTTAAAAGTATGATAGAGCTGAAGGATCTTTGCAAAGACCTCAAAGAGAGGTTCGGAGCCGAAACGAGCGTCAAGGGGAGCGTCTGCTACGTCGAGGTCGAGGCGGACAAGTACCTCGAAGTTGCGAAGTTCCTCAAGAAGGAATTCGACAGGCTCCTGACGGTAAGTGCAGTGGACTTCATCAAGGAAGGCTTCTTTGAGGTGTACTTCATCTTGTACAGGTTCGACGGAAGGATATACTGTAAGGTCTCCACGAAGGTGCCGCGGGACGAGGCGGAGATAGACAGCCTCTCACAGCTCTGGCCGAACGCATCCATGCACGAACGTGAGACCTGGGAGATGTTCGGCATAAAATTCAAAGGGAACGACATGCTCAAGCCCCTACTCACAGAGGAATGGACTGGCCCACCGCCGTTCAGGAAAGATTTTAACTGGAGGAAGTACGTGGCTGAAGTTTACCACATTCCTCAGGCTATGAGGTGATGTTGAACGGCGGCCTCAGCTAAGGCGTTGTTAAAACTCTTCTTCAGGAAGCCGATGACGTACAGGTTCCCGCCGGAGATGCCCCTGTCGGAGTTCTCGAGGGGTAGACACGTTCTTGATATGGAGAAGTGTAGGGGATGCGGAGCCTGCGCCACGATATGCCCGAACAAGGCCATAGAGATGGTCGAGAGGGAGACGGAGGATGGGAAGGTTAGGAAGTACCCGCAGATAGACATGTTCAAGTGCTGCTTCTGCGGCCTGTGTGCGGAGATATGTCCGACAGGAGCTCTGAAGCTGACCAACTTCCCGTGGCTCGTGGCTATGGACAAGAAGAGCTACATAATGCCGCCTGAGGAGCTCGCCAAGCCACCGGAGCTCCAGATGCCCCCGATGAAGGTCAAGCCGAAGAGCATCGTGGATTGGGCGAGGGCTAGGAGCCTCTGGATAGTGTTCTACTTCACGGGATGCTGCTTCATAGAAGCCGCTCCGTGGGCGAGCAGCGGATTCGACATGGAGAGGTTCGGGTTACTGACGAAGGGAAGCCCAAGGCAGTCGGACGTGCTGTTGGTGGGTGGGTATGTGACCCCGAAGACTCTCAGGAGGATCGTCAGAGTGTACTCGCAGATGCCGAGACCGAAGTACGTCATGGCGTTCGGGTGTTGCCCAGCCACGGGAGGGACGTACTGGGACAGCTACAACGTCATCAAGGAGCTCGACAAGTACATCCCTGTTGACATGTGGATAGCCGGGTGTCCGCCGAGGCCTGAGCCCATAGGCCTCGCCGTGGTCATGGCCATGGACGCCATACAGGGGATGGGTTACCAGGGTAAGGAGGAGAAGGTTCCGGAGGAGGTTAAGGTTCCGTACTATGAACCGAAGCCCAGCGAGAAGGAGATGGTGTTCACGATGCCCTTCGGCCCTCAACATCCGGCTTCAGGGAACTTCAGCATCAGGCTGAGACTGGACGGCGAATACGTACTCGAAGCCGAAGCCGTTCCAGGGTACCTGCACAGAGGGTTCGAGAAGCTTATGGAGTACAGGTCTTGGTACCAGAACATAATGATAGTCCAGAGGATATGCGTCCTCGACGGAGCCTCGTACGAGATAGCGTACGCGGAGACTGTCGAAGAGCTGGCTGGCATAGAGCCCCCAGACAGGGCTAAATACCTCAGGGTCATACAGGCCGAGCTGTCCAGGATACAGAGCCACCTCCTGAACATAGGCCTCATAGCCAAGGCAGCAGGCTTCGACACCGTGTTGAACGTGGCCTGGGGGGACAGGGAGAAGGTTCTGTACGTCAGGGAGAGGCTGACGGGCTCGAGGATATACGACATATACTCAGCCCCCGGAGGCGTCAGGAGGGACATGCCTGAGAAGCTGAGGGAAGACATCGAGGAAATGGTGAAGAAGCTCAGAGCTCAGCTCGAGATATACGACGACCTCCTCCTCAAGAACCCGATGTTCAAGGAGAGGACGGTCGGAGTGGGCAAGGTGGACAGGGACACGGCGGTCGAGTACGACCTCGTGGGGCCGAACCTGAGGGCCTCCGGAATAGGGTTCGACGTCAGGAAGGACGTACCGTACGAGGTTTACGGCGACCTCGACTTCAAGGTTCCATGCTACGAGGAGGGAGACGCCTACCACAGGACCCTCGTCAGGAGGGACGAGATGGAGCAGAGCCTAAACATAATCGAACAGGCCGTGGATGAGATGCCCAAAGGCCCGTTCAGGAAGAAGGTTCCATTCTTCATGAAAGTCCCGAAAAGTGAGGTGTGGCACTGCATCGAGAGCGCCAGGGGAGAGCTGTGCTTCCACATCGTGAGCGACGGCTCGGAAAGACCCCACAGAGTGA
>CBFDTC010000078.1:0-2726 GCA_965612785.1 Candidatus Bathyarchaeota archaeon
CCTAAGCCTTCGTCGGCAGCGTCAGATGTGTATAAGAGACAGCCGTCTTTACAGATATGGACTCTGTGTAGACCATGGGGGGATCACCAAATTAAGTGAGTCATTTTTAACTTTTAGAGACTATGAGACAAGCGAGGTTAGTATCCTCTACTACTAAAAGGATGCTTGCTCTAACGCCTTAGACGACACGGTGTGACTGACCGCAATTCCTATGATCCCAGCCATCCAGAGCATGAATCCGGGTCCCTCCAGGTATCTGCATGAACGGATTCTGGTTATGTTCACCCTGAAGTAAACTGTCTTCGCGGTTTGCGAATGCGTGTTATCAAACATAAAGTATATAGGGCCCGTGAAGTTTCCACCCAGTTTCAGCTTAAAGCATTGGTACGCCATCTCCGTCCTCTGCCACTCTATGTTCTCGAAGTAGAAGTCAACCCATTCATCGGCCTCGCCTACGAAGCCCATATCCTTCCAGAACTTTATCCCTCCATCCTTGACCACCCTGAACACCCCTCTGATGACCATCCTCTCCTCCCAGCCCTTAGGGACGATCGAGACTGTCATCAGGCGGTAAGAGCCCGCTTCCAACTCAAAGGTGTCCTCAACGAGCTGTTCGGTGGTACTCAGCGGGATGAACGAGGCAGCAACCAAGGAGCCCCCCAGAATCAGCAGAATTATGCCAAAAGTGTATACTTTGAGCGGCGTTCTCTCCCGCGGTTTAGGCTCTTTCCCTGACGTGGGAGGTTTAATTCGCCTCTCAAACCAGGATACGATTAACGCTAGGATATCTGACAGCGCAAAAAAGTATGGTGCGTGTATCAGAGTAGGTATGAGCAACGGTATATGAAAGATTGTCAACGGAATGTACTTATGCTCTGGTATCCCTATAAGTATGTACTGAGGGATGATCGATACCTCAACGGTGACGGAATAAGAGGGGTACAAAGCTCTTAATGTGTTTACGTACCATCTTCTAACGGCCTTTAAGGACATCAAGGGATAGAAAAACGGGTTAAAAAGCAACCACAACTCATGTCCGAGAGGGGGAGGAGGCAAACCCCAGAGGGCGATGTGGTATCCGATGGCGCCTATCAGAGAATCGATAACAAGGACGGCCACTAACGCAATGACGAACCTCCCAATTCCAGCGTGCTTTAGAAGCAGTGCAGGTTCTCTGGATAGCCTATGAATCAGTCTCTTAAACGCAAACGGAACCACAATAATCAACACCCCCTAACATGGAATCGAAAAACACGCAGTTAAACCTTAGCTTAACAGGGTGAGTGTGGTGTAACGCTAAAGAATTAAGGAAAGGCCTACACATCACCTGGTGGGTTTGACCCCGAGGGAGAGGGTTCTGACGGCCCTCAGGCACGAGGAGCCGGACAGGGTTCTCCTAGACCTCGGAGGCTCAACTTGCCGCATCGCCGTCGGGGCGCCGTATGGCTACACGGCCCTCTGTAGGCTTCTCGGCCTTAAGGATGTGAGGGTGGAGGTTAGGCCCGCCTCGTTCAACGTTTCGAGGGTGGACGAGAGGATACTGAGGAGGTTCGGTGTGGACTTGAGGCACGTCAGGGTCAGAGACCTGGGGAGGAGGGTTTCGGACAGGGTGTACGTGGACATGTTCGGCGTGAGGTGGCTGAGGATGAGGAGCCACTACTACCCCGTGGACCCGCCTCTGAGGAACGCACGGAGCCCGGAGGACGTGGAGGCCTACCCATGGCCCAGGACGGACGACCCGAGGCTCTTCGAGGGCCTGGAGAGGGAGGCAAGAAAGTTCAGGGAGATGGGGTACGCTGTAGTGGCGGAGATACCAGGCGGGATATTCCACAGGTACGCCTTCCTCAGGGGGTTCTCCAGGTGGTTCCTCGACATGCGCATGGAGCCGGAGCTCTACAGGGCGTTGGCGGACACGTTGACTGAGACGCTTCTGGAGATATCACTGAACTTTCTTGAGGTTGTAGGGGATTACGTGGACCTGGCTTTCTTCGGGGACGACATGGGACACCAGACCGGTCCGTTCCTGTCGGTCGAGGATTATAGGAGGTACGTGAAGCCGTGGTTCAGCAGGTACGTACGGGAGATAAAGAAGAGGTTTCCGGGAATCAAGCTGATATACCACACGTGCGGCTCGGTCTACGAGCTGATACCGGAGTTCATAGAATGCGGAATAGACGTCCTGAACCCACTCCAGCCCAACGCCAAGAACATGGACCACCACAGAATCAAACGCGAGTTCGGGGACCGCCTCTGCTTCCACGGTGGGATAGACGTTCAGAGAACGCTTCCCCTAGGCTCGGTCGAAGATGTCAAGAGGCACGTCAGGGCCGTCATCGAAGCCTTAGCCCCTGGGGGAGGCTACATACTCGCCCCCTCCCAGGACATACATCCAGATGTGCCTCCAGAAAACATAAGGGCAGTTTACGAGACAGCCTTGAGGTACGGCAGGTACCCAATCAGGCCGTCGGAGTCGTGAACCTGACCTTGGACGCCAGGATGGTCGGCGCGAACACGGCTGGCGAGCCCCACTCCATCCACCAGTGGGACACCTGTCGGACTTCTTTGGAGACCGCCTTGACCTTCTTCAGAAGCTCCAGCAGGTTCTCGCTCAGCCTCAGCCCCCTGACGGCGGCGACGGGTTCGCCGTCTTTGACGTGGAGGACTCCGTCCCTGACGATGCCTGAGAAGTCTCCGGCCCTGTAGTCCTGGAACCTGACGTAGGTTAG
>CBFDTC010000079.1:0-2559 GCA_965612785.1 Candidatus Bathyarchaeota archaeon
CTAACCTACGTCAGGTTCCAGGACTACAGGGCCGGAGACTTCTCAGGCATCGTCAGGGACGGAGTCCTCCACGTCAAGGACGGCGAACCCGTCGCCGCCGTCAGGGGGCTGAGGCTGAGCGAGAACCTGCTGGAGCTGTTGAAGAAGGTAAAGGCTGTCTCCAAGGAAGTCCGGCAGGTGTCCCACTGGTGGATGGAGTGGGGCTCCCCGGCCGTGTTCGCTCCGACCATCCTGGCGTCCAAGGTTAGGTTCACGACTCCGACGGCTTGACCGCGCATCTGCGGAACATCCCGCCCGGTATCTCCGCCACCAAGGCGTACCTCCTCCCCCTTGGGGTCAAATCCATCACTCTGCGTACGAACCTCACCTTATTCTTAGTGTTACAAATTTTCACCATGTTGAGGCAAAGTTAAAAACAGCGTGTTCCCGTTATCACGTTATGGGGCGTGGATTGTCCACAGCTCCGTCCGCGTCTAAGAGGCTGCCTCGCGGACTGTTGGGTAGACTTACACAGCTTCTGAGACCTGTCGGAATCAGGCCGTTTGTCGTCGCATTCGTGTGTATACTGCTCGCCGACTCGTTCATAGGTGTGATAGGATACCACATCGTTTACTGGTGGCTGTCTCCTCCTCCCCACAAACACGGGTTGTTGTTGCTGTTCAACCCGTTTTTCTACCCCCTGATGTCCTTAGAACCCGTAAGGAGGTGGTATAGAAACGTTTTAAGAGCTATGTACCCCTCTTACTCCGTCACAGTCGATATATCTATTGTTCCTTATGGTTTGATAGGAGGGATACCAGAGTACAAGTACATCAGGCTGACCCCCTTCCACAAGCCGTTGCTCATAGCCACCCTGACGCACGTTCCGTACTGGTGTGCGATGTCGTATCTCCTGGCGTTAATGGCATCCTGGATGGCATCCTGGTATGAAGGGCGGATTGAGTATTACCTGTCGAAGAGGAGCGTTGAACTACGGGGGAGAAGGACAACGCTTAGGGCGTGTGCTCCCGGCATAATCCTGCTGGTTCTAGGGGCGTCCCTGATCGCCTCTTCGTTCATCCAGCTTACTACGGTTGAACGACCTATCGAGGGTACATTCGAGGTTGAAGCGGGCTCTTACCGCCTGTTGTCAGTCAATATAGTCCCGGAAGGCTGGGAGGAGAGAATAACGGTCCGAGGAGTGCTCAAGGTGGTTGAGGGAGGAGACATAAAGTTCTGGAAAGAGTTCGCTGGCTTCGTAGGCGGACCCGAGGAACTACTCGAATTTTACTTCACGAATATAGAGTGGCGGACGACGGAGATAACGTACCAACGCTTTAAACTGAAGTTGGGTGGAAACTACACGGGGCCTGTCTACTTCATACTCGATAACACGTATTCACAGGCTGCGAAGACTGTTTACCTCAAAGTGTCCATAACCAGAATCCGTTCATGCAGATACCTAGAGGGACCCGGATTCACGCTCTGGATGGCTGGGATCATAGGAATTGCAGTCAGTCACACCGTGTCGTCTAAGGCGCTAGAGCAAGCATCCTTTTAGTAGAGGATACTAACCTTGCTTGTCTCATAGTCTCTAAAAGTTAAAAATTGACTCACTTAATTTGGTGATCCCCCATGGTCTACACAGAGTCCATATCTGTAAAGACGGAAAGAAGACTACAGGTCATCGACATAACCCACCGGGTCCTCGATGTGCTCTCCCGCAGCGGCGTCTCCGACGGTGTGCTGAACGTCTGGACGCCCCACACGACTGCGTGCGTCACGGTGAACGAGGCCGATCCGGACCTGTGGGAGGACATCCTCGAGACCTTCACGAGGCTCGTCCCGGTCGAGGGCCGCTACAGACACAACGAGAAGTACAGGTGGATGCCGAGGGAGCAGAACGCCCACGCCCACATACTCACGAGCATGGTGAAGCCGTGCGTATCGATACCGGTCCAGAACGGCAGGCCGTTGCTGGGTACCTGGCAGAGGATACTGTTCGTAGAGCTCGACGGTCCGAGGAGCCGGAGCGTCCAGGTCTCCATCCTCGGTGGATGAGATGTCCGACAGGGAGCTGGAGGCCGAGCTCAGGGGAAGACTTTCAGAGTTTACGCCTACATGCTAATGAGGGGCAAGCCCTCCTACGGGGTCAGGGAGATACAGAGGGCTCTGGGGTTCTCTAGTCCGAGCGTGGCTGCGTACCACCTGACGTGGAGAGGGCCTACGTCAGAGCTCGACAGAGACCTGGTCTTGGAGGCTCAACGAGGCGAGGAGGGACACGTTGAGCCTGTGCTCGGCGTACCTCTCCGCCGCTGCTCTCATCGCATTCTCCTCAGCGCTTCTTCTCAGGGCTTCGAGAGGTCAGCCTAGGCCGTCCTAACCTCCTCGTATATTTTCGAGGCCCTTTCTAGGACCTCCCCCCTAGACCCGAACCTCGATGGGCCCCTACCCTCAGCCACGAACGAGGCAGCAGCTGAGGCTACGGCTCCACACCATTTCGGGTCCTCGCCCCTGACGTACTCCGACAGGAACGCTGCGATGAAGGAGTCTCCAGCCCCCGTAGGGTCAACCTCTGTC
>CBFDTC010000080.1:0-2502 GCA_965612785.1 Candidatus Bathyarchaeota archaeon
TGAGTAAGCCTTTAGTCAGACTCACGTCGCCGTGGAGATCTGACACAGCGAACAGGCGCATTACATGAGGTTTCAATGCGAACCGATAAAAAACGTTTACCTCTTGTTCGGATATCTGTCGCTCGAAACGTAGTCTAGTTTTCTTGACTTTTCAGTCTATGAACATAGAATTAATTGCTTCAATTTTTGTGTTAATCCGGTGAGGTTGATGGGGTCTGACGAGACGTTTGAGGCGATAGCCCACCCACTTAGGATTAAGATTCTGAAGCTACTGGCTGGGAAGCCCATGGGGTTCTCGGAGTTGAAGAGGAAGCTTGGGATTAAGAGTAGCGGTAAGCTGGATTTTCACCTGAAGAAGCTTGGAAGCCTCATAGCCTTGAACAGCGAAGGCAAGTACGCGTTAACCAGTGAAGGCTACGCAGCGCTACAGGCCGTAATCACCGTCAAGAGGTACGGTTGGCAGAGGAGAGCTTTCGTCATAAACGTAGTGGCCTACGTCGTAGCTGTAGCCTTCACGTCGTCGAAGATTCTGTGCGTGGGAGCCAAGCCAGTATACTTGGCTGTCCTGATGTTAGCGACTTCATGGTTTGCTTTCTACAACTACTGGTCCATCGTAAGGAGGAAGATCTTCAAAATATGAGGGGCCTCTCCGAACTTTTTACTGGAATCTCCTCGGTAGGGTCGCTTTGTGCAACCTCATAGTTACGTACGTCACGGCTGCTGTGTAGGCTGCCAGGATAAGCGCGGCGAATCTGGGTGCCACCTGGACGTTTAGGCCGACCGATGCCCTGAACAGCTCCGTCGTGTAGGTTAGGGGTGAGAGAAGGGACAGCATCTTGAGCGGTGTCGGCATGGCCTCTATCGGTATGAATATCCCGCTTATGAACACCATCGGGAACTTCACGAGGGAGGAGAGCATCATCACTGTGGCTGGCACGTCGCTTGGGTAAGCCGACATCGCCAGTCCGAGGAAGGAGTAACACAGGGCGGATGCGACCAGGTTGAAGGCTAAGATGGCTAGTCTGAATGTGCAAACCTTGAGGGATAAGCCGACGAGTGAGACAGCTGTGGTCAACGCAACCGCGAATGTCGCGGACGCCGTCGCATCTCCGAGGAGTATCATGGGCATGTTTACGGGGGATGATAGAAGCCTCTCGAGTGTCCTCGAACGCGCCTCCCAGGGCATTATGACAGGCCCTACAGAGGTGGATGTGAAGAACACGGTCATCGACATTATGCCTGGTATGGCCTGTTGGGGTGTTATGTTCCTCCCAACGGCGTATGCGAGGTACAGGAATGCTGGTATGAGCATGCCGAATATGACGACGGGCCCCTTCAGGTAGTATATCCTCATGTCCTTCTTGGCCACCGCCCATATCCTCACCACGTACCCGCGTATCCTCAACTCCCTATCACCCTGAGGAAAGCTTCCTCGAGGCTCGGCTGAACCACGTTCAGACTCGTTATCCTCGTGTTGCTTCTTTTCGAGTAGTCCACCACCATGCATAAGCACTCGTTCAAGTCCTCTACGTACAGTCTGAGCGTCCTCCCACGCTTCTCAACCTCGCATCCCAGGGCCTTCGACAGCTCTCCGGGGCTCACATCCTTTTCGAATGCCACCTCGACGCACCTCAGACCTGCGAACTTCTCCTTAAGCTCGGTTGGCGTGCTTATCGTGACGAGTTTCCCCCTGTTTATTATGCCTATCCTGTCGCACATCTCCTCAGCCTCCCAGAGGTTGTGAGTCGTCAAGAATATCGTCACGCCATGCTCCCTGTTCATCTCCTTGAGCATACGCCTGATCTCGTGGGCGCTTTGAACGTCTAAGCCTGAAGTCGGTTCGTCGAGGAACAGGAGCTCCGGTTCGTGTATCAACGCCGTGCATAGCAGAAGCCTCTGCCTGAGCCCTTTGGACAGCTTCCCAGCCTTCACGTCTCTGAACCTTTCCAGACCTAACTTCTCGAGGAGGTTCGTCGCCCTCTCCTCCCTAACCTGTCTGGGAACCATGTAGAGTTCAGCCATGAACATGAGGTTCTGCCACACCGTCAGGTCTGGGTAGACGTTGGAGGCCTCTGGTACCACCCCTATGCGGTTCCTCACCTCCAGCCCGTTCTTCTCGACATCCAAGCCGAGCACCTCAGCCCTCCCCCCATCCGGTCTCAGTATCCCTATCAGCATCCTGATCGTCGTGGTCTTACCAGCCCCGTTTGGGCCGAGGAACCCGAAAACCTCCCCTTTACTCACGGTGAAGGTTACGTGGTCTACCGCGACTAACTCACCGAACCTCTTCGTCAGCCCTTCAGCCTTGACAACGTCAGAAGACAACCGCTACACCTCAACGGGAAGCATACGTGCGGTCGGTTCATATAGCTTATGGGATGCTCTTCAGACGAACTTATTTCCCAGAGTCTCCGCCATACTTGTCTGGAGTGATAATAGTCGTCTTCGGCCCAGTCGCCTCGGGAAAGTCCACAATCGCCGGGATAATCGCCGAGAGGCTCC
>CBFDTC010000081.1:0-2027 GCA_965612785.1 Candidatus Bathyarchaeota archaeon
CTGTACACGGGGGCGTCCAACACAAGCGTCTCGTATTCGCCCCCCTCGCCGCAAGGGTTTACCCCGTACCTCCTGCTGAGGTCCAGGAGCTCCTTCAGAGCCTCCTGGTCGAGCCTTCTCCCCAGCCACTCAGGGCCCAAGCCGAGGGCTGCTACGGCCGTGAACACAACCTCCATGCCCGAGCCAAGCATCTCGTGGAGGAGCTCTTCCTGGTCCATGCCCCAGAGCGGTGTCACATGTCTGATTCCGAGCTCTGAGCAGACCCTGTCCACACGGCTCTTCTGGTACCTCGAGGCTACGGCTCCCGAGACGAGGGCATCCACGTCCAGCTCTGAGAGAACTCTCTTGAGATCCTCGACCTCCCTCTCAGCCACGCCTGAGGTCTCCCTGTAGACGAGCGGTATACCGACGGCCTCCGACACCAGAGGCGTAAGGTGGACGTTCACCCAGTGGAACATCCAGCTGTCCCTCCTCCTCGGAGCCATGGAGACTAGCCACTCCACGCTGTACCCCATCTTCAAGGCCTTCATCAAGGCGTAGAGGCTGTCCTTCCCCCCTGTTATCAGGGCCGCAGCCCTCAAACCGTGTCTCCTACGGGTAAACGAAGACGGGTTTCTCATCCGTCGCAACCCGGGCGGGCCCCTCGATCAGCTCCAAAAAGTACTTAGGCAGTCTGAACAGAGTCTCGTGCACGTCGGGCCCATACATCCTCAGCCCCCTCACGCCTCTCTCCTCAAGCCTCTCGGCCACCTCCGCCTGGCTGAGGGAGGCTGGGTCCTCACCCTTCGAGCACACGACGAAACACCACTCGTCGAAGAGCGGAATCCAGGCCCTGTACGCCCTGACGTGGGGAAACACGGTCTTAGCCGTCTTGTAGACGCTCGGGACTATCAGAACGTCCCCCGTAAGCCCTCCAGCCTGCGTTACCAACACTCCGTTCGGCGTCAGGGCTCTGTTGGCTGCTTCGTAGAACTCCTTTGTGTACAGGATCCAAGACGGGGAGCCCTCGGAGGGCTCGGTTGCGTCCACGACGATGACATCGTACTTCACCTCCTCCCTCAGGGTTTCGAGGAACCTCCTCCCGTCCGAGACGATGAGCGAGAACCTCGGATCCTCGAACACACCCTCGTTCATGGAAGGAAGCAAGTCCCTGCATACGGCCACCACCTCGGCGTCTATGTCCACCATGTGAACCTCGTCGACACACCCGTGTCTTAGGACCTCCCTGGCGGTTGCGCCCTCGCCGCCTCCTATCACGAGCACCCTCGACGGCTCGGGGTGTGTGACCATGGCCGGGTGTACGAGGGCCTCATGATATATCCACTCGAACCTCTCTGAGGACTGTATCCTACCGTCTATTATCAGACTCTTACCGTACTTGTAGAGGTCGAGGACCTCTATGCGCTGGAACCTGCTCTTCCCCCTGTACAGGACCTTGAGCACGCCAGTTGCGTGAACTTCGTACTCGCTGTCCTTCTCGACGAACCAGCCCTCGACCGGCGGTAGGGTTCGCCTCTCGAGCCGACCCCGCTTAACCTCGAAAACCTCCACGTACGACGGGTTGAGGGCATCCACTATGTACTCGAAGGCCCTCCAGGGATCTGGATCCGACCCGCACGTGTACACGTCTACGGCCGCATACCCATGCTCAGGCCACGTGTGTATCGAGAGGTGGGACTCCGCCAGGAGGAGGACTCCAGTCACCCCATGAGGCTCGAACTCGTAGAACATGATGCCCTTGATGGTGCTCCTGCTCCTCCTGGCGGCTTCAACACAGATTTCTCTCAGCCTAAGCTTATCGTCAAGTAGGTTAGCGTCTACGCCCCAGAGGTCCGCTATCACATGCCGGCCGAGCGCCTTAGTCCCCAATCCCACCTCCGATTGTGTAAAATTTAAATATCCGTTAAAAACGTTTCGTCTTCACCGAACTTCGACAAACTTTAGCCGTTAATCTTTCAGCATGCCTCAAGCCTGAGGACTAGGTTAAGCCCTCTCAGAGCCTTCTCGAGCCTCCTGACCTTCCTGGC
>CBFDTC010000082.1:0-1937 GCA_965612785.1 Candidatus Bathyarchaeota archaeon
TTCACGGACATAATACACACACTCATACACGCCCACATGGACGACGGAGCGTGTCTGGACGTTGTCGTCGTCAGAGGCGACGCCAAAAGAATAGGTGAATTTGCTTCGAGGCTCAGGTCTCAGAAGGGCGTCAAGTATGTAAGGTACATGGCTATACCTCCAGCCTAACCCTCTTTCTCAAGGCCTTTATGGTCCCGGAGACCCTGACAGCGTGCACGGAGACCCTAGAGGAGGACACATGGGAGATGAGGGCCATGGATGCCCTGACCATCCAGACAGCCCTGTGGCTACACCTTAGTATGCCAACTCCGTTCGAGGAATCGAAGGAGACTAGCCTAAGGTCGGCTTCAGACAGCCCCTTGGCTCCGAACAGTCTGGCCATCGATTCAAGTATGGCCGAGTAAACCTCCCTGGGACTGAGCCTCGACTCCGATAGGACCTTAAAGGCTATGTAGCGCCTCCTCAAAGTCTGTCGACCACCCTTACGCCGGGCATAACGTAGGATGGGCTGAGCTTTTCTCTGTTTCTCTCGACGAGCTCCATGGGGTTCTTCGAGACAGCCCTGAGGGCGTCTGAAACCTCCATGCCCACCGCTACGAGCACGGATGCCATGTCCCTCGGAGGCCTGAGACCATATCTGTCCGAGGCCCAGCTCGATGCGACCACCGGAACCCCTGCCTTAACCGCGTTCTGGACCTCGACGGAGAGTATCCTGAGCATGGAAGATAACTCTTGAACCTCAAGCCCGAGGAGCTGGTCTATGCAGAGCTCGTAGGCCGTGTTGGAGGACGAAGCCAGGTTTGCCTCAGCCCTGTCAAACCATAGCATGGACCTCTCCCTCGGATTGGACGGAAACCTCAGCAGGTCCACCCTCCTGTCCCTAGCAGCCACCCTAGCTGCCTGCCTCGTGAGACAATCCACGGAGACAACCTCGAACTTGCGCCTAACCCTCCTGAGAGCTTGGAGGAGCTCCCCCCTCCCCCTCACCTCCAGGTGGGTCCTCGAGACCATGTCCAGCCCCTCGTCCGAGAAGATCTTGCTGATGCTCCTCACAAGCCCCTCTCCTGCCCTTGGGGGAAACAGAACCCCAACCGCCGAGAACCCCATCTCAGAGCATAGGGACGCCATCTCCCTAATCAGCCTAGTGTTCCGCAGGTCAGGCCTGATGCACAGGTCTACGAACCTCCTCAACCTCCACCACCTTCCCTCAGCTCCCTAAGCAACTTCTCAGCTACTGAGGTGGGGTCCTCATCCAGGTTCAGCTTGATCGAGAACTTCAGCCTGATGGGGTCTGAGTCCATCAGCCTAACCCTGCCAAGGTAGGCCTCCTGCTTGTCCAGTCTAACATAGAGATTCCCGGACTCGTCCACCCTCGAGGACGCCTCTGAAAGAAGCCTCCTAAAGTCCTCTTCGCCGAGGCTCTGGACGATGTGTTTCAGAACCGCCCTCGCCTTGGAGCCCCTCAACTCGGCCCTAAGTATGGTTATGCTGTCTCCGTACTGGCCGCTCACGGTCCTCCTCCTGAACCTAACCTCGCCGACGTCCTCCGGAAAGACGTTCAGCACGGCCCTTACGACCTTCTCCGGGTCCTCCGTCGAGTGGGCGTAAACCCTGACCTCAAGCCTGTAAACACGACCCATCAGAGACAACCCGAGGAAGACTATACTGGAGAACATGTTAAAGCGTTCTGAAGTCTAACTAGACGTGAAGATGGGCAGGAAGCTGCTGCTGGCTTCCACGGCCGCCGTCGCCTTAGTCCTCCTAGCAGTCCTAACGCTCCAGCATCCGACGCCCCAGCCCTCGCAGGAGGCCGTGATGCTCGACGTGCCCTTCGTCAAGCAGAAGCCTTGGTTCTGCTCAGAGGCGTCTGCAAGCATGCTCCTTCAGTACTACGGTTTCAACCTAACCCAGGAGGAGATAAACGCCATGGGCTACGA
>CBFDTC010000083.1:0-1934 GCA_965612785.1 Candidatus Bathyarchaeota archaeon
TTCACGGACATAATACACACACTCATACACGCCCACATGGACGACGGAGCGTGTCTGGACGTTGTCGTCGTCAGAGGAGACGCCAAGAGGATAGGTGAATTTGCTTCGAGGCTCAGGTCCCAGAAGGGTGTCAGGTACGTGAGGTACATGGCCGTACCCCCAGCCTAACCTTCTCCCTCAAGGCCTTTATGGTTCCGGAGACCCTGACAGCGTGCACGGAGACCCTGGAGGAGGACACGTGGGAGATGAGGGCCATGGATGCCCTGACCATCCAGACGGCCCTGTGGCTGCACCTCAGTATGCCAACCCCGTTCGAGGGGTTGAAGGAGACTAGCCTAAGGTCGGCCTCAGACAGCCCCCTGGCTCCGAACAGCCTGGCCATAGATTCGAGTATGGCCGAGTAAACCTCCCTTGGGCTGAGCTTCGACTCTGAGAGTACCTTGAAGGCTATGTAGCGCCTCCTCAAAGCCTGTCGACCACCCTCACGCCTGGCATGACGTAGGATGGGCTGAGCTTCTCCCTGTTCCTCTCGACGAGCTCCATCGGGTTCTTCGAGACAGCCCTGAGGGCGTCCGATACCTCCATGCCCACCGCTACGAGCACGGATGCCATGTCCCTCGGAGGCCTGAGGCCGTACATGTCCGAGGCCCAGCTCGACGCGACCACAGGAACCCCCGCCTTAACCGCATTCCGGACTTCGATGGTGAGTATCCTGAGCATGGAGGACAGCTCTTGAACCTCGAGGCCGAGGAGCTGGTCTATGCAGAGCTCGTAGGCCGTGTTGGAGGATGAGGCTAGGTTTGCCTCAGCCCTGTCGAACCACAGCCTGGCCCTCTCCTTCGGGTTGGATGGAAACCTCAGCAGGTCCACCCTCCTGTCCCTGGCAGCCACCCTGGCCGCCTCTCTCGTGAGGCAGCCCACGGAGACGACCTCGAACCTACGCCTAACCCTCCTGAGAGCTTGGAGGAGCTCCCCCCTCCCCCTTGCCTCCAGGTGGGTCCTCGAGACCATGTCCAATCCCTCGTCCGAGAAGATCCTGCCGACGCTCCTCACGAGCTCCTCTCCCGCCCTCGGGGGAAACAGGACCCCAACCGCCGAGAACCCCATCTCGGAGCACAGGGACGCCATCTCCCTAACCAGCTTAGTGTCCTGTAGGTCAGGCCTGATGCAGAGGTCTACGAACCTCCTCAACCTCCGCCACCTCCCCTCAGCTCCCTGAGCAGCTTCTCAGCCACTGAGGGGGGATCCTCACCCAGGTTCAGCTTGATCGAGAACTTCAGCCTGATGGGGTCTGAGTCCATCAGCCTAACCCTGCCGAGGTAGGCCTCCTGCTTGTCCAGCCTGACGTAGAGGTTCCCAGACTCATCCACCCTCGAGGACACCTCTGAAAGAAGCTTCCTAAAGTCCTCTTCACCGAGGCTCTGGACGACGTGTCTCAGAACCCTCCTCGCCTTGGAGCCCCTCAACTCGGCCCTAAGTATGGTTATGCTGTCCCCGTACTGGCCGCTCACGGTCCTCCTCCTAAACCTAACCTCCCCTACGTCCTCCGGAAAGACGTTCAGCACGGCCCTTACGACCCTTTCAGGGTCCTCCGTCGAGTGGGCGTAGACCCTGACCTCAAGCCTGTAGACACGACCCACCAGAGACAACCCGAGGAAGACTATACTGGAGAACATGTTAAAGCGTTCCGAAGCCTAACCAGACGTGAAGATGGACAGGAAGCTGCTGGCTTCCGCGGCCGCCGTCGCCTTAGTCCTCCTAGCAGTCCTAACGCTCCGGCATCCGACGCCCCAGCCCTCGCAGGAGGCCGTGGTGCTCGACGTGCCCTTCGTCGAGCAGAAGCCTTGGTTCTGCTCGGAGGCGTCTGCAAGCATGCTCCTTCAGTACTACGGTTTCAACCTAACCCAGGAGGAGATAAACGCCATGGGCTACGA
>CBFDTC010000084.1:0-1778 GCA_965612785.1 Candidatus Bathyarchaeota archaeon
AAGACGTACCTGTTGGGCGTGTTCGTGAGCCATATGTCGAACTGGTGGGAGACGACCTGAGTGGCTGAGCCCGACTCATCCACGTCGTATATCGTGAACCTTACGTACGTGTGGTGGACTATGTGTCCAGGACCATGGACGTGCATCCAGACGATGTACGATATGTCGCCCGTGAACGTGTAGTCCTCCTCCAGAGGACCGTAGAGGTAGTACTCCCCTACCGTCAGCCAACTCGGAGCCCACCCGGCCCTCACGCAGTCCGTGTGAGCTACATCTCCCAAGTCTGTGTAGTCTGGGTGCGTGAGTATCGTGTTCGTCGTCACGTTGTTCACGACCACAGGCGTGCTCGTGTACTCGAAGCTCAGCCTCGTCGGGTCTGAGGCCGAGACGGGTGTGGCTAACGTCGTGGCGAACACCATGCCACCCATCGAGGCTAGGGCGGCTATCAGGAGAGCCGCCGAGATCGCTCCGCCTCCTCTCCTGCGTGCTCGGGGGGCCAGCCTCCTGATGAAGGGCCTCCTTATCGGAGCTCTGAGTATCAGGTCTGTTATCTTCCCAGTCTTCGGGGTCCTGACCCAGGTTCCCTCCTCCTTCTCCAGGAGGCCCTTCAGGGCTGCGTATCCCTGGTAGGGGGCTATGAGGTAGCTGAGTATGAGGAACGAGAACAGGCCTCCCAGGTCCCTCAAGGTGCTCCTCTCCAGGAACAGGCCTGAGAGGCCCATCAGCGGGAGGGCCATGGCGTTTGAGAGGACGAGACACCACCCGAACAGGGCTGTCCAGAAAGGTATGAGGGGCGTGGACAGGTGGATCATGCGAGCTATGAACTCGGATGAAAGCCAGAAAATAGTCCCGAGCATGAACAGGAAGGACTGGAGGTAGTAGGGTGCGAAGTACAGGAACTCCAGCTTCTCCCTCCAGGTCAGGTTCGGAGACCTGAGAACCCTCCAGAAGTACTTCTTCACGACGTACGTGTGCCCCTCAGCCCACCTCATCCTCTGCTTGATCAACCTGCCTATCGTGGACGGAATCTCAGCCGGGGCCTGTATCAGCGGCGTGTAGACGACCTTGTACCCGTTCAGGTAGAGCCTAACCGTCAGCTCCCAGTCCTCGGTCAGGTTGTGGCTCCACCCAAGCCTCCTCAGGACGTCGGCACGTATCATGTAGACGCTTCCGGCTATCATCTTCATGGCGCCGAAGAACTCCTCAGCCGTCCTCTCGATCATGTAGTTGCCGCTGTACTCCATCCTGACCCCCATCGTTATCCAGTTCTCGCTCTTGTTCAGACAGTGGAGCTGGTATCCCTGAACGGCTGCTATACGCCTCCTCTCAAGCCACTCTTTGACCCTCTCGACGACCGAGCCGTTCCTGTTTCCGTTCATGTAGTGGTTGAGGAACGCCGTCCCAAGCCTGTGGTTCTTAAACTTCGGAACCCCGCCGTTCTGGAGGACGGCCTCCATGGCCTCGGGGGCCATGAAGTACCAGAGGAACTGCCTTATTATGTCGGGTGGGGGAACGAAGTCGGCGTCGAAAACCATCACGTACTCGGTCTTCGGGTTCATGTACTTCAGGGCCAGGTTCAGGGCTCCACCCTTGAACCCCTTCCTGTTGCTCCTGTGGATTATCTTCAGAACCGGCCCGTTGCGCCTCCTGACGGCGGCTATCTCCTTCAGAATCTCGACGGTCTCGTCCGTCGAGTCGTCCACGACGATGACCTCGTAGTTCTTGTAGTCGAGGAGCATGCAGGCCGTGATTATACGCCTGGCGACGTTCTTCTCGTT